>NZ_JBAKFR010000037.1:0-43959 GCF_053484295.1 Martelella sp. AMO21009
TGTAGAACGCGTCCAGTCCTCCACCGTAGGTGGAGGTTTATTTTGGATATAAAAAGCCCGCCCGGGCGAACCGGGCGGGCTTGAAATCCACAAAGCCGCAGGCTTATTCGGCGCTGTCGTCGGCCTTCTTCGGTGCAGCCTTCTTGGCCGGAGCCTTTTTCTTCGGCGCGGGCTTCTCGTCGCCGTCGGCATCAGACTTGGCAGCAGCAGCCTTCTTCGGAGCGGCCTTCTTGGCAGGCGCCTTCTTGGCGGCAGGCTTTTCAGCCTCTTCCGAAGCTGCGTCATCCTCGGCCTTGGCGGCGGCCTTCTTCGGCGCAGCCTTCTTCTTGGCGGCGGGCTTCTTTTCAGCCTTCTTGGTCGCCGCTGCTACCTCGTCGTCGTCGTCCGCCAGCAGCTCTTCCTTGGAGACCGTGACATCCTTGACGTCGATGCCTTCGAGCAGGTGGTCGACCACCTTTTCCTCGAAGATCGGCGCGCGCAGCGATGCCTGGGCGCCGGGGGTTTCGCGGAAGAACTTCAGGATTTCCTGCTCCTGACCGGGATACTGACGCATCTGGTCGTAAAGCGCGCGCTGCATTTCCTCATCGGAAACCTGAACGCCGGCCTTCTCGCCGATTTCGGAAAGCACGAGGCCGAGACGGACGCGGCGCTCGGCGAGCTTGCGGTATTCGCCGCGGGCTTCCTCTTCCGTGGTGTCCTCATCCTCGAAGGTCTTGCCCGAACGTTCCAGATCGGCCTGGACCTGACGCCAGATGTTTTCGAACTCGGCATCGACCAGCGACTGCGGGGCCTCGAAGGAATACTGTTCGTCGAGCTGATCAAGGATCTGACGCTTGACCTTCTGGCGGGTGAACTGGTTGTACTGGCCGACGATCTGCTCACGCACGAGTTCACGCAGACGATCGGCCGATTCCAGACCCAGCTTTTCGGCCAGCGCGTCGTTGATCTCGAGTTCGCCGGCGGAAGCGACTTCCTTGACCGTCACATCGAACACGGCTTCCTTGCCGGCGAGATGTTCGGCCGGATAGTCTTCCGGGAAAGTGACCTTGACCTGCTTTTCATCCTCGGCCTTGACGCCGACGAGCTGCTCTTCGAAGCCGGGGATGAAGCGGTTGGAACCGAGCACAAGCTGCGAATCGGTGTCGGCGCCGCCTTCGAAGGCTTCGCCGTTGATCTTGCCGACATAATCGATGGTGACGCGGTCGCCATTGGCGGCCTTGCCCTTCTTGGTCTCGTATTCGCGGGCGTTTTCAGCAACCGCCTTGACCTGCTCCTCGACTTCCTCATCGGAGATGTCGACGACCGGGCGCTCGACCTTCAGGCCGTCGGTCGGCTGCAGTTCGAACTTCGGCAGAATTTCGTAGGATACGGTGAATTCGAAATCGATTTCGCCGTTCAGGACCTTGTTGGCCTCGCCCTCGTCCTCGGTCATGTCGATCTTCGGCTGGCCGGCGGCGCGCTCGCCGCGCTCGGCGATCACGGCCTGCGGCTTTTCCTGCAGCGTCTCGTTGACGATTTCCGCCATGACCGACTTGCCGTAGAGCTTCTTGAGGTGCGACATCGGCACCTTGCCCGGACGGAAGCCGTTGATGCGGACCTTGTCCTTGGCGTCCGCCAGGCGTTCGTTCATGCGCGCCTTCAGATCATCCGCAGGAACTGTGATCTTGATTTCGCGCTTCAGCCCTTCGGCGAGCGTTTCGGTTACCTGCATATCCATACCTTCATTTCATATCGGCTTGAAAGCCGTTGGGTTACATGCGCAAACGCGGCGTCATGGCCGGGCGCGACTTCTTGCAATATCCTCGGCATTTTGACAAGCTTTTCCGGGCTTGGGCAAAATGGCGCCAGGGCGTCTCCCTGCCGGACGTGTCGATTTCGACGCCCTGGCGGTCACCCTGAAAGCGGCTTGGTGCCCCCGGCAGGATTCGAACCCGCGACCCTCTGATTACAAATCAGATGCTCTACCAACTGAGCTACAAGGGCATTGGGCATGCCAACTATCAGATTTGGTCCTGCTGTAAAACGAAAAAATCATCTATTTCGCCGCTATTTTGGCGCAGCCGGGAAGATCGGCGGCGCGAGGGGCTTGCAAATCGCGGCCCGCTCGGGTGATCTGGCCCCCGCGCCAAACCCGAACGGAAAAGCGATATGCCAAAGACCACACCCGCCCTGTGCTTTCTGTCTTCCGGAACCGAAGATGCCGAGGTGGCCTTAGCCGAACTGACACAGCTTTATGGCAATGTTGCGCCGGAAGAAGCGGATTACATCGTGGCGCTCGGCGGCGATGGCTTCATGCTGCAGACGCTGCATGAATACATGAACTCCGATACCCCGGTCTACGGCATGAACCGCGGCTCCGTCGGCTTCCTGATGAATGAATACTCGACCGTCGATCTGCTGGGCCGTCTGGCGATTGCCGACATCAACGAGCTGCGGCCGCTGCGGATGACCACGCGCAATGCCGACGGAACCTCGTCGATCGCGCTGGCGATCAACGAGGTCTCGATGCTGCGCCAATCGCACCAGGCGGCCAAGCTGCAGGTCAGCGTTGATGGCAGGGTGCGCCTGCCGGAGCTCGCCTGCGACGGCATACTGGTGGCAACGCCGGCCGGCTCGACCGCCTACAATCTCTCCGTCCACGGCCCGATCATTCCGCTGGAAGCGCCACTTCTGGCCATCACCCCGGTCAGCGCCTTCCGCCCGCGGCGATGGCGCGGCGCATTGCTGCCGAACACCGCCGTCGTCGATATCGTGGCGCTGGAGCCCGAAAAGCGCCTTGTCAACGCCTTCGCCGACCATACCGAGGTCAAGCACGTGCTCCATGTCCGCATCGAACAGGACCCCGACGCCCGTGCCAAGGTGCTCTCCGACCCCAACCGCTCATGGTCGGAACGGATCCTGGCGGAGCAGTTTTCGGATTAGAGCCCGATAACCAACCGGTTCATCGCTATCCTTACGCGATCTTCGTGCCGCCTAGCGCATCGACTCGAAAATCGGAATCGACTTCCGAAAAGAACGATGCGCAGAATTCGCTAGGTTGGAGCGATGGAACATTCTAGACCATCGACAACCCGTTCGGCACGAGATTGTCACCTATGTCTTAGGTACAAACTGTTACCTATGTCTTCGGTCCGGACATGAAATCCTTGGCGACCCCTGCAGGATTCGAACCTGCGACCGTCGGCTTAGAAGGCCGGTGCTCTATCCAGCTGAGCTAAGGGGCCGGGTATGGGCCGTATCAATGCCTGATGAGGACATAAAGGGCAAGCCTGAAGCAGTCCTTGCGCCGCGCTGACGGCGGCGGACCGTAATCAGTGGGTCCAGGGCTGGGTGCGGTTGGGGCTGAAGTTCTCCGAATAGGAGACCACCTTCACCGTCTTTTCCTTCGGGGGGATGACCCGGTAGGCTATGCCCTTGCGGCGGGCATAGTCCTCGGCGTCCTGCTGGGTCTCGAAGCGCAGCTTGACCTGCTGCAGCGTGTCTGACGACGAGGTATAACCGAACAAGGGATCGATCGTGCGCGGCGCCTGCTGGTCGAACTCAAGCACCCATTCATGGGTCTTGGCATTGCCCTGCTGCATCGCCGATCTGGCGGGGCGGTAAATCTTCGCCGACATCGCTTTTGCTCCGCTTTGATTGTCCGGCCGGCGGCGTTGCACCAGCCCGTGCCCTTGTTACGCAATTTTTGCCCATGAGCAATAAAAATCAAGCCGAAAAACCGGCGACAGCATGCGAATATGTCCACAAATGCCTGAAATGACGCCGCCTCGCAGACCAGACCGCCGAAACGCCAGCAGGCAAAAGGGTGCGGAGGGTTGTGGTTTCTCTGCAAGTCAAATACATCTGGGGTGAGAATAGCATTTGTCGCCCGCCCTGCGTGTCGGGGAGGCAAGCTGCGTACGGAACCGGCCCGATTGCGCCGGCAACGACGCGGGACCCAAAAATTGCGGGCGGCAAATTTCGGCGGATAGCCTTATAGTCCCATGTCGGCAAAAGAGAATACTGAGTCGCGATCAGCGATGCGGACAAAAGAGTGAACCGATGGTTGCGCTTACATGATACTGCACCTCCGGTTCCGCATCGGTCGCCTGATTTTTCGCTGACGGGACGCACGAATGATGAGCATTAAGTTGGAAGACAGCTCTTTTGAACAGATGTTTGAACTCGCGCCCATCGCCATGTGGGTCGAGGATTTCAGCGGCGTCAAATGCCTTTTCGACCGTTGGCGCTCCGCCGGCGTGACGGATATCGAGGCGTTTCTCAGGGCCGACCGTTCGCGCGTTGCCGCCTGTTCGCGGGCGATCCGGGTGCTGCAGGTCAACCGCAAGACGCTTGACCTGTTTGAAGCCAGCGACATGGAGCAGCTGGTCTCCAGCATTGATCTGGTGTTTCGCGACGACATGCTGGAAAGCCATATCAATGAGTTGGTCCAGCTGTTCGAGGGCGCGCATTCCTTTTCCAGCAACACCGTCAACTACACGCTCTCCGGCAAGCGGCTCGATATCCAGCTTCGCGGGCAGGTTCTGCCCGGCCATGAGGAAACGCTGGACCGGATCCTGCTCACCACCGAGGACGTCTCCCTGCGCGAGGCGGCCCACCGGCGCGAACGCGCGCAGGCGCTCTATGCCCAGGGCCTGTTCGAGCATTCTCCGGTCTCGCTGTGGGTCGAGGACTTCTCGCGTATCCGCAACCTCTTGGAGGACCTGCGTTCGCGCCACATCGTCGATCTCAGGGTGTTCATGGACGTGCACCCCGATTTCGTGCGTCAATGCCTGAACGAGATCAAGGTGATCGACGTCAACCAGGCCACGCTCGACATGTTCCGCGCCGCCGACCGGCAGGCCCTGTTGCAGAACCAGCATGCAATCTTCCGCGACGATGTCGAGGAGCATTTCCGCGAACAACTCATCGACCTGTGGGAGGGGCGGCTGTTCCACAGCCATGAGGTGATGAACTACGCCCTCGACGGCTCCGAGCGCTACGTGCTGCTGCATTTCTCCGTCCTGCCGGGTCACGAGCACGACTGGTCGCTGGTGCTGGTCTCGCTGACCGACATCACGGCGCGCAAGAAGGCGGAGGCCTATCTTGAATATCTCGGCCGTCACGACGTGCTGACCAAGCTCTACAACCGCTCCTACTATACCGAGGAGATCAACCGGCTCGAGCGCAAAAACTTCCGGCCGCTCGGCGTGCTGATCATTGATCTCAACGGCCTGAAGGAAGCAAACGATTCGCTTGGCCATGATGCCGGCGACGGTCTTTTGCGCCGGCTTGGCGAGGTTTTGAATGAAGCCGTCAGCGCTCCCCATTGCGCCGCGCGCATCGGCGGCGACGAATTTGCCGTCCTCATGCCGGGTGCTGGCGAGGACGACGTCAAGGTCATGGTGGAACAGATCGACAAGCTTCTGAGTATCAACAATCAGTTCTACGCCGATGCTCCCATCAGCGTATCGGTCGGCGTGGCGATCTGCGAGAACGGCGAAAGCGTCGAATCCGCCGTACGGCGCGCCGACCTGGAAATGTATCATGAAAAGCGGGAATACTACGCGTCGCTCCCCTCGCTCGACAGGCGCAACCGCAGGCGTTGATACCCCCTGCCGCGTGAGCCACGAAGGCCTGAGCGAAGGCAGAAATCTGATCCAGAGCCGCCGATCCCTTTGTTCTTTTTGTTTCGGCAGGCTGTTCGACAATCCGTCTCGTGCCGACTTGAGCTAAAACGGAATCGCATCGGCGCTGATCAGCGCCAGCAACGCGCCGAGCGTCGCCACCGAAGCGACTGTCGAGATCAGGATCGTCGCCGAGGCGCGCTCATACCAGATGCCGTACTGGCGGGCGATGACGAAGACGTTGGTCGCCGTCGGAAGCGCCGCCATCAGCACCGCCGCCTTGACCCAGAGCGGATCGAACCCGCCATGCGCCGTCATGAACAGATAGACCACCAGCGGGTGGAGGATGAGCTTTGCCGGCACGATATAGTTGATTTCCGCAGGCACCCGCCTGACCGGCCTCAGCGCCAGCGTCACGCCCATGGCAAACAGCGCGCAGGGCGCGGCCGCCTGGGCAAGATAATCCACCAGCCGGTTGAAGGCCTGCGGCACGGCAAACCCGGATGCAGAGACAGCAAAGCCCAGCGCCGTCGCCACCAGAAACGGATGAAGCAGGGCCCGCAGCACGATATGGCGCACCAGCGAACGCCCTCCCCCGCCGCCGGCCGTCGCCATCACCGTCGGCGCGACGATAAAATGCACCGCGTTTTCGAAGCAGATGATCAGCGCCACCGGAACGGCAGCCTCCTCCCCCAGCGCCAGCAGCGCAAGCCCCGGCCCCATATAGCCGATATTGCCATAGCTGCCGGCAAAGGCCTGGATGGTCGTTTCCCGCACCCCGTTCTTCTTCCACAGATAGCCGATGGCAAACAGCAACAGAAAAACGGAATAGGTCGCCGCAAGATCGATCGACACGAAATCGAGCCGCGTCAGTTGCTCGAACGGCGTGCGCGAGACCAGCTTGAAGAACAGCGCCGGAAGGGCGGCATAGATGATGAAGATATTGAGCCAGGCGGTGCCTTCTTCGGGATGGCGAAAGATCTTCGCCGCGCCGAACCCGATGACGATCAGCCCGAAAAACGGGAAAAGCAGCGCTAGAATATCGGCCATGGCTCCGGTCGCTTGGTGGCGGGCAGCGCGACGTTAGCCGATACGCGAGAGAACCGGAAAGGTCTGCTGAAACCAGATCGCCATATCGGCAATGAAGCCGAAAAGAAAGGCGACGCCGGTGAGAATCAGCAACACGCCCATGATTTTCTCGACAGCGCCCAGATGTTTGCGAAACCGCGTCAGAAACCGCATGAAGGCGCCGGAAAAATAGGCCGCGATCCAGAACGGCACGGCGAGACCGAGCGAATAGACGGCCAGCAGCACAGCGCCGTTCGAAACCGTCGCCTTGGTGGCGGCCACGGCGAGGATCGCGCCCAGAACCGGCCCGATGCATGGCGTCCAGCCAAAGGCGAAGGCAAGCCCCATGATATAGGCGCCCGTCACGCTTGCCGGCTTGCCGCCGCCGTGAAACCGCGCCTCGCGTGAGAGAATCGGAATCCGAAGCACGTCCAGGAAATGCAGCCCCATCAGGATGATGATCACGCCGCCGACCTTGCTGAGGATATCCATATACTGGCGCAGCAGCTGCCCGATGCTGGACGCGCCCGCGCCGAGCGCCACGAAGATCGTCGCGAAGCCGAGCGTGAAGAAGAAGGCCGGCAGCAGCACCGCCCACTGGTTTGCCGGCTTGGCTTCGCCGCCACCCTTCAACTGGTCGACCGAAATCCCCGCCATGTAGCAGAGATAGGGGGGCACCAGCGGCAGCACGCAGGGCGAGAGAAAGGACAGCGCGCCGGCCAGAAGCGCGCTCAAAAGGGAAATATCGCCGATCGACAAGAAACCTGCTCCAACACCTTGCAATTGCGGGCGCGGGCAATGCCCGAAACCCATGCTCGCGACAGCGTAAATGCCCGCGCAACACGTCCGCGGGTCTTAAACCAGATGGCCGGTCAAATCCAATCACCTTTCCGCGCGCCGAAAACCGCCCTATTATCGCTTTCGCGGCGCGATTTCGGGTTGACCTTCATAAAGACCCTTTCTATGTTCCGCCCACTTTCAGCCGGGCATCCGGCTCGGGAGAGCGTAGCTCAGCCGGTAGAGCAACTGACTTTTAATCAGTAGGTCCAGGGTTCGAACCCCTGCGCTCTCACCACATTCGTTTTTCAACCGGTTTTGATTTTCCTTCCCCGCTTCGCTAAAACACGGCCGAGCGCCAAGCGTATCAATCTCGGGGGACCGCATGCCGCATATGTTCGTCAATCGACCGCGTCTTCATGACGTGATTGCCGATACGCCGGCGGAGCGAAAGAATTTCCGGTGGGAGACGATCAACGCGATGGCCTATCAGGCCGGTGGGCTGATCTTCATTTTCGGCAGCATCTGCTTCTTTCCCGCGCTTTCGGCCTATGCCGATCTTGGCGCCTGGATATTCTTCTTCGGCTCGCTGATCTATCTGCTCGTGACCGGCCATGATCTGATCGAGGTTTTCGTTTACGCTAGGCAGCGCAACGCCCCGGAAACGGTGTGGGACAGGCTGGAGGCCTGGGCGGCGTGGACCTATGTCTTCGGAACCGTGCTGTTCGTGGTTGGCAGCGTTTTCTTCCTGTCTTCCGTCGATCTGCCCAAGGCCGGCGCTTGGTGCTTCATCATCGGCAGCGTCTTGTTCGTGGTCGGCGCGGTGATCAACGTCATCCAGATCGTCCAGGCCGACGATCTCGTCACCCTGCAGATGATGAACCTGACCGCGCTGACCTTCGTGGTCGGCTCGGCGCTCTTTGCCGTCGCTTCGATCCCCTATCTCTGGACGCTTGCCAGCGAGCGCGACGAAACCCTGCTCGATGGTTTCCTGGCGTGGCAATATCTGGTCGGCAGCGTCCTGTTCTTCATCGGCGGTCTGTTCAACTACCGCCGCGCCTATCGCGTAGTCGCCACCGCGCTGGGAAAGCCGACCTCCTATGCGCTCCACCCGCTGAAACCGCTCGCGCCGCGGAGAAAGAAACGCTGGGAAGAGTGACTCTCGGAGGGGGGCGGCAATCACATCGGGAAGAAGAGACCTATCGCGAAAACGGACGTGAGGCCGACGATGATGTTCATCGGAATGCCCATCTTGAGGAAATCGCTGAACCGGTAGTTGCCGGCCCCATAGACCAGCGTGTTGGTCTGGTAGCCGATCGGGGTCGCGAAACTCGCGCTGGCGGAAAACATCACGGCGACGACGAAGGGACGCGGATCGAGGCCGAGCTGGTTCGCGAGCGCTATGACGACCGGCGTGTAGACAACCGCGACAGCGTTGTTGGTGACCGTCTCCGTCAGAATGGATCCGACGAAATAGACGGCGAGCAGCATGAGCACGGGCGAAAGGTTTTCCAGCCACGGCCTCAGCATGCTCACGACCAGTTCGACGGCCCCGCTGTTCTCCAGCCCCGAACCGACAATCAGCATCGCGAAGATCAGGACCAGAATAGATCCGTCAATGGTCTGCCATGCCTCGTCGCTGTCGATGCAGCGCAGCGCGAGAATGACGGCGACGCCCAGCAGCGCCAAAATACCGATGGGCATCACGTTGAAAGCGGCAAGCGCGACGATGCCCACCAGGGTCAAAACGGCGATCGGCGCCTGACGCCGCCGAAAAGCGCGGCCGCCAGGTTCCGTCACGGAAACGACGTCACCGACCCTCGACAGATCGCTGAAACCCTCGGAAGTACCCTCGAGAAGCAGCTTGTCGGCCGGACGCAACTGAACACTCGGCAAGTCCGGCCCTGCAACGTGACTGGCGCGGTAGGCCCCGAGGACGCGCATGCCCACGCGCCTGCCGAGCGCCAGATCCGCAATCCTGGCGCCGGAGCTTCTGCGCGACGGCGATACGATCACTTCGGCGACGCGCAACTCGGCATCGGGCTCCACGCCGACAGATCGCCGCAGGCCGACCTGCAGTCCCGCCTGTTCCTCGAAGGTCAGGAGTTCGGAAGTCGGGGCAATCAGTATCACCGCATCCCCCTGCTGGATGACATGTTCGGGCAGACCGCTTCTCTCGATGCTTGTTCCGCGCCGGATGCCGGTGACGCGGACGCCGGTGCGCTGAAAATCGCTGACGTCCGAGAGTGCTTTGCCGATTCCGTCATAGTCGGACAGAATGGTGACTTCGGACAGAAAGGGCGTCTCCTCGTTTTCGACGTTCTGATCGGAATCGCGGTGCGGAAGCAGGAACTTCCCGAGCACGAAAACCGAAACGCCGCCGACGAGAGCCGAAATAATGCCGACCGGCGCGATCTCGAAAATGGAAAACGGCTCGAGGCCGTTCTGCTGCGCAACGCCGGCCACCAGAAGGTTGGTCGAGGTGCCAATCAAGGTACAGGTGCCGCCGAGAATGGCCGTATAGGAAAGCGGTATCAGCAATCGGGTGGGCGCCATGCCGAGGCTTGCCGCGAGGCGCACCACGACCGGAATAAGCACGAGAACAACCGGCGTACTGTTCATGAAGGCGGATGCCGATGCCGCCACGACGATGAAGATCGCAATCGCAAGCACCGGATGGGATTTGGCGCGCTCCACGATGAAGCCGGCAAGAGCATCCAGCACCCCCGTCCTGAGCAGAGCGCCGGAAACCACGAACATCGCGCCAATGGTGATCGGGGCGGAACTGGAGAAGACGGCCATCACATCATTGGTGGGCACAAGGCCCAGGACAATGAACACCGCCGCGCCGATGACCGCCGTGATATCCGGCGGATATTTTTCGATGGTGAAAGCGACGAACAGAAGCCCAAGGAGCACCAGTGCCACGATGGATGGGGAAACGCCGATGAACTCGATCATGATTCTCCGTTCTGCTGTCCGGCGTGGGAGCAAATGCTGATATTCATTTTACCGCGTCCCGGCTTCCGACAAGCTGGAAACGGGAAAACCACGTCACGCGCGCCAAGGGCCGAGTCAGCGGGTGCCTCGCGGTCTGCTTGCCGAAAATTCCCGTAGATCCCGGCCCGCCGGGATTGCGAAGGCGTTTGGCAGCCGCGTGACATCTTGCGAAAATAAAGTCACAAAAACGGGCGCAGGAAAAGCCATAACGTCCTGCAGCACAATGATTTATTTGAGGAAAATGGTGGGTGATGTAGGTCTCGAACCTACGACCCGCTGATTAAGAGTCAGCTGCTCTACCAACTGAGCTAATCACCCACGAGAACGGCGCGTTTGCGTCGTTGGAGGCGCATATAACGGGGATTCGGGGGCTTGTCCAGCACTGCAAGTGAAATTTTCGGCTTTTCGTGAGCGGCCAAGGACTTATCGGTGGGAAACGGTCGCTTGAGGCTGTCGGGGCGCCCTACAGCAGCGTGCCGCGCGCTACCCGGACCGCCTGCCCGCCGATACGCGCGGCGGTTATTTCACCGGCCGCTCCGGTCTCCAGGTTGAGCCGGATATAGGACGGACGGCCCATTTCCACGCCCTGCTCGATGACGAAGGTGTGAGACCCCTCGCCCGGCGCGTCGAAATGCTGGATCGCACCCGAAAAGGCCGCGGCGGCCGAGCCGGTCGCCGGATCCTCCTCGATCGTTTCGGCGGCGAACATGCGGACGTGGAAATGCGCGTCATGGCGCACCCCGCCTCTTGTGTAGGGATAGGCCCATACAGGCAGGCCATCGACAAGCGGCGCGAAGGACAGCCACTGGCGCTGATCGAATTCGACCTTCTCCACCACCGAAAGATTGCGCAGCGGGATCATGGCGAAGGGAACGCCGGCCGACCAGATCGTCGGCACGTGATTCTCGAAGCCGATTTCGGCCGGCGAAATGCCGAGCGCATCGGCAAGCTTCTCGCGCGCGATGACCTCGTCAGACCGGCGCGAGAGTTTCGGCAGGTCGAATTCAGCGAAGCTCGCGGCCCCCGGCTTGAGCTTCACGGCACAGCGAACGGGGCCGATCTTTTCCGCCAGCACCGTGACCATATCGATGTCCGCATCCTCGCCATGCTGACACTCGGCAAGCGCGATCGACGCGCCCACAGTCGGGTGGCCGGCAAAGGGCAGCTCCCCGCCGGGCGTGAAAATGCGGGCCGCGGCCGAGTGCGAAACATGCTCGGGCGCGCTGAGGAAGATCGTCTCCGACAGGTTGAACTCGATGGCGATCGTCTGCATTTCGTCGTCGCTCAGCGCGTCGGCGCCGAAGACCACGGCAAGCGGATTGCCCTTGTAGCGCTCCGCCGTGAACACGTCATAGATCACATAATCCAGCATGGTGTCGTCATCTCCTCAGTCCGCCGTCGAAAAACAGTTCGAGCACGGGCAACATCGAATAGGCGTAGTCGAACGCGTCGCGGTTTTCACGCGTGATCGCCAGAACCGCGTCAATCTCCTGCTCGTCGTCGTGGCGCATATGCTCTCGCACATTGGCCATAAGAGCATCGGCGTCAAGCGCGGCGTGGAAAAACCGGTAGAACATGACAGCCTGGCGGAAATGCGCGCAGTAATAGCCCGGCCGGGTTTCAAGTTCATCAAGCCGCAGCCCTGTTTCCTCCGCCGCCTCGCGCGCCATATTGGCATCAATATCGACGCGGCCGTCAACGATATCGGCGGGTTCGAGCGAACCGGACGCGCAATAGACCTTGCCGGCATTGGCGGTGGTGGGGCTCATGCGGATCGCGATGATCGCGCCATCGGCCGAGATGATCACCGGCATGGCGAAGGAATGGAAGGTCGGGGGGCGCGGCTCCTGCCGCCGCCACCAGAGATGATAGGCGTAGGGAACGTTCTGGCCGGCGGCGGTCACCGCGCCGTCTTCAAGGCGCACCGCGTTCAAGGTAATCAGCCGGCCATTGAACAGATGCGGATTGGCCGAAACCTCGCGTTCCCAGTTTTCCTGCACCTGCCTGTTGAAACGGGAAATGCCGGCCCGGTCGCCCGCCTCCACCTGGATATCGATCGTTGACACCGGAAAGGCGCAGCCCTCGGCCGGCCAGTTGTCGGGGATCAGGGAGTTGAAAGTCTGCATTCGGGTTCCGGATCAGTATGCGGGCGTACGAACCGTGCACAATCAAATTCGTTCACGTGCGCAGGCTAAGGCGCATCGACGCGATTTGGAAGCACGCGTGGCGCGATTTTGGATCAAAGATGCGGCACGCGGCTGACCACCGCCGCAGCTCGAAAAGAGAAAAGGCCCGGCGTCGAAAACGCCGGACCCTTGCTAAGCCAGTCCCGAGACCGAGCCCTTATTCAGACTTCGGCAGCGAACCTTCGACGCCTTCGACCAGAACATTGAGGCCGAGCAGCGTGCCGTCGTCGGCTACTTCGCCTTCGGCGAGGAACGGCGTGCCATCCTGCAGGGTGACGGGGCCGGTGAAGGGCTTCAGTTCGCCGGAAATGATCTTTGCTTCAGTCTCTTCGGCGAGTTTCTTCACGTCATCCGGCATGTTGGTGTAGGGCGCCATGGTGAGGATGCCGTCCTTCAGACCATCCCAGCTCTGCACCGATTCCCAGGTGCCGTTCTGCACGGCCTCGACGCGCTTGATGTAGTAAGGCGCCCAGGTGTCGATGATGGCGGTGAGCTGGGTTTCCGGTCCGGCCTCGATCATGTCGGAGGCCTGACCGAAGGCCTTGATGCCGCGTTCGGCGGCGATCTGCATCGGCGCGGTGGTGTCAGTGTGCTGGGCGAGAACGTCGACGCCCTGGTCGATCAGCGCCTTGGCGGCGTCGGCTTCACGGCCCGGGTCAAACCAGGTATTGGCCCAGACGACCTTGGTCTTGAAATCCGGATTGACCGACTGCGCGCCGAGTTGGAAGGCATCGATGCCCATGACGACTTCCGGGATCGGGAACGAGCCGATATAGCCGCCAATGCCCGATTCGGAGATCGAACCGGCGATCACGCCGGAAATGTAGCGGCCTTCATAGAAGCGCGAATTGTAGGTCGCGACATTGTCGGCGGTCTTGTAGCCGGTGGCATGCTCGAACTTCACATCCGGATATTTGGCGGCGACCTTCAGCGTCGGCTCCATGAAGCCGAAGGAGGTGGTGAAGACGATGGTGCAGCCGGACCGCGCCATGCGCTCGATCGCGCGCTCGGCATCCGGGCCTTCCGGCACGTTTTCGATATAGGCGGTTTCGATGTCGAGCGTATCCTCGAGCTCCTGCCGCGCGATGTCGTGGGCCTGGGTCCAGCCGCCATCGGTTGCCGAGCCGACATAGACGAAGCAGGCCTTGACGTCTTCCTGGGCGCTGGCGCCGGTTGCGTAAAGCCCGGCGATGATCGCCGCCGAGGCGGCCAGTGCGAAGTTCAGCGTTTTCATCGTTCACCTCATTTGGTTTGAAGGGTTCAGTCTAGTCCGCCTAGCGATCCGGGACAAAGGATTTCCCGAGTGAAGCGGGCGTATTGATGAGCGTCATCCTGCGGTTCTGCGAGATGATGACGAGCACCAGGACGGTGACCACATAGGGCAGCGCCGAAAGGAATTGCGACGGGATGGCGATGCCGAAGGCCTGGGCGTGAAGCTGGCCGATCGTCACCGCGCCGAAGAGATAACCGCCGACCAGCACGCCCCAGGGCCGCCAGGAGGCGAACACGACCAGCGCCAGCGCGATCCAGCCGCGTCCGGCCGCCATATTCTCCGACCATTGCGGGGTATAGACCAGCGAAAGCTGAGCGCCCGCAAGCCCGGCGCAGGCCCCGCCGAACATCACCGCGAGATAGCGGATGCCGATGACATTGATGCCGAGCGCATGGGCAGAGCCGTGATTGTCGCCGACCGAGCGCAGCACCAGTCCGCGTCGGGTCCTGAACAGGAACCAGGAAACGCCGGCCACGATCGCGATCGAGAGGTAGAAGAAGATATCCTGATCGAAGAGCAGCGGTCCGATGACGGGGATGTCGGACAGGACCGGTATATCGAGCGAGGGCATCTTCACGCCCGGTCTGCCGACCAGGCCTTCGCCGATCATCGCTGAAAGCCCCTGCCCCAGGATCGTCAGCGCGAGACCCGTCGCCACCTGATTGGCAACGAGAGTCAGCGTCAGGAAGCCGAACAGCAGCGAGAACACCGCGCCCGTGATCAGACCGGCCAGCATGCCGATCCATGGCGAGCCGGTGGCATGCGCCGCGGTGAACGCGCCGACCGCGCCCATCACCATCATGCCCTCGACCCCGAGATTGAGCACGCCGGCGCGCTCGCAGACCAGTTCGCCGATTGCCGCCAGAACCAGCGGTGTCGAGGCCGTGATGATCGTGAGCAGAATGGCTTCGACAATCATGACGCTTTCTCCTCAACGGGCTGGCCGGGCGCCGCCTCGGACGATCTGCCGCCGAAAATCACCCGCACCTTGTACAATATCAGCGTGTCGCAGGAGAGCACGAAGAACAGCAGCATGCCCTGGAACACGCGCGTGACCTTGTCGGAGACGCCCATGGTGAACTGCACCCCTTCGCCGCCGATATAGGTCAGCGCCAGAACGAGGCCCGCAACGATCGCGCCCAGCGGATTGAGACGGCCGAGAAAGGCGACGATGATCGCTGTGAAGCCGTAGCCCGGCGAAATCTGCGGCTGCAGATAGCCGAGCGCGCCGGAAATCTCGCTGACGCCGGCAAGGCCCGCAAGACCGCCGGACAGCAGGAAGCAGAACCACACCATGCGCCGCGAGGAAAAGCCCGCGAACCGCCCCGCGCGCTGCGATTGGCCGATCACATTGACCTCGAAACCCTTCAGCGTGAAGCGCATCATGAACCACACTGCAAGCGCTGCCAGGATGGCCAAGGCAAAGCCGTAGTGGGCGCGGCCGGAGGCCATCATTTCCGGCAGCATCGCCGCGTCGACAAAATCGCGGGTCTGCGGGAAGTTGAAGCCTTCGGGATTGCGCCACGCGCCGCGCACCAGCCAGTCCAGAAAAAGCTGGGCGACATAGACCAGCATCAGCGAGGTCAGGATTTCATTGGTGTTGAAGTAGTTTTTCAGCAGCGCGGGAATGCCGGCATAGAGCGCGCCGCCGGCGATGCCCATCAGCAGCATGATTGGCAAAAGCAGCGGCGACGACCATTGGTAGAAATAGACCGGCACGATCGAACCGACGATCGCCCCGACCGTGAACTGACCCTCGGCGCCGATATTCCAGATATTGGAGCGGTAGCAGACCGACAGGCCGACCGCGATCATGATCAGCGGCGCTGCCTTGATCATCAGCTCATGCAGCGACCAGACATCGAACAACGGCCAGATGAAGAACTGATAGAGCGCCTCCAGCGGATCCTTGCCGAGCGCCAGAAACATGATCGCCCCGAACACCACCGTCAGCCCAAAGGCGATGACCGGCGAGAGCAGCGAAAACAGCCGCGAGGCGCCCGGGCGTTTTTCGAGTTCAATGCGCATCGGCCGCCTCCTCGCCATGAACGCCGCCCATCAGCAGGCCGATCTTCTCCAGCGTCATCGTCTCAGCAGGATAACTGTCGGACAGCCGGCCCTCGGAGATGACGGCGATGCGGGTGGCGATCTCGAAAATCTCGTCGAGATCCTGCGAGATCACCAGCACCGCCGACCCCGCGCGGGCGAGATCGACCAGCGACTGGCGGATATGGGCGGCGGCGCCCGCATCAACGCCCCAGGTCGGCTGGTTGACGATGATGACCTTGGGCTTGCGGTCCAGCTCGCGGCCGACGATAAATTTCTGCAGATTGCCGCCGGAGAGCGAGCCGGCGGCCGGATCCTCGCCGCTCTTGCGAACATCCATGACCTTGGAGATATCGCCGGTGCGCGCTCGCGCCACCGCACGGCGGATCATCTTCAGCGGCCCGCCGGCCAGAAACGTGCCGGCCTCCGCCTCGTTGCGGGCTAGCACCAGGTTCTCGGAAAGCGGCATGCTGGTGACGGCGGCGTGGCCGTGGCGCTCCTCCGGCACGAAGGCGGCACCCAGCGCACGGCGGAAATTGATGCCTTTCGCGCCGACCGGCTTGCCGTCGATCAGAACGCTCTGCCCGTCCGTCACGGGATATTCGCCCGAAAGCGCATCGAACAGTTCCGACTGGCCGTTGCCGGCCACGCCCGCGATCGCCAGCACCTCGCCGGCCTTGACCTCGAGATAGATATCCTTCAGCGCGGTTGCGAACGGCGTGCGCGATGGCGCGTTCAGCCCCTTGGCCTCAAGCAGCACCCTGCCCGTGGTCATGGCCTCGGGCCGCTTGATCTCGGAGACCTCGCCGCCCACCATCATGCGCGCCAGCGATGCCGCCGTTTCCTCGCGCGGCGTGCAGGCCCCGGTCACCTTGCCGTGGCGCAGCACTGTGGCCTTGTCGCAGATCCGCTGCACCTCCTCCAGCCGGTGGGAGATGTAGAGGACGGAGCGGCCCTCGGCCCTCAGCTTGTTCAGCGTCTCGAACAGCCGGTCGGCCTCCTGCGGCGTCAGCACCGAGGTCGGTTCGTCCAGGATGATGAGGCTGGGGTTCTGCAAAAGCGCCCGCACGATCTCGATGCGCTGGCGCTCGCCGACCGACAGATCGGCCACATGGGCGCGCGGGTCGAGCGGCAGGCCGTATTCCACCGAAAGCCGGCGCGATTCGTCGGAAATCTCGGCCAGCGAAATGCCGGGATCGAGCGACAGCGCGATGTTTTCCGCCACCGTCAGCGCCTCGAACAGCGAGAAATGCTGAAACACCATGCCGATGCCGAGCTTGCGCGCATGGGCCGGCGCTTCGATGCGCACCGGTTCGCCCTGCCAGACGATCTGGCCCGCCGACGGTTCCAGCACGCCGAACAGCATTTTCACCAGAGTGGATTTGCCCGCGCCGTTTTCCCCAAGCAGGGCATGGATTTCACCCCTGGCGATTTCGAGGTCGATCCCGTCGCAAGCGGCGAATGTGCCGAAATACTTCGTGAGACCGGAAACCGCCAGCAGCGGTTGACCCGCCGGTTTCTTTACTTCGTCCAAACCGCCCTCCGGCCGCCGGCACTGCACCCGGGCGCATGCGCCCTGCCCGCCATGGATTGACTAAAAATTAGGACTTCCCCTGCCCTGCGTATAAATGAAGCACAAACCCCGGTGGATGCGCAACGGTTTTGGCCGCTCCGCAAACAGATTCTTCGCTCAAAATTCGGCGCGCGTTTCCGCAGCCCGCGCGCCGAGCTTGGGCAGGAACTGCAGCACCGCGCCGATAACGTAGAGATAGATGCCGCTTGCGACGAACAGCGCCTCGATCAGTTTCGGCGCGTCGAAGGAGGCAATCAGCGCATAGAACCCGGTCGCGCACCAGATGCCGAAGACGGCCAGATTGAGCGGCCTCAGCCGTTTGACGCGTACGGGATGCAGGAACTGCACGGGCGCGAAGGTGAGCGCCACCGACAGAAGCACGATCGCCATCGCGACCAGCGAGGAGGGCTGAATGACAAAAAACGAGAACACCACCATGTTCCAGACCACGGGAAAGCCCGAGAAGAAATTCTCGCCGGTCTTCATCCCGCTGTCGGCGTAATAGATCGCGCTGGAAACAACGATCAGCGCGGCGGCGACGAAGGAAAGCGGCTCGCCGATCATATGCGACTGATAGAGCGCGAAGGCTGGAAGCAGGACATAGGTGACATAGTCGATGATGTTGTCGAGCATGACGCCGGACCAGCTCGGCAGCACTTCGCTGACCCTCAGCCGCCGGGCGATCGGCCCGTCAATGCCGTCGACGAGCAACGCCAGCCCGAGCCACCAGAACATCGACACGAATCGCCCCTCGGCGGCGGCCACGACCCCGAGAAAGGCCAGGAACGAGCCCGAGGCCGTCAGGATATGGACGGAAAAAGCCCTGATTTCCGCATATGGCACTTTTCGCTGAGTGAACAATCCCATTCGATATCCGTTTGCTGCGTCGTGCGTTGCCGACCTTTTCCGCCGGACGATCCGGCATGCCTACCGAATTTCGGTCCAGAATGCACCAGATGGATGCGATGCGCGAAAAAAATCTTGGCTTTCCAGAATTTTTCGCAGCAGAAACAGCCTTGCGGCATTATATCGGTATCACAACAAATGACGAGGCTCGATTATGGCGGAGCATGAAATTGCAGTGATCGGCGGCGGACCCGCCGGTATGATTACGGCGCTGTCGCTGGCGCGTGGGGGACGCGACGTCGCCCTGGTGGCGCCCGCCCAAAGCAGCGGCGACCACCGCACCACCGCGCTCATGGACCACTCCATCGCCTTCATCAACCGGCTGGGCCTGTGGAAAGACATCAAACCCGCCGCCGCCCCGCTCAAGACTATGCGGATCATCGATGGCACCGGCCGCCTGCTGCGCGCGCCCACCGTCAGCTTCCGCTCTGCGGAAATCGACCTTGAGGCCTTCGGCTACAATATTCCGAACACGGTGCTGGTCGAAAAGCTTTCGCAAGCCGTCGAGAACGAGGCCAACATCACCCAGTTCCGCGAGGCCGCAAGCGATATCGACATCGGCAAGGACGCGGTCGCGATAACGCTCGCCTCCGGCGAAAGCCTCAATGCAGCGCTGGTCGTCGGCGCCGATGGCCGCAGGTCCAAGGTGCGCGAGAGCGCCGATATCGGCACCCGGCAATGGAGCTATAAACAGTCCGCCGTCGTTCTGAATTTCGAACACGGCCTGCCGCACGGCGATATCTCGACCGAATTCCACACCCGCAATGGTCCCTTCACCCAGGTTCCGCTGCCGGAAGCCAAACGCTCCAGTCTCGTCTGGGTCATGGCAACGGCCGATGCGGAGGCCATGGTTGACCGCCCGCCGGAGGAGATTGCCGCGGCGATCGAGGAGCGCATGCAGTTCCTGCTGGGCGCGGTGAAGATCGACGGCCCGGTGCAGAAGTGGCCACTCTCCTCGCTGGTCGCCAACCGTTTCGGCAAGGGCCGGATGGCGCTTGTCGGCGAGGCCGCCCATGCCTTTCCGCCGATCGGCGCGCAGGGGCTGAACCTCAGCCTGCGCGATATCATGCGGCTTTCGCGCATGCTGGACGGCATTGATGGCTCGACCATCTCGTCGCGCACCGGCGAGCGTTACGACTTCCTGCGCAAATCCGATGTGTGGAGCCGGACGGCGAGCGTGGACCTTTTGAACCGCTCGCTGCTTGCAGATTTCCTGCCGGCGCAGCTCGCGCGTTCGGCCGGCCTCTACGTGCTCTCCGCCGTGCCGCCGTTGCGCCAGTTCGCCATGCGCGAGGGCGTGCAGCCGATGCGCGGCATCAAGGCGTTGTTTGCGAGCTGACAAGTACACAGGATGCCGTGATAGTAAACCCGATCAATATGAGCGACGAAACCTGGCGGCAGCTCCTTGCCTTGCGCGAAGGCAGCTTGCCGCCGCCAGGGCCCGAAGGCGCGCTCTACGGGCCCATCGCTGCCGCGTCGGGGCAGTTCGTTCTGGCGCAGGTCGGCCAGTCGCTGGACGGGCGGGTGGCGACGCCTTCGGGCGACGCGCGCGATATTTCGGGCCCAGAGGGTCTGGCGCATCTGCATCGGTGTCGCGCGCTGGTCGATGCCGTCATTGTCGGTGAGAACACTGTCCGTTGCGATGATCCGCGCCTTTCCGTGCGCCTTGTCGACGGCCCCGATCCCGTGCGTGTCGTCATCGACTGCCATGGGCGGCTTACCGGGTCGGAGGGCCTGTTTAATGACGGCGGTGCGCGGGTGATCGTCTTCCAGAGCGCCGAGGCAGGCCGCAACGATCTTCCGAATGCCGAGATCATCCGTCTTCGCCCCACGGGAAACGGCCTCGCCCCGCAGGAGATGCTGGCGGCGCTTTCCGGGCTCGGCCTGCATCGCGTGCTTGTCGAGGGCGGCGCGCGCACGATTGCCCGCTTCATCGAGGCCGGTTTGGTCGACCGGCTGCATGTCGCGGTTTCGCCGCTGATCATCGGATCGGGCCCGAGCGGAATTGCCCTGTCCCCGATCGAACGCCTTTCAAGCGCGCTCCGGCCAGAGGCACAGATTTACAGTCTGGGGAGCGACATCCTGTTCGATTGCCCGCTCAAGCCGCCTATCAGGCCGGAAGGGCAATGAGATCGGTGTGACCGACCTCGCAAAGACTTTCCGGCGCGGAGATGGCGGCCATGCGGAAGGCTAGCCAGTCCTCGATATCGGCGTCTGAATGGCACGACATCTCCCTGAGAGGCTGACGGAGCCCCGACAGGAAGGCTTTCTGCAGGGCCTCCGCCGTTGCGTCCATCCGCCATGGGCTTGGCATCGCCTCGGCCCGATACCCTCTCGCTTCGAGCAGTCGCTCAAGACAGGCGCCCGCCGCCGGGCCGAGCGCCCTGCCGAAACCCTTATCCGTCTGCTGGTGACGGTTGAAGGCCTCGACCATATCGTCATCGAGCGGATGGCGGTGGGTCCAGCGTATGATGCCGTCATAGTTCAGCGCCGCGTAGAGGCCGCAGCCTTGATCGACGATTCGATCACGGAAAGCGACGCAGAAGTCTTCCGAAACCAGATCGAACAGCGCCGAGGCCGTTACCATTGAGACGCGCTCCAGCGGCAGATTCGGTAAATCGTTGAGATCAAAGCGTCGAAAGGCGACGCCTTGATTGTTTCCGATGCTGCGCTCCGCTTCTTCGAGAAGCGCCGGGTCATGGTCAAGCAGCAGCCAGCTTGTGCCTTCCGGCACATGACTTTGGAGACTGCGCCATGTCGACCCCGTGCCGCAGCCGATATCGAGGATGAAAGGCTGAGACATGGCCTGCAGATAGCGCGACAGGATGTCGAGCAGAGCCGGGGCGCGGGCGAGCTTGTCCGCCGGTTCGCGCAGCGCCAGCCATTTGGTTTCAAAGCCGCTCATGCGATCGCCTCCAGAGCCTCGGAAATGGTGCGTGCCGTATCATCCCATCCCGGAAGTCTCTCGCCCGCGCGCCGGGCCGCAACCGCCATGTCGGCGTGAAAAGCCTTGTCGGTGATCATCTTTTCGAGGGCCTCGGCGAAACCCGCGCTGTCATCGACGGGCACCAGAATGCCGGCATCTGTCGGCACCACGTCGGGGATCGCGCCGGCGCGGCAGGCAATCACCGGAACGCCCTGCGACAGCGCCTCGGCGAACACCATGCCATATCCTTCGTAGCGGCTGGCAAGCGCGAAGATATCGGTCGAGGCAAGCAGCGCGCGGGTGTCGTCACAGTCGCCGGCCAGCAGAACTCTGTCGTCGAGGCCGAGCGCGGCGATCTGCCGTTCGAGCGCCCGCGCGGTCGGCGGGTCCATATCCCGGCTGCCGGCAATGGTCGCTCTCCAGGGAAGGCCTTCGATCCGCTTCAGGGCATCGACCAACACATCATGCGCCTTGCGCGGGATCAGCGAGCCGATGGAAACGATATGGGGCGGATCGCCATCGCAGGCGGATACCGGCGCAGGGTCCGTGCCGGGAAGCGCCACGGTAATGTCGTCCGCCGGTATCGCGAACCCGCTGACAAGCGTTTGCGCTGTCGCTTGCGAGGTCACGACGACATGGCGGACATGAACGAGCGCTCTGCGTTCGCTGTCGTGCAAGATGGCCTGCCGATCGGCGTCGAGCCCGGTTTCCAGCGCCAGCGGATGGTGCACCAGGGCCACGATCCGCAGGCGAGTCGCCTCTCGGACGGCCCAGTCGTCCAGAATGCCGAAGGCGAGCCCGTCGATCATCACCAGCGCACCGTCCGGCAAGGCCGAGAGCAGACGTTCGGCGTTCTGCTTCACCGCCGGTTCCGGCGCGGGAAAGCCATCGCCGAGCGCCAGCAATTCCAGGTCCCAGCCAAGCGCCTCCAGCCCGGCAATCATCCGCCGGTCATAGCCATAGCCGCCGGTTCGGATTGAAAGATCACCGGGATAGGCAAAGACAAGCTGGGCCGTCAAAGCGCGCCCTCATACCAGCCGCGCGCGGCGTGGGATTCGTGGAGGGTCACGCGGATTTTCGCGATCCGGTGGCTGCCCGGGCCGAGCTTTTTCTCGCCGACGGCGGCAGCGAGCTGGTCGAAGATATGTTTCGCGATCACCTCGGTGGTCGATACCTTGCCATTGAACGCTTCGACTTCGTCCAGATTCTGATAGTTGAGGGGTTTCAGCACCTCGGCAAGCGTTTCAGTCGCCGCCCCGATATCGACGGCAAGGCCATCGTCATCGACATCCTCGGTGAAGAAGGCGGCATCGACGACGAATGTGGCGCCGTGCATGCCCTGGGCAGGGCCGAATACGGGTCGGGGGAGGCTGTGGGCGATCATGATGTGATCGCGGACTTCGACTGCAAACATGGCTTCTCTCTTTTTAGTATCGGATACGGTGGCAGAGCGTTTCCGGATCATCGATGATGTCGGGATAGGCGGCGGCAATGTCCTCGAACGCGGTCTCGCCGGAGATCAACGCATCGAGGCGGTCGTCTTCAAGAAGCGCAATCGCCTTGGCCAGACGGCGCGAAAAGCTCCAGCCGGCGCGTCGCGCGGGCGGCAGAGCGCCGACCTGTGAGGCGACAATCGACAGCCTTTGGGAATGGAACGCCCCGCCAAGCGGCAGCGTCAGTTTTTTGTCGCCATACCAGCTCGCCTCGACGATGCGGGCCTCGAAACCCGCGTGAGCCAGCGCTTCCGCGAGCGCCTCGCCGGAGGCTGAGGCATTGATCAGCACATCGAATTCACCGTCGAGCGCGCCGCTTTCGGCAAAGGACACGCCGAGCCTATCGGCAAGCCCCCGCCGCGCCGGATTGCGGTCGACCAGAACCACCTCCGTGCCGATGATCGCGGTGGCGATGAAGGCGGTGAGCGCGCCGACAACGCCCGCGCCGAATACCGCCACCCGGTCGCCGGGCATGATTCCGGCATCCCAGACAATGTTGAGCGCTGTTTCCATGTTGGCGGCGAGGATGGCGCGTTCGGCCGGCACCCCATCCGGCAGCGGCGTGACCATGCCTTCGGCTATGACGGCCGCGCTTTGATGCGGGTGCAGGCAAAAGACGTTGCGGCCGGTCAGATGGTCAGGGCCGGTCTCCACGCGACCCACCAGGGCATACCCATATTTCACCGGAAACGGAAAATCGCCCGCCATATGCGGTCCGCGCATGCGCTCGCGCTCGCCTTCCGGCACCAGGCCGTTGAAAACCAGTGATTCCGTGCCCCGGCTGATGCCGCTGAAAAGTGTCCTGAGCATTACCGAACCGTCTTCGACCTCGCCGAGTTCCTCCGCTTGCAACGCGCAGGTCCGCGCCGCCGGAAACCAGAGCGCCCGCGCCGTTTGCCCCGCATCACCGCCAAAACTTCCCTTCAATTCCCGACGCTCCTTCCGGCGAACACTTTTTTGTTAAAGTCCAGTCGCAGTGTGCGACTGGAACCAATCCACTTACGCTCTAATTACGTATTAGGTTCCAATAACTTCGACGCGCTGCCCGTCTGCGAACCGGGACGAGTCGATGGTTTTGTGACAAAACGATGATGCTGCCGGGTGGCGGAATCATACGCGTGCAACATAGCAGATCAACGCAGGAACAGATGGATAGGTTCAGTTTTCGAGTTTGCACCCCGGCAATGGAGATCGAACGGGCCGTCGCCGAACTGCGCTTCGGGCGCCCGGTCATTCTGCAGCAGGGTGAAAAAAGCCATGCCGTGCTGGCGCTCGATTGCGCCGCGCCCGAGACCTATGATGCCTTCGCGGCCACAAGTGACGATAGGCATGCGCTGTTCGTGACCGCGCAGCGGGCCCATTGCCTGGGCGTTTCATCGAGCCTCGGCATTGCCGTGCCCGCCGAAAGGATGTCGTTCGATGCCGCAGCAAGGCTTTCCTACGCGCTTGATGCCAGGGCGCCGGGTGAATGGCGCGAGGCCGATCCGGCGATGGCGGCCGCCGCGGAGCTGGCGCGGATGGCGTTGCTGCTGCCGGCCATGGTCTGCACGGAAATCGATGGCATTGAGGACCGTTTCGACGCTTGCCACAGGCTCGACTGCGCCCACCTTTCCGATACCCGACACGCCCGCCAGGACTTCACCGAGGTCGTGCGCACCCGCGTTCCGCTGAAGGATCTCGGCGATGCGCAGTTTGCGGTGTTTCGCGGCGGACTTGCGCAGAAGGACCAGATCGCGATCATCGTCGGCGATCCGGATTTCAGCCGTCCGGTCTCCGTGCGCATTCACTCCTCCTGCCTCACGGGCGATCTTTGCGGTTCGCTGAAATGCGATTGCGGCGACCAGTTGCGCAACGGCCTCGCCAATCTGAGGGCGGCGGGCGGCGGCGTGCTGATCTATCTCGATCAGGAAGGCCGCGGCACCGGCATCGGCTCCAAGATGCGGGCCTATGGCTATCAGCATCAGGGTCTCGACACGATCGACGCCGACGCCGAGCTCGGGCTTGAGCCGGACCACCGCCGCTATGAGGCGGCAATCGCGATCCTGCGGCTGCTCGGCATATCGAGCGTCGTTCTGCACACCAACAACCCCACCAAGATCGCGGCGATCAATGCCGCAGGCATAGATGTGGTGGGGCGGATGCCGACTCATGGCAAGATAACGGCGGAGAACCTGAATTACCTGCGCACCAAGGCGTCGAAGGCCGATCACATATTCGACCCCGAAATGCTCGCGACAACGAAATAAAACTGGGAGCCGCATGTCCGACAATCCGAGCCCCGCACCGCAACCGCAGCTCAAAGCCAGCGCGCTTCTTGTTCTGGGCGTGGTATTCGCCGCCGCGCTGGTTTTCTATCAGGTGCTGGGCCCGCATCTGACTCTCGGACGATGGGCAGTGATGTTCGCGGCGTTGCTGCTGTTTGCAATCTTCACGGTCGTCCTCAGCGCCCTGCCCTATCATCCGCACAGTTCTTTCGGCGCGGCCAACGCGATCACCGCAATCCGAACGGCGATCGTCAGTCTGGTGACGGCTTTCGTGTTTTTCGCCGCTGACATGGGGGGTCAATCGGCGGTCTGGATCCTGATCGCGCTCGTGGTGACGGCTTTCGTGCTCGATGGCTTCGATGGCTATCTCGCCCGGCGGTTCGGCCAGGAATCCGCGCTCGGCGCACGTTTCGACATGGAGGTCGATGCGCTACTCATACTGGTGCTGTCGGAGGCGGCCCTGATGCTGGGCAAGGCCGGCTGGTGGGTCCTGCTGATCGGGCTGATGCGCTATCTCTTCGTCGTCGCGCAATATTTCGTGCCGGCGCTGGGTGAGCCCCTGCCCCCGTCATTTCGCAGGAAACTGATCTGCGTGGTGCAGGTGGCAGCGCTGTGCGTCATCCTCGTGCCGACGGTCGTGCCGCCTGTTTCGACGGTCGCCGCGCTGGTTGCGCTGGGGCTGCTGGCCTATTCATTCGCGGCCGACACCCTCTACCTGCTGCGCAAGAGCCGCTCATGAGGTCGCCCGTCTCAGGATCTGGCGATCCTGCCCCTAAAGAGCGAAACGGCAACCGAAATGCCGCCGGGCACGGCAGCGCCCGCCAGCGATATCAGACCGTAAAGCAGGCTTGCAGCCACACCCTCGGCACTGGTGAAGCCGAAGAGCGGCCAGAGCGCGGCGGCGGCCGCCTCGCGCGTGCCCCAGCCGCCGATGCCGGCGGGGATAAGCATGGTCATCAGACAGAGCGGAATGGCGGTGACGGCCGCGATCGCCGGCAAGGGCGCGCCGACCGCGCGCGACGCAATCAGGAACACCGCGATGTAGCCGCCCACGATCAGCAGGCTGAGCCCTGCCTGCACCAGAAACGCGCGGTCCTTCCAGAACACGGCGGCGATATCGGCTCCCAGCGCGCGGAAGCGCTGCGGCAACCACTCCGCCCAGAATACGGCGGCGATCAGAACGCCAACGATGAACACCGCGCTGACGCCCCACATCAGCGCATCCGCCTGATCCGGCAGGCGTTCGCTCAGGAACACCGGCCAGGCGAGAAGACCAAGAAAGCTCAGCGCGAAAAAGGCGACCTGGCCGGACAGTCTTTCCAGAAACACAGCCGCTGCCGGTCGCTTCCAGCCGCCGGCCCCTTCCAACCGACTGCGATAGGCGCGCACGGCATCCCCCGCCATGCCGCCCGGCAGGACCAAATTGAGCGCGCTGCTGATGTAATATTCGCGAGTCGCGAGACCGAGCCCGATCTCCTGCCCGAGCCTTTTGGCCGTGAAACGCCAGCGGCAGGCCGACGCGATGATCTGCACCTGCACCAGCGCGAGCGCCAGAATAACGAGGGCTGGCGGAACATCGCTGAAGGCGGCGACCAGACGTTCCGGACCGGTCAGGGCAATGAGCCCGGCAAGCAGGATCAGACAGGCGATAACCGAAACGACGGCAAGTTTGTTCAAGCTCTGGTCCTTCGCAACATGCGGCCCGAGATCGCACGCGCCGCCTGTTGGTGAAACGTATGGCGCGCGGTGATAGTTTGATGACAAGAAGCGACAGGCCTGACAAGGGGCGAACCGTCTCATCCCGCGCTGGTTGGCTGGCGTTCGTATTTTTCGTCGTCCTGAGTTTCGCCGCGCTGATCCTGCCGGATCATCCGGGCGCGTTTTACGGCGCGGCTTTCCTGCGGTTTCAACTGGAAGTGCCGATCATGGCGCTCGCGCTGCTGGTGCTGCCGCGACGGATCGCGACCGTGCTGGCCGTCCTGCTTGCGGCGGCCATATTCACGCTGCTGTTCCTGAAGATCGCCGATATCGGCGTGCAATCCGCGTTCCAGCGGCGGTTCAACCCCTATCTCGACATGAAGATGCTGGCCGATGGCTGGAATGTGTTCTCCGGGACGCTGGGCGCATGGAAGGCGGGCCTTGTGCTCGGAGCGATTCTTGCCGCCTTCGCCGGCCTTCTGGTGCTTTATTTCGGCGCGGAGCGACGGCTGATAGGGCTAAGCAGACCGCAAAAGCGCGGACCGGTA
Source organism: Martelella sp. AMO21009 (assembly GCF_053484295.1). Classification (NCBI taxonomy): domain Bacteria; kingdom Pseudomonadati; phylum Pseudomonadota; class Alphaproteobacteria; order Hyphomicrobiales; family Aurantimonadaceae; genus Martelella; species Martelella sp. AMO21009. The sequence goes on from NZ_JBAKFR010000037.1 coordinate 27,365, forward strand.
ATCACGGCGCTCGTTCTGCTTGCGATCGGCGCCGCGCTTCAGTTTGTCGAGACCCCGGTGCGGGCGGAGATGAAGGCCGTTGCCTATCTCGGCAACAGGCTGGCGCTGGTGCAGAAATCGGTCGCGGATATGCAGCAATTCGAGCGCGATCTGGCGGCCGCGGATGAGGTCGGCTCGGGAAACGATCTGTTTGGCGCGATCAGGGGCCGCGACGTCATCCTCATTTTCATCGAATCCTACGGGCGCAGCGCCGTCGAGGACCCGCTCTACAGTCCGGTGATGGTTCCGAGGCTTGGGAATGTCGAAAGCGAGCTCACCGAAGCCGGCTTCTCCTCGGCGTCCGACTGGCTGGTCTCGCCGACCATGGGCGGGCTGAGCTGGCTTGCCCATGGCACATTTCTTTCCGGTCTCTGGACCGACAGCCAGGCCCGCTACGACCGGCTGATGATCAGCGACCGGCAGAGCCTGAACCGCCTGTTCCGCGAGGCCGGATGGCGCACGGCGGCGGTCATGCCGGCAATCACCATGGATTGGCCCGAGGCCTCCTACTACGGCTATGATGAGGTTTTCGCTTCGGGCGATCTCGGCTATCGCGGCAAGCCCTTCAACTGGATCACCATGCCGGATCAATACACGCTATCGGCGTTTGATCGCTTGGTGCGCCAGCCGGCACATGCCGCGGGCACGCCGCTGATGGCGGAAATCGCGCTGATCTCAAGCCACGCCCCATGGACGCCGGTGCCGAAGCTGATTGACTGGAACGATGTCGGCGACGGCACGGTGTTCGACGGCCAGGCGGAAAGCGGTGAAACGCCGCAACAGGTGTGGTCCAACCGCGACGATATCCGCGATCATTATATCCGCACCATCGACTATTCGCTGCAGACGGTCGGCGACTACATCGCCCGCTTCGGCGACGACGCCGTCTTCATCGTTCTCGGCGACCATCAGCCGGCGCCGGTCGTCACCGGGCCCGATGCCTCGCGGGCGGTTCCGGTGCATGTCATCAGCAAGGATCAGGCGTTGATCGAACGCTTCGAGGCGGACGGCTTCACCCCCGGCATGATCCCCGCCCCGGACGCGCCGGAAACGGGGATGGACATGATGCGGGGGCGGCTCATCGACATCTTTGGCGACAGCTCCGGGCCGGCGATGTAACGCCGGCCGGCCCGGATCAACGCCTATGCCGATGCTGAGCCTTCAGGGTTCGCAGCGGCGCTTTCCCGCCCGTCTCCCCTGAGCACGACGTAGATCGCAGGAATGACGAGCACGGTCAGCGCCGTGGACGAGGCAAGGCCGAACAGCAGCGAAATCGCCAGCCCCTGGAAGATCGGGTCGGTCAGGATCACGGCCGCGCCAATCATCGCTGCAAGCGCGGTGAGCAGGATCGGCTTGAAGCGGATCGCGCCGGCCTCCAGAAGCACGTCGATCAGCGGCCGGCCAGGCGCGCGCGCATGGCGGATGAAATCGACCAGCAGGATCGAGTTGCGCACGATGATGCCGGCAAGCGCTATGAAGCCGATCATCGAGGTCGCGGTGAACGGCGCGCCGAACAGCCAGTGACCGCCGAGAATGCCGATGAAGGTCAGCGGAATCGGCGTCAGGATCACCAGCGGCAGCTTGAACGAGCCGAACTGGGCAACGACCAGGATATAGATCCCGATGATCGCGACCATGAAGGCGGCGCCCATGTCGCGGAAGGTCACCCAGGTCACCTCCCACTCGCCATCCCACAGAAGCGTCGGATGGGTCTCGTCGTCGGGCTGGCCGTGGAGCACGATGTCCGGCTTGGGGAGGTCGCCCCAGTCCATGGCATCGATCGCATCCTGCACCGCCAGCATGCCGTAGATCGGCGCCTCATATGCGCCGGCAAGCTCGGCCATCACCATTTCGGCGGCGCGACCATTGTGGCGGAACACGGGATAGGACGCCGGCTCCTGCGTTACGCTGACGACATCGCCGAGTTCGACCACGCCACGCCCGCCCGGCAGCGCATTGGCCGGAACCGGGGTGGACAGCGCGCGTTCGTCCAGCGTGTCGTGCTCCTTCGGCAGCGCAAGCCGGATCGGGATCGGCTGACGTCCGTCACCGCGATGGGAATAGCCGACCGTTGCCCCGCCATAGAGATAGCTGAGCGTGTCGTAGACATCGGATTGCTCGACCCGGTAATATTCGAGATTGTCCTGGTCGATGGCGATCCGCACACGTTCCGGACGGTTGTGATAGCTGTCATCAAGATCGACGATGAACGGCACGCTCGCGAAAGCCTCGCGCACCTTGTCCGCAACGGCGCGCCGGGTCGCGGGATCCGGGCCGTAGATTTCGGCCAAGAGCGTGCCCATCACCGGCGGGCCGGGCGGCGGTTCCACGACCTTCACAACCGTGCCCTGCGGCAGATCGAGGCCGTCCAGCCGTTCGCGCATGTCGAGCGCGATGGCGTGGCTCGCCCGGTCGCGCTCCCCCTTCGGCAGAAGGTTGACGGCAACCTGCCCCTGCTCGGGATTGGCCCTCAGATAATAGTGGCGCACCAGCCCGTTGAAATCGAAGGGCGCGGCGGTGCCGGCATAGGTCTGGAACGACACGATCTCCGGCATCTCCGCAAGCCTGTCGACAACCGATTGCAGCGCCCGGTCGGTATCCTCGACGGATGCCCCTTTCGGCAGGTCGACCACGACCTGAAGATCGGACTTGTTGTCGAACGGCAGCAGCTTGACGGTGACATCCTTGGTGTAGAACAGCGCAAGAGATGCGAAGGTCGCGACCGCCACCAGAGCGATGAAAGTCCAGGCCCGCGCCCGGCTTTTCAGAACGGGCCGCGCGACCGCGACGTAGAACCGCCCGAGACGGCCGCCGCCGGCAGCGCCATGAGCGGCCGCGGCGTCGCCATGTCCGTGGCCGGCTCCCTTGCCGCCAAGCTTGATCATCAGCCACGGCGTCAGGATGACGGCGACGAAGAACGAGAACAGCATGGCGGCCGAGGCGTTGGCCGGGATCGGGCTCATATAGGGGCCCATCATGCCCGAGACGAACATCATCGGCAGCAGTGCCGCGATCACCGTCAGCGTGGCGACGATGGTGGGATTGCCGACCTCGGCGACGGCGTCGATCGCCGACTGAACGCGCGAGCGGTCATCCTGCATCGCCCAGTGGCGGGCGATGTTCTCGATCACGACGATGGCGTCGTCGACCAATATGCCGATCGAGAAGATCAACGCGAACAGCGAGACGCGGTTGATCGTGTAGCCCATGATCCATGAGGCGAAGAAGGTCAGCAGGATGGTCGTCGGAATGACGACGGCAACCACCAGCGCCTCGCGCCATCCAATGGCAATGCTCACCAGAACGACGATCGAGACGGTGGCGAGCGCGAGATGGAACAACAGCTCGTTGGCTTTTTCGTTTGCGGTTTCTCCGTAGTTGCGGGTAACCGTCATTTCCACATCGGCGGGGAAAATCTGGCCGCGCACCTGCTCCAGCCTGTGCACGATTTCCTCGGCAATCACGACCGCATTGGTGCCGGGACGCTTGGCGATCGCCAATGATACGGCAGCGGCGCGATCCAGCCCGTCATCGGTCCGGCGGATATCGCTGACGCGGTGTTCGGCCGGCGATGTCGCCAGCACCACGTCGGCAACGTCGCGGACATAGACCGGGCGTCCGTCGCGGGCGGTCAGCAGCAGATTGCCGATCTCTGGCAAGGACTGCAGCGTCTGCCCGGCGATAACGGGAAGCTGCCCGCCATCATCGCGGATCGTGCCGACCCGGAACGAGCGATTGGCGCCCTGGACCTTGGCGGCGAGCTGCTGCAGCGTGATGCCGAACAGCGACAGGCGCTCGGGATCGGGCTCCACGCGGAACTGTTCGGGCTGTTCGCCGACAATATAGGTAAGCCCGATATCCGGCAGCTTGGAGACTTCCACCTGAAGCTCGCGGGCAAGCCGGGTCAGGTCGTTTTCCGTCCAGCGCCCCGCAGCCTCTGCGGTCGGTCTCAGGGTGACGACAACGGCAGCCACATCATCGATGCCGCGACCGACGATCAGCGGCTCCGGCACGCCGACCGGGATGCGGTCCATATTGGCGCGGATCTTCTCGTGCACCCGCAATATCGCGGTATCGGCGTCGGTGCCGACCTCGAACCGGGCGGTAACGAGCGCGCCGTCATCATCCGTCTGAGAATAGACGTGCTCGACGCCGTCTATGCTCTTGACGATGGTTTCCAGCGGCTCGGTGACGAGCTTGACGGCGTCCTCGGCCTTCAGCCCGTTGGCGTTGACATGGATGTCGACCATCGGCACGGAAATTTGCGGTTCCTCCTCGCGCGGGAGCGAGACGAGCGCGATCAGGCCAAGCGCAATCGCGGCCAGGAGCAAGAGCGGCGTGAGCGGCGACGTGATGAAGGTGCGGGTGAGCCCGCCTGCAATTCCGAGCTTCATGGCAGTATAACCCGATCACCGGCGCGCAGGCCGGACAGGACCTCGATCCGTTCCTCGTCATCGTCGCGCACGATCTCACCGAGAACGACCGCGACGTCCATACCGCCGTCAGCCGTCGCGAGCCGCACATAGTCGACGCCGTGCACGGTTTTGACGGCCTCGGGGGGCACGACCAGCGCCGCGCGCTTGCCGACCGGGATCGACACCAGCGTGCGCTCGTTGACGAAGTAGTCGCCGACGCTTTCGATCTCGACATCGGCGATCACGCGCCCGTCGGCGATTTCCGGATAGACCTTGCTGATGCGACCGGTGCTGACGGCCGGAAGCTCTTCCTGCCCGGGCACAAGCCCGCGCTCGCCGACCTGCACCTCGGCGCCTTCGACGATCTCGGCGGCATGCCGCTCCGGCAGCGACAGGCGCAGGTAATACGGCCCCGGCGCCACCCGGGCGACATTCTCGCCGGCCATCACGACCGAGCCGAGGGTGACCGGCACGGTCAGCACCCGGCCCGTTGCCGGCGCGAGAACCTCGCCCTCCTTCGCGCGCTGCTCGACGACTGCCTTTTCGGCAATGGCGGCGGCAACCTGATTGGTGGCGACGTTGAACTGCATCGTGGCCTGATCGAGACGCGCCTGGGTGCCGGAGCCCGAGGTGCGCAACTGCTGGGCGCGATCGAGTTCGGTGCGTGCGTTCTCAAGCTGCGAGTTCAGGGCTTCGAGCCTTGCATCGGCGGCCTTGAGTTCCAGCGCGATCTTGTCGTCGACGATCACCGCGATGGTGTCGCCCTTGGTGACCGTATCGCCCTCGCCGACGCGCACGTCCTCAACGACGCCGCCGATCCTGGCGCGCGCCGGCACGACGATCCGGCTTTCCACCCGGCCGAAAACGGCCTTCATCTCGGTCACCGTCACGGGTTCGACGGTAAACTCGGCGGCAGTCGCGGCCGATACGACAAGCGGCGTCGTCACGGCAAGGGCGGCGGTCAATCGGAAAACGGCTTGTAGCATGGGACCAAAGCTCCTCCCGGCGGCAGAGTTTAACCTCTGCGCCCGGGATAAATGTGTGATAACGAGGCTGGCGCGATTATTCGAACGCCGAACCCGACTTGACTCCGAGTTTCCGGAACACAATTGCCGCGGGACAAAAACCAGTCACCGATGCCTGGATCAGGTTGAGACCGACAAAGGCATTGAGCAGAAACCACCAAGGCGAGACGTAGAAGCCGAGCGCCAGGGAGACAAGAACCATGAAACCCGCGAACATCATCACGGCACGATCGAGCGTCATTTGAGCATTCCTTCTGTTGGATCAATACGTTGCGCAATGGTCGGCGCGGTTGGGATTTCCCGGTTCAACGCCGTTCGCACGACAACGTAATCGTATGGCTTGCATATAACATTCAAAAATATTAAATTCAAGAACATGAATGTCTCCGAGATGATCCCCGCCGCCGAAGCGGCCGCCGAACTGATGAGCAGCCTTTCCCATCCGCAAAGGCTGCTGGTGCTTTGCGCCCTTGTGGATGGCGAGAAATCGGTCGCCGAATTGCGCCGGGAACTCGGCATAGAGCAGGTTCCGATGTCGCAGCAACTCATGCGGCTCAGGGCCGACGGCCTTGTCGAATCCCGCCGGGAAGGCACGACAGTATACTACGCCATCACCCGGCCAGAGGTGTTGACCGTGATCAACGCGCTCCATGGCGCTTTTTGCAGGAGAGAATAGCGGCATGGCCGGACGTCCGCCCCAGCGGCATTCCGTTGCCAGGCCGATTGGTCTAATGCGTTGCATTTGCCGCTCGACGGCTACCTGGCGATCATGCTCGACCACAAGCGCGGCATATCGTGGGGCGCATCCCGACCCAAGAACCTCCGTCATCCCGGTCTTCAAGACCTCTCTGGCGCCAACACAGAGGCAAACGCAGCGCCGTTAACCGGAAAAGCGGGAGACGCTGCGACTATCGTCCGAAGCCCGGCCCGAACAGCGAGCCGATCGCGACCGCGCCGTCTTCGATCAGCAGGTCGATGCGATCGTCATACCGACGGTAGAGGTCGGGATGGGCGGCGAGGAGGCGGGCCTTTTCGAGATCGTCATAGCCCTGCAACCCGCCTCCGAAATGGTGGCCGTTGCGCTCGACATCGCGGCAGCCGAGCGTTGCCGCCACCAGCGTATCCTGCTGCCAGCAGAGGCCGGGCTGGCAGGTCAGGTCTTCCGCCGAGATGAACAGGCGTTTGCCGCGGGCGCGGCCATCGACCATGCGGGCATAGTTCAAAAGCGCGCGCAGCACGCCCTTGCAGCTCTTGATCGAGGTTCCCGACCACCCATGGGCAATCGCGGTTGCGAAGGCATCGTCATGGTCGTCGCTCTCGTCGATGATCAGCGGGAAAGCGGAAAGCGCCGGCGTGATCTCCAGCGTCAGCGCTGTTTCGCGGGCGAAGGGCTGTTCGATGAATGCGATTGCGGCGCGCAGACGCGACAGCCTTGGGTCGCCCTGCAGGCTCTCGAGAAAGATTGCGAAACGGTCGGGCAGATATTGCTCGTTGGCATCGAGCGTGACGCGGTAGGTACCCATCTGGTCCACAAGCGTGGCAATATGCGCCAGCCGGTCGATATCGGCCGTGGGGTCGCCCTTGAGCTTGATCTTGAAAGCGCGGATGCCGGTGGCGCGGATGATGGCTTCGAGGCTTACCGGCAGCCCGTCATCGACCCTCCCCGGGTCCGCTTCGCTCTCGAAAACCGGCGCGTCGAAGCCGACGGTCTGGCGCGGCGCGATCGCCGGCAGCGGCGTGATGCCAGCAAGCGCGCCGGTGATCGCGGCAGGCGAAATATCAGGAGCGGCAAGCGTGCTGACGCCGAACAGGTCGGCCTTTGTGGCCTGTGGAAAGTTGAAGCCATACGCGCGACAGACCGCGTCGATCAACGCCATTTCGACGAGCGCCGGGCCGAAATGGGCGGCGAGCCTTGGCGTGCCCTCCGGCATGGCCGCCTCGACGTCGCTGCGCATGCGGGTCGTTGCGGCGGCGATGGTCTCGGAGGCGATATCCTCGGCCGACCGACAGGCAAGCTCCAGCGCGCGCTTCAGATCGGCGACGGTATCGTCGTTCGTCCGGCTGGCGCGCTTGTCGAACCAGCGCGGCACCATGAGCTGGGCCGCATGGCCCTCCGCTATCCGACCATCGACTTCTACAGTCACCGAAACGAAGCCCTGATCGGTTTCCGTGACCACGGTATTGCCGAAATGAAACGGCAGGCGGAAGCTGACCGGCCGGGTACGAAACGCGATCGCCTTCAGCGAAATCCTTGCGGCGCTCATGGCGTTGTCCTCCCGTGCGTTTGCAGATGGGCCTGCGTGGTGGCCGAGGCAATGGCAAGCGTCACCTCCGCGCTGAAACAGGTGGTGAACGGCTCGACCGAGAGATCGCCGCTGTATCCGCTGGCAATAATCGCGGCGATGATCGCCGAAAAATCGTCGGCTCCGGTGCCCGGCGCGCCGCGATTGCTGTCATTGAGATGAACATGGGCAATCAGCCCTGTCGGCATCCATTTTTCGATCAGCGTGGGCACGCTTTCCTCTTCGGCAAGGGCCGCCGAGGAACAGTCGAGCATGGTTCTGAACGCCGGCGAGCCCACCATTTCGACAAGCCGGCGGGCATCCTCCAGCGTGTTGATGAACGGCGTCTGGTCGCGCGAAAGTGGCTCGATGCAATAGGTAAGACCGGCATCATGACAGGCGCGGGCGACGGGCGTAAACAGCTCCGCCGCATGGTCATAGGTCGCCGCATCCGGCGAGCCGGGAATGGGCCGGCGCTGCTGGGGCGAGCCGTGGATGAGCACATGCCCGCCAAGCCCTTCGCAGATTTCGACCAGTTTCAGCAGGTAGTCCGTTGTCTCCCCGGCCGCCGCGGGATCGGTGATCGAAAGCGCCGGGGCGGAGGACAGCAGCCAGTGCAGGCCGGCAATCTCCATGACCTCATCGGCCGCCGTCTGCCGCATCGCCCTCACCTGCCCGTCCGTAAGCGCGCGCGGATCAGCGGGAAAGCTCTCTACCGCAAGCTCCAGCGCATCATAGCCGACGGCCTTGGCGAACCGGCACTGCGCCCGGAAATCGAGCCCCTGCCGGCTCAGCAACTCGTTGCAGCAGACAAGGCGGGACATCAGCTTGCGTCTTTCTGCTTGAGCCAGCCGACGACCGCTTCGGTTGCGCGGCGGGCATGGGCGTTGAGCCCCTCCTCGCTCGCGTCGAAGCCGAAGACCTCGGCCAGCGTGAAGCGGTTGGAGACCGGGAAATAGCAGAGCGAGGCGATCATCAGATAGACTTCCACCGGCTCCGCCTTCCGCAGAAAAATGCCGTCTTTCCAGCCTCTTTTAAGCACTTCCTCAAGCTTTATCAGAAGCTTCGACTGGATCTCGCGCCGGTCGCCGATCTTGCCGACCGAGGAGCCCTGCCGCAGGTTCTCGGTGTTCAGCATGGTGATGAACCAGGGCCGCGTGCGGAAGTGGGTCATGGTGAACATCACCAGCGCCCCGACGGCCTCCTCCGGCGACAGCGCCTCGAGCGCCAGCTTCTCCTCGCCGGCGCGGATCTGGACATAGGCCTCGCGCAGTGCCGCCTTGTAGAGTTCGTCCTTGTCTCCGAAATAGTCGTAGAGCAGCGGCTTGGAGAGGCCGGCCTCGGCGGCGATGCGGTCGACGCGGGCGCCGTCATAGCCGACCGACGAGAACTCATCGAGCGCCGCCTGCAGGATGGCCGCGCGCGAGGCCTCCGCATCGCGCGTTGCCCGTTTCGTCTTTGCCGCTGTCCGCCTTGCCACGCCCGTTTCTCCTTACTTCGTCTTCGCGTCTTCCCCGTTAGCATCGCCGCGCCAGCGTTTGAAGCTTGCAAACCGGCGGAAGGCGGGTATCGAGAACAGGATGGTGAGCGCGATCAGCACCGCGAAGCCGGCCGAAACGGGCCTTGTGAAGAAGGCGGTGATGTCGCCATTCGACAGGATCAGCCCGCGCCGCAGGCTCTTGTCGAGCAGCGCCCCGAGAATGATGCCGAGCACAAGCGGCGCCATCGGGTAATTGAGACGGCGGAGAATATAGCCGCCGACGCCGAAGGCGAACATTACCCAGATATCGAAGATGCGCTGGGACAGCGCATAGGGGCCGATGACGCAGAGCGTGAATACCATCGGCATCAGGATCGTGCGCGGAATCTGAAGCACCCTGACGAACAGCGGGGTCAGCGCCATGCCGAACACGCCCATGGCGATGGTGGCGAAGATCAGCATCACGGCGATGGTGTAGATCATATCGGGCTGGTCGAACATGATCATCGGGCCGGGCCGGACGCCATGCAGGAACAGCGCCGCGATCAGCACGGCGGCCGATGCCGAGCCCGGCACGCCGAGCGTCAGCGTCGGGATCAGCGAGCCGGGAACGACGGCCGAATTGCCGGTCTCGGCCGCGATCAGCCCTTCCTGGCTGCCCTTGCCGAACTCGTCGCGTTCCTTCGAGTGGCGCTTGGCGGCGGCATAGGAGCCCCAGGCCCCGATATCCTCACCCACGCCCGGAATGATGCCGACCAGCGTGCCGATGACGCCGGATTCGAGCACTGTGCGCTTGTAGCGCCAGACGCTCCCGAAAAGCTCCTTCAGCGGCGCGGGCACGGATTTGCTGCGGGCAAGCTCGGCCGCCGGCAGCGTCATCGCGAACAGCACTTCGGCGAAACCGAATGCGCCCACCATGGCCGGGATCAGCTCGATCCCGCCATTCATCTGCTGGATGCCGAAATTAAATCGGACATAGGAATGAATTCCTTCCGACCCGATCATCGCGACCGACAGGCCGATCAGTCCGGCCATATAGCCCTTCAGCGGTTCGCCGGAATGGGTGAGTTGGCCGGAAATGATGATGCCGAACAGCGCCAGCCAGAAGAATTCGTAGGAGCCGAAGCCGAAGGCGGCTTCCGCCAGCGGCGGCGCGATCATCACCAGCATGGCGATGCCGACCAGCGTGCCGAGCATCGAGCCGAGCGTCGCGATCGCCATGGCGAGGCTGCCCTTGCCCTTGCGGACCAGCGGAAAGCCGTCGAGCGCGGTGGCGGCACTCGCCGGGGTTCCGGGAATATTGAGCAGGATGGCGCTGCGCGAGCCGCCATAGATCGCCCCGACATACATGCAGATCAGCACCATGATCGCGGTGTTGCGGTCAAGCGAATAGGTGAGCGTCGTCAAGAGTGCCACGCCCATGGTCGCCGTCAGGCCGGGCAGCGCGCCGACGAAAATGCCGAGCAGCGTCGCCCAGACGACGTTGAACAGCATCATCGGCGTGGTGAGTTCGGAAAAGGCGCTGGCGAGCGCGTCGATCACAGGGGTCATGGCAGGCGCACCAGAAACAGATCTTCAAAGAGGTATGACACCGCGCCGCCGAAGAGGATCGCAATCACCAGCGCGCGAACGATGGTGATGATCATGGCGCGCCGCGGCATGCCGGGCGAAAACTCGAAGGCCAATATGAAGGTGGCGACGAACAGGCTGCTTGCCACCCAGAAATGCACGCGCCCGACGAGCACGATCGCGTAGATTGCGCAAAGGGCAATGAGCCCTGAAAGCCGCACCAGTTCCTCGCGGGTCACCAGCCCGCTCGCCCGGCGCTCGTCGTCTCCGTCCCGGCTGCGCAACAGGCCGATGAGCTGAAGGCTGGCGACGATCGTCATGGCGATGCCGAGCACGATCGGCAGCAGGCCCGGAAAGCTTGCCGGCGGAATGTGCCGCACTTCCAGCCTGTCCATGGTGTAGCCGCCAATAAGCTGGGCGATCCCGACGGCGAGCAGGATGGTCGAGACGGCAATGTCGACGGAGCGGATTTTCAGCATGAAACCTCCGGGGAAACGGGATGAGGCGGCGGCACCGCCGCCCCGGTTTGTTGTTTGTGGTCGCAACGTCCGAATGACTGCTCGCGCGGCCTTTCAGCGGACCAAGTCTTGGCGTTCTCAGCGAGCCTCTCCGCCTACAATCTCCCCCCTTGAGGGGGAGATGTCGCGAAAGCGACAGAGAGGGGTAAAGGGCGCAAGCCCTAAAAACCGCAAGCTCCGAACCTGTCGAGAAGGTTCAACCCTCTCTGCCCCTGTCGGGGCATCTCCCCCTCAAGGGGGGAGATTTTAGGTCGCAAACGCCTAGATGCGTGGCCAGCCTTATTCCGGGCAGGTCAGACCGACTTCGGACGGATCCTTGACCGCCTCGCCACGGGCCTTCATGGCGCAGGCCTCGTTGGTCGCCACCGGAATGGCGCGGGCGCGGGCCTCATCGCCATAGCTCGGGGCAAAGCTCGCGCCGCGCTCGTTGGCGTATTTTTTCAGCGCCTCGGAGTTCATCACCTTGTCGGCCCAGACCTGATCGACCGTGTCATAGACCTCCTGCGGCGCGCCCTTCGGGATGAAGACGCCGAAATAGTCCGGAGCGACATCGATATCGAGCCATTCGGTTACCGGGGGAACCGGGTCGATGCCTTCGATCTCGAGTGGCGTATCGGAAAGCACAGCCAGCGGACGCAGGCGCCCGGCCTTGATCATTTCGGTCTGCTCGACCGCAAGCTGGGTGGTCATGTCGACTTCGCCGGAGGCCGCTGCGATAACGGCGGGGTTGCCGCCGTCATAGGCGACCATGCGCGCCGACAATTCGCCGCCCATCGCATCCTGCAGCGTGGCAAAGGCGGTGCCGCCCGAGGAAGTGACGCCGGCGGTGCCGACGGTCACATCGCCGGTCTTCATCGCTTCCATCAGTTCGCCGAAATCCTTGTAGGGCGCATCGGCGTTGACCGAGATCAGCGGCGCGTTGGCGACGTGCAGATAGATCCGATAATCGTCGATGTTGGATTCTTCGAGCAGACCGGAAACTGCGTAGGTGGCGTTGTTGGCGATCGCGTTCGCCGTCCAGGTATAGCCGTCACGCGGGGCATCCATCGCCGCCTTGGTGCCGATCGAGCCGGATGCGCCCGGCTGGTTGACCACCACGACTTCCGTTCCGAGAGCCTCGGAGAGGATCGGCGCGACCACGCGGGTGACCTGGTCGGTCGAACCGCCCGCCGACCACGGCACGATGATGTTGATAGGCCGGTCGGGCTGCCAGGTTTGGGCAGAGGCCGCACCGGCGGCAAACATCGCGATTGCGGCTGCGGAAACAGCCAGTTTTGACATCATGGACATGATAGTCTCCTCCCTTGACTACTGGATAGTAGGTTACGGGCACCCGACCTCGTGTCAAGTGACCGGTGTCCGCAGTTTCCGGCCGATCCGCCGGGGAAGCGTTCCTCTTGCACTTCCCCCGACCTTCCGGCCGCCTGCCTGCGCAAACAGGTAATTCAAGCTCAGCAGCAGCTGGCCGCGCGCTCGATGATGATCTCCATCACCTCGTCCGGATCGCGCTTCCACCAGTTCTCCGCCGAGAAAATCTCGACCTCGTTCAGCCCCGAAAAGCCTTCCGCCTCGACAGCGGCGCGCAAGTCCGGGATATCGATGACGCCATCGCCCATCATGCCGCGGTCGTTCAGCATGTCGGTGGTCGGCACCAGCCAGTCGCAGAGGTGAAACGCCATCAGCCGCTCCTTCCCCGCGCGGGTGATCTCAGCCTTCACCGCCGGGTCCCACCAGATGTGGTAAACATCGGCTGCAACGCCGATGCCGTCGCCGAGCCGGTCGCAGATATCGAGCGCCTGGGCCATCGTGTTCACCGCAGCGCGGTCGGCCGCATACATCGGATGCAGCGGCTCGATGGCGATCTTCACGTTCACGGTGCGGGCGTATTCGAGCGTCTTTGCAAGACCTTCCTCGATCATAGCCCGGGCGCCGGCGATATCGCGGCTTCCCTTGGGCAGACCTCCGACCACCATGACGAGGCATTCGGCGCCGATGGTGGCGGCCTCGTCCACGGCAAGGCGATTGTCGGCCAGCACCGCATCCGTCAGCGCGCCTTCGGCCGTGTACCAGCCGCCGCGGCAGAGGCCCGAGACTCCAAGTCCGGCATCGCGGATCTGGCGGGCGGCCTTTTCAGCGCCCAGCGCCTGAAGCTGGTCGCGCCAGGGCGACAGGCCGCCGAAGCCGTGTCGGGCGCAGCCTTCGATCGCCTGATCGAGCGTCCATTGCGCCCGCGTGGTGGCTGTGTTCAGCGAAAGCCGTTCGGGTGTGATTACCGCCATGCCGTCAGACCCCGATGCCGTGGGTGGCCATCACCCGCGCGGTGCGGGCTGCGGCCATCTCGGTGTCGGCAATCAGCCCCGCCGCATCGGCAAGCCGCACGATCTCTGCGAGATGCTGGGCCGACCGGGCGCTCTGCTGGCCGCCGAGCATGGTGAAATGGTCCTGGTGGCCCATGAGATAGGCAAGGAACACGACGCCGGTCTTGTAGTAGCGCGTCGGCGCCTTGAAGATATGACGCGACAGCGGCACGGTCGGCTCCATCACAGCCCCCCAGCGCTGCATGTCGCCCTTGGCAAGGGCCGCAAGCCCGGTGGCGGCAACCGGCGCGATCGGATCGAAGATGCCGAGCAGCGCGTGGCTGTAGCCCTGGTCGTCGCCCGCGATCAGCTCCGGATAGTTGAAATCGTCTCCGGTATACATCTTCACGCCGTCCGGCAGGCGGCGGCGCATGGCGATTTCCTTTTCCGCCGAAAGCAGCGAGATCTTGATGCCGTCGACCTTCGCGGCATTCTCCTCGATGATCTTGAGGCAGGTGTCCATCGCCGCCATGTGATCGGCGCTCGCCCAGTAGCCTTCCAGCGCCGGATCGAACATTTCGCCAAGCCAGTGCAGCACGGCCGGCTGCTTCAGGCCGGAAAGAATGCGGCCATAGACGCGGGCGTAGTCATCGGCGCTTTTTGCGACCTTGCAGAGCGCGCGCGAGGCCATCAGGATCACCTGACCGCCGGTGGCTTCCACGGCTTCGCATTGCATTTCATAGGCCGCGATCACATCGTCGATGGACTTGGCATCCGCCGGGTCGAGATGATCGGTGCCCGCGCCGCAGGCGATCGAATGACCGCCGGCCTTTGCTTCCTTGACGGAGCGCTGGATCAGCTCCAGCGAGGTCGGCCAGTCCATGCCCATGCCGCGCTGGGCGGTATCCATGGCCTCGGCCACGCCGAAGCCGAGCAACCAGAGATGATGACGGAAGGCGAGCGTCTTGTCCCAGTCGACATTGCAGTCCGACCATGGATTGTTGTCGGCAAGCGGATCGACCACCACATGGGCGGCGGCAAATACCTTGCGGTTCCATTCGCCCCGATCGGGCGTCACGCTGGCGCCGGAAAAGGAGAAGGTCTCGATGCCGCCGGAAGCGGTCGGAAGCTTGATTGAAGTCATGATCAGATCCCCAGATCTTCGAGGTCTACCCAACGGCGTTCGCGGGCGCTTTTATATCCGGCTTCCGCGAGCTGCACGCCCTTGGCGCCCTCGGTCAGCGTATAGGCCCAGGGGCCATCTTCCAGCACGTGGCGCAGGAACTGCTCCCACTGCACCTTGAAGCCGTTATCGAACACGGTATTGTCGGGCACTTCCTGCCAGTCGTCGAAGAAGTTCATCTTCTGCGGCTCGTCCGGGTTCCAGACCGGCTTCGGCGTATTTGCGCGGTGCTGGCTGTAGCATTTGTGCAAGCCGGCAACGGCCGAGCCATGGGTGCCGTCGATCTGGAAGGTCACGAGATCGTCGCGGCGAACGCGGGTGCACCAGCTCGAATTGATGTGCGCGACGATATCGCCTTCGAGCATGAAGGTCGCATAGGCAGCATCATCGGCGGTCGCCTGATATTCCCTGCCCTGTTCATCAATGCGGGACGGGATATGGGTCGCGGTGGTGCAGGAGACGGATTTGACCGGGGCGATGACATTGTCCAGCACATAGCGCCAGTGGCAGAGCATGTCGGAAACCATGCCGCCGCCATCCTCGGCGCGATAGTTCCAGCTCGGGCGCTGGGCCGGCTGATCCTCGCCGGTGAACACCCAGTAGCCGAACTCGCCTTTCACCGAAAGGATCTTGCCGAAGAAGCCGTTGTCGCGCAGCCGCTTCAACTTGACGAGGCCGGGCAGGTCGAGCTTGTCGTGGACGATGCCGTTCTTGACGCCCTTGGCCTTGGCATAGCGGGCGATCTCGACGGCCTCTTCCAGGCCCTCGGAAACCGGCTTTTCGGAATAGACATGCTTGCCGGCATCGATCGCCTTCTTCAGCAGCGTCGGGCGCAGCTTTGTCGAGGCGGCATCAAAGAAGATCACATTATAGGGATCGGCAAGGGCCGCATCGAGATCGGTGGTGACGCGTTCGACGCCGTGGCGCCTGGCCAGTTCCTCGATCTTGGCGGCGTTGCGGCCGACGATGATCGGATCCGGCATCACCAGCGAGCCGTCACTCAAACGCACGCCGCCTTGGTCGCGGATCGCGAGCACCGAGCGGATAAGATGCTGGTTCATTCCCATACGGCCGGTGACGCCGTGCATGATGATCCCGATACGATTGGTATCAGTCATAGATTTCCTCCCTGAACTCGCTTATTACCTACCAGTTAGTAATAAACCCGTCAACACGCCATATTGAGAAAAAAGCAAGTGCGCGAGCGGAGAATATGCGACCGGTTTTCAGGCCAAAACCGGACGCGACAGCGCCGGCGGTGACGTTACGCCAGCGCCGTCCGGCGGCAGGTTTCCGGCGCGTGGCAAGCCCTCGGTTTTGATGGTTTTGTCGCGGTCAATCGGCGCCGAACAGGTCACGGGTAAAGACCTTCTCCGCGACATCGCGAATCTCATCGGTCATTCGGTTGGCGACGATCAGGTCGGCGTCCCGCTTGAACGCCGCAAGCTCCCGAACCACCGGCGAATTGAAGAAGGCTTCTTCATTCAGCGCCGGTTCGTAGACAGTGACCGGTATGCCCTTGGCCTTGATCCGCTTCATGATGCCCTGCACGGAGGACTGGCGAAAATTGTCCGAACCGGCCTTCATCACCAGCCGGTAGATGCCGACCGACTTCGGTTTCAGCGCGATGATGCGCTCGGCGATGAAATCCTTGCGGGTGGTATTGGCGTCAACGATGGCGCGAATAAGGTTCTGCGGCACCTCCGAATAATTGGCCAGAAGCTGCCTTGTATCCTTCGGAAGGCAGTAGCCGCCATAGCCGAAGGAGGGATTGTTGTAATGGTCGC
>NZ_JBAKFR010000038.1:0-42739 GCF_053484295.1 Martelella sp. AMO21009
ACTTCGTCTCCCACCCCATCCCAACCTCCCAGATTGCAATCCGAGAAGTGTCAGGTATGTATCAAGGCCGTACACTTGACCCGAGGGTCCAGGCAGCGTTCTCCGTGTGGCCGAAGGGGTGAGACCTTCACGCAAACAGCAGCACCAGCACGCCGCAGACCACCAGCCCGCAGCCGAGCAATTCCACGCGGGTGATTTTTTCGCGGAAGAAAAGCACCGAGGTGGCGATGGTGAACAGCATTTCGACCTGCGCCACCGCCTTGACGATAGAGGCCTGCTGCAGGGTCATGGCGATGAACCAGCCGAAGGACGCGGTCGCGCCGACGAAGCCGACGGCCAGTGCGGGACGCCATGCGCGCAGCACCTTGCCAAGCTCCGTACGGTCGAAGGCGAGCATGTAGGCGATCATCGCAACCGCCTGGATCACGATCACCACCAGCAGTGTGAAAGCCGCCTGCATGATGCTGTCGGGCTGAGGCAGTGTGGGCGCCAGCGCCAGCGAGGCCGCTCGGTAGGACACCGCCGAAAGCCCGAACAGCGTGCCGGACGCGATGCCGATCAGTGCCGTTCGGGTCATCAGACCGGCAATCAGGGCATGCAAGCTGACGGCGCTGCGCGACAGTGAGATCAGCATGACGCCGGCAATAGAGATCAGGATGGCGATCACCGCCACATAGGAGATCGTCGCCCCGAAGAACAGAAATGCGAGAATGGCGGCCTGGGCCGGCTCGGTGCGCGAATAGGCCGTGCCAACCGCGAAATTGCGGAAAGAAAACAGGTAGACGAGCAGGAATGTCGCCGCGATCTGCCCTGCCGCGCCGATCACCGACCAGAACAGGAAATCGCCATTGACGGATGGTATGGGCCGGTCGAGGCCATAGGCGAGAATCGCGAAATAGAGCGCGGCGAACGGCACGCCGAACCCGAAACGGGTGAATGTGGCCCCGAGTGTGGCCATGCGCCCTTTCAGATATTTCTGAAGGGATGAACGCAGATTTTGCAGGAATGCGGCCGCAAATGTAATGCCGATCCAGATTTCCATGGGAATTGACCTTGAAGAGGATGAAAGGGGTATATCTGACGGCAGAGGCCGCCGTTTACCGCTTCAAAGTCGTCCGTTCACCGTCTTGCAGAAATCGGCAAAGAACCGCACCGGCAGGCGCTTGCGGTCCTGCAGGATGATCGGGCTCTGGCGAATGCATGTCGACATAGACCCTGTCTACCACGCCCTTTGCCCCGGCGCCAGTTGGGTCGAAACGCAAAGCCCGTTCCCTTCCCGCCCGCACTCTGCCATAAGGCAGGCATGACAACACCGATGACGCACCCCAAGAAAACCGATTTCGAGACCGTCCGCGACTGGGTCTTCGATCTCGACAACACGCTCTACCCGCATCACGTCAACCTGTTCTCGCAGGTCGACCGCAACATGACGGACTATGTCGCCCGGCTGCTCTCGCTGCCGCATGACGAGGCGCGGGTCTTGCAGAAGCAGTATTACCGCGACCACGGCACCACGCTGCAGGGGCTGATTATCAACCACCAGATCGACCCGAACGACTTTCTCGAAAAGGCGCATGAGATCGACTACACCGTGATCGAGCCCAATCCGGTGCTGGGCGAGGCGATCAAGGCGCTGCCGGGCCGCAAGTTCATCTTCACCAACGGCTCCGTGCCGCATGCCGAAAAGACCGCCGCCGCACTCGGCATCCGCGATCATTTCGACGACATCTTCGATATCGTCGCCGCCGGCTTCGTTCCCAAGCCGGATGCGATAGCCTATCGCAAGTTCCTCGACCGCTCCGGCGTCGACACCAGTCATGCGGCGATGTTCGAGGACCTGCCCCGCAATCTGCGGGAGCCGAAAGCGCTCGGCATGCGCACCGTGCTGATCGTGCCGCCCAATCTGGAATACGGGTTCGCCGAAGCGTTCGAGCAGCTTGGCGACGAAACGGGCCACATAGATTACGTGACGGAAGACCTGACGGGTTTCGTTTCCAGCCTGTTATGATGAACGGAATATGAATTACCGATTATTCAGGCTACCTTTCCGTAAATTAAGTCGTCTTTGAGCAGGCGCTCACCTACTCTTTCCTCATCGCAACACCACAATGAGGAAGAAGTCATGAATCGCAAGCAGTTCACCGTCTCCGCCCTTGCCGCGACGCTGGCGCTCGGCGCCGCCGCAACCCCGAGCCTCGCCCGCGACATGCGCGGCCCCGCTCCCGAACGCGGCTTCATCTACCTGCTGAAGACCTCCGACACCAACAAGGACGGCAAGATCACCGAGGACGAGGTCGTGGCCTTCCAGGACGGCCGGTTCGAGGAAATCGACGTCAATGGCGACGGCGTGATCACGCCTGGCGAATTTGCCGATTTCCGCGAGGCCGAACGGCAGGCCTTCCGCGACGCCAACCCGCGCCCTGAAGGCAAGATGGCCGCCCGCGACGACGCGCCCGCAAAGCCGGGCCCCGGCGGCAAGATGGCGGCGCAGAATGGCGGACCAGACGGCATGCCCGGCCCCGGCGGCAAAATGGCCGCGCAGAATGGCGGCCCGAACGGCATGCCCGGCCCCGATGGTAAGCCCGCCCGCGAGATGGCAGACAAGGAAGCCGGCCCCACAGGCATGAACGAGGATGCCCCGCGACGCATGGCGATGAACGGCGATGGCCCGCAGCACCGCATGGGCGGCCGCGATGACGATCACGGCAGGAACCGGGATGGCAAGGAATGGGGCGGACGGCCCGGCAATGTCGAACGCATCTTCTTCGTGCGCGCCGACACCGACCGCAGCGGCCAGGTGAGCCAGGAAGAGTTCGCCCAGCTTGCCGCCAAGATGTTTTCCCGCATGGACCGCAATGGCGACATGGTGATCACGATCGAGGACCTTCCGGATCGCCGCCCGATGCGCTGATCGGCAGCTTACAGACCTCCATCGAAGTGCCCCCGCCCCTGCGGGGGCATTTTCGTTTGGCATGACGGCGGCTTGTCCGGGAAGAACGGTCGGCAAAGATTGACGCCGTGGCTGGCCTCGCTTAGATCGGTTCAGACCAAGGCTTATCTTTGCGCCCATCGGCGCGACCGGCACAGGATACCAGCATGACCGATCTCACATCCCTCGAGAAAACCATCGACAACGCCTTCGAAAACCGCGGCGAAATTTCGGTTTCGACCAAGGGCGAGGTGCGCGATGCCGTCGAAGAGGCGCTGAATCTGCTCGACAGCGGCGAGGCTCGCGTGGCCGAAAGGCAGGAACACGGCGCCTGGAAGGTCAACCAGTGGCTGAAGAAGGCGGTGCTGCTGTCGTTCCGCCTGAACGACATGGAAGTGGTCAAGGGCGGCCCCGGCAACGCCACGTGGTGGGACAAGGTGCCCTCCAAGTTCGAGGGCTGGGGCGACAACCAGTTCCGCGCGGCCGGTTTCCGCGCCGTGCCCAACGCCGTCGTGCGCCGCTCGGCCTATATCGCGCCGGGCGTGGTGCTGATGCCATCCTTCGTCAATCTCGGCGCTCGTGTCGATGAAGGCACGATGGTCGATACCTGGGCCACCGTCGGCTCCTGCGCCCAGATCGGGAAGAATGTGCATCTGTCCGGCGGCGTCGGCATTGGCGGCGTGCTGGAGCCGATGCAGGCGGGTCCCACCATCATCGAGGACAATTGCTTCATCGGCGCGCGGTCCGAAGTGGTCGAGGGCTGCATCGTGCGCGAGGGCTCCGTGCTTGGCATGGGGGTCTATATCGGCCAGTCGACCAAGATCGTCGACCGCGCCACCGGCGAGATCAGCTATGGCGAAATCCCGCCCTATTCGGTCGTCGTCGCCGGCACGCTGCCGGCCGCAAAGCCGATGGGCAATGGCGCGCCCGGCCCCGGCCTCTACTGCGCGGTGATCGTCAAGCGCGTCGATGAAAAGACCCGCTCGAAGACCGGCATCAACGAGCTTCTGCGCGACTGACCACTGGCAATCGCCGTGGAAATATCCAGATAGAGATGATGAGCGCCACCGATCCCGTCGAGAACCTGCAAGCCCTGATCCGCTGCCCCTCCGTGACCCCGGAAGAAGGCGGCGCGCTCTCGGCGCTTGAGGCGATGCTTGCCCCGCTCGGCTTTACCGTCGAGCGGATGACGGCAAGCGGGGACGACACACCGGATGTCGAAAATCTCTACGCCCGGCTCGGCGCGGAGGGCCCGCATCTGATGTTTGCCGGCCATACCGACGTGGTGCCGCCCGGCGACGAGACCTCCTGGTCCCATCCGCCCTTTGCCGCCGAGATCGCCGACGGCCTGCTTTACGGTCGCGGCGCCGTCGATATGAAGGGCGGCATTGCCTGTTTCGTGGCCGCGCTCGCCCGCTTCATCGGCGAAAACGGCAAGCCGGCGGGCTCCGTGTCGCTGCTGATCACCGGCGATGAGGAAGGCCCGGGCATCAACGGCACGGACAAACTACTGCAATGGGCGGCCGCGCGCGGCGAGCACTGGGACGCGGCGCTTGTAGGCGAGCCGACCAATCCGGACGCGCTCGGCGACATGATCAAGGTCGGTCGGCGCGGTTCGCTGACGGGCCGGCTGACCCTGACCGGCGTTCAGGGCCATGTCGCCTACCCGCACCTCGCAGACAACCCGCTCAGGACCATGGCCGGCGCGCTCGATGCGCTGATGGGCACGCCGCTCGACAACGGCACGGATCTGTTTCCGCCGACCAATCTGGAGGTGACCTCGGTCGATACCGGCAATCCGGCCACAAATGTGATCCCGGAAAAGGCGACAGCGACCTTCAACATCCGTTTCAATGACCTTTGGAGCGAAGAGACGCTGAAGGCCGAAATTCTCGACAGGATCGAACGCGCGGCGCGCACCGGCGGAAAGGATACCACCCGTTTTGCTGTCGAATGGCTCGGACGCGTCAGCCCCGTGTTTCTCACGCGTGACGAACAGCTTGCCGGCAGCCTGTCCGACGCGATCGAGGCGGTCACCGGCAAGACGCCGCAGCTTTCCACCACCGGCGGCACCTCGGATGCCCGCTTCATCAAGGATTACTGCCCGGTTGTCGAATTCGGCCTTGTCGGCCAGACCATGCACAAGGTGGATGAGCGCGTGGCGGTCGCCGACCTCGAAAATCTCACCGAAATCTACCGGCATTTCATAGAGAGGTGGTTCGCGCTTGCCGCTGCTTGCTGAGGTCCTTTTCTACCTGCGCGGACTTTGGCTGTTGTTCAAGGCCGATCCGGCCCATGCGCGCTATCTGGATTTCACCGAGCGGGGCGTGGCGCGCTCGTTCTGGGCGCTTGCCTATTGCCTTCCGCTGATGGTGGCGAGCGAGCTGGTGAGCCTTACCCGCCTTGTGCAGCCCCCGATCGACCTCACGCTCGTAACGCTTCTGCGCACCGCATTGATTCAGGGGTTGAGCTGGATGGCGCCGCTGGTTGTGCTCGGCGTCGTCTGCATGGTCTCCGGCCTGCCGCGCGCCTTCCTCAAGATCATCGTCGCCACCAACTGGCTGAGCCTGCCGGTGAACATCTTCGCAGCACTCGCGATCTTCCTGATCGCGACCGGGCTGCAGCCGCTGGCGACCATCGTGCTGATCGTGTTCCAGACCGTGCTGCTCGGCGCCTTTCTGTTCGAGATCCGGATCGTCTACATGCTGATGGATGAAAAAGTGCTGCCAACGGCGGCGGCGATCATCGCCTCGGCGATCACCGCGCTGCTGGTCACCGATATCGGCACGCGCTATATCGTGGGTGGGTGAGAGCGCCCTTACTTGACAGGGGCTGCCGCTCACGCAAAGATTGTATGCATCGGGGGATATGTCATGACCAGAAAAGCGCTGGCGCTCGCCGTTCTGCTGGGGCTCGTCGCCTGCCAGACGGGGCCGGTTTCGATTTTGTACAAGGAAGGCTCGACCCGCGCAGAGCGGCAGGAAGCCTATGACCAGTGCTTCATCGCCGCGCTGAAGGATGTGCCGCAGAACATGGTGACCGAAGTGACCGGCGGCTACAGCTACCCCGGCTTCGTGAGCTGCGACACCAACGGCGACACCACCATATGCGGCGAAGTTGGCGGCTACACCACGCCGGTGGAAAGCTATAGCTACGACACCAACGAGAAACTGCGCCAGCGCCTGATCAACCGCTGCCTTGCAGACAAGGGCTTTTCCGACGTCACGATACCCTATTGCCAGACCAAGGAAGAGCGCGCCGCCTATCAGATGCAGGTCGCCCAGCCGCCGCTCGGCGAACTCACCTGCGTCACCGGCCAGACCGTTTCAACGCAGTGAGGATGCGCCGCCGCGCATTCCAGCGTCAGGCGCCGGTCTGGCGCACGTGTTTCTCGGCCGCCTCGACCCGCTCGGAATAGCGCTCGGTCAGATATGCGCTCTGCCCGCGAAGCAGAAGGATGAACTTCACCAGTTCCTCCATGACATCGACGACGCGCCGATAATAGGGTGACGGCTTCATCCGTCCGCTCTCGTCGAATTCGTTGTAGGCCTTGGCGACGGAGGATTGGTTGGGAATTGTGAACATCCGCATCCAGCGGCCGAGAATGCGCATCTGATTGACGGTGTTGAAGCTCTGGGATCCGCCGCATACCTGCATCAGCGCCAGGGTCCGCCCCTGTGTCGGCCGCACGCCGCCCGCCGAAAGCGGCAACCAATCAATCTGGGTTTTCATGACCGAGCTCATCGCGCCGTGCCGTTCGGGCGAGCACCAGACATGCGCCTCGGACCAGATCGAGGCGGACCGCAACTCCTGCACCTTCGGATGATCTTCATCGGTGCTGCCGACCAGTGGAAGTCCGTGCGGATCGAAAATCCGCACCTCCGCGCCGAATGCCGCAAGCAAACGCGCCGCCTCCTCCGTCAGAAGCCGGGAATAGGAGCGTTCGCGCAGCGACCCGTAGAGCATCAGCACCCTGGGCGGATGCGCGATCCGGTTGCCGGAAAACAGGCGTTCGGGATCGACAGGGCCGTTTCATCCAGCGCGGGCATTGATCCCGCGTCCGGCAGGTTCACTTTTTGCCCTGCGGCGAGACCACCTCGCCGTCTTCCTTGGTGAAGCCGCCGATTGCCGGGTTCGGCAGGATTTCGAGCACGGTCTCCGACGGGCGGCACAGTTTTGCGCCTTTCTCGGTCACCACAATCGGGCGGTTGATCAGGATCGGATGTTCCATCATGGCGTCGAGCAGCTCGTCGTCGGAAAGCGCCGGATCATCGAGGCCGAGGTCTTCATAGGGCGTGCCCTTGCGGCGGAGCAGATCGCGCACCGGAATTGCCATCGCCGCGATCAATTCCTGAAGCTTTTCGCGCGTTGGCGGGGTCTTCAGATATTCGATGACCTCCAGCTCCTCGCCGGACTGCCGGATCATTGCCAGCACGTTGCGCGACGTTCCGCAGGCGGGATTGTGGTAGATGGTGACGGACATCGGAACCTCAAACATATCCATAAAGCTGGAAATATAGATATATCGGAAGACCGAACGACGCAAGCCCCGTCCGGATATCGCTCAATCGCCCGGGTAGTCCACCTGCATGAAATAAAGCCCTTCCGGCGGGGCCACCGGACCGCAGGCCTTGCGGTCGCGCGCCTCCAGCGCCTGGCGCACGTCTTCCGCCGACATCTTGCCCTCGCCGGCAAGTTTCAGCGTGCCTGCAAAGGAGCGGATCTGGTTGTGCAGAAAGCTCTGGGCGGTGGCGCGGATCTCGATGATATCGCCGTCGCGCGTCACATCGAGCCGATCGAGCGTGCGCACCGGCGATTTCGCCTGGCACTGCACCGAGCGAAATGTTGTGAAATCGTGCCTGCCGATGAGCATCTGGGCCGCCGCATGCATGGCCGCGTGGTCCAGCGGCTTCGGCACCCACCAGCCGCGCTTCCATTCCAGCGCCGGATGAGCGCGCCGGTTGATGATGCGATAGAGATAATGCCGCCTGAGCGCCGAGAACCGGGCATCGAAATCCGGCTCGGCCTCGACCACATCGACCACCGAAATGCCATCGCCGGCAAGCCGAAGATGGGCGTTGACCGCATTCAGCAGCGTGAACGGGCTCCAGGGCTTGATGAGATCGAGATGCACCACCTGGCCGCGGGCGTGAACGCCTGAATCCGTGCGCCCCGCCCCGCGGATCGACACGGTCTCGCCGGAGAACCCGGCGATCGCCTCCTCCAGCGCGCTCTGCACCGAGCGCCCCTCGGCCTGTCGCTGCCAGCCGACAAATGCCGTGCCGTCATACTCAACCTTCAGGCGGTAACGCGGCATCAGGCAATCACCATTCCCGGGAGAAGCGGCGTGCCGCGCAGGAAATCCTCGGCCGAAAGCGGCTTTCCGCCGGCCTTCTGCAGCCGGAGGAGCCGCACCGCGCCCTTGCCGCAAACGATCGTGAGATCCGGCCCCGCAAGCACCGTGCCGGGCGCGCCCTCGCCTTCGCCGAGCGCGCTTTCATGCACCTTGACCCGCTCGAGTCTCTTGCCCGCCGGCACCTCCATCCAGGCGCCCGGAAACGGCGCAAGCCCCCGGATATGATTATGCACCTCGGCGGCCGGCCGGCTGAAATCGATCCGGGTCTCGCTCTTGTCGATCTTCTTCGCGTAGGTGACGCCATCTTCGGCCTGCGGCGAAAGCGGCAGGTCACCGGCCTCGAGCTTCTTCATCGCCTCCGCCATCAGCCGCGCGCCGTCATGCATCAGCCGGTCGTGCAGCGCGCCGGCCGTCATGTCGGGACCGATCGTGACCCGTTTGGTCAGCGCCACCGGCCCGGTATCGAGCCCCTTTTCCATCTTCATGATCATCATGCCGGTCTCGCGGTCGCCGGCCATGATCGCGCGCTGGATCGGAGCAGCACCCCGCCAGCGGGGCAGAAGCGAGGCATGGCCGTTATAGGCGCCAAGCCGCGTGCCGTTCAGCACCGCTTCCGGCAGCAGCAGACCATAGGCGACCACCACCGCGACATCGGCATCGAGCGCGGCGAAGGCGGCGCGATCTTCGGGTTCACGGAAATTTTCCGGCGTGCGCACCGGCAGGCCGAGCAGTTCGGCAGCCTGATGCACCGGCGACTTCACCTCTGTCAGCCCGCGCCGGCCGGCCGCCCGCGGCGGCTGGGTATAGACGCAGGCAATCTCGTGGCCCGCCTCCTTCAACGCCCTGAGGGTGGGAACGGAGAATTCGGGTGTACCCATAAAAATGATTCTGAGGGTCATGATCGCTCCTTCCGGCCCACGCAATGCGGCAACCACGAAACCGCGGCAACCGGATAGATAGAACGCGGCCGCCGTGCTGCCAAAGACAAATCTGCCGCACCCGGAAATACACCGAACCGCAACGGCCTCCCGGCGGGACGAAACGACGCGCTTCGATATCGCAAGCAGGCCTTCAATGGGTTCGCCAATCAGGGGTTCGCCAATCAACGGAAGCACGGGCCCGCTCTCACCATGCCGTTTCGAGGCGTTTTTGCAGGCATGCCGCATCGATGCGGCATGTCCTAAAGCTTGTGCTTGGCCGCCTTGGTGAACTTCTTGATCACCCGATCGCGCTTCAAACGCGACAGATAATCGATGAACAGCGCGCCGTCGAGATGGTCGATCTCATGCTGCAGGCAGGTGGCGAGCAGGCCGTCGGCCTCGATTTCCTGCTCCTTGCCGGCGAGGTCGGTATAACGCACCCGCACGTTCGCCGGACGTTCCACCTCGGCATAAAACTCCGGTATCGACAGGCAGCCCTCCTCATAGACCGAGCGCTCGTCGGAAGTGTGCAGCACGATGGGGTTGATCACCACCATGGGCTGCTTTTCGCCCTCGTCCCTGTTGGCGACATCGAGCACCAGCATGCGGCGGGGAACCCCGACCTGGATCGCGGCAAGGCCGATGCCGGGAGCCTCATACATAGTCTCCAGCATATCGTCAGCAAATTTCTTCAGGTCGTCGTCTATGCGCTCGACCGGTTTCGAGACCGTGCGCAGCAGAGGGTCCGGCAAAATAATCAATGGCATCGTGGTCATGCCCACCCCATAGCGCATGT
This sequence comes from Martelella sp. AMO21009, assembly GCF_053484295.1. NCBI lineage: Bacteria > Pseudomonadati > Pseudomonadota > Alphaproteobacteria > Hyphomicrobiales > Aurantimonadaceae > Martelella > Martelella sp. AMO21009. The sequence continues at coordinate 10,002 of NZ_JBAKFR010000038.1, forward strand.
TCGCGCCGGGGGAAATATTTTCATACGGTCTACCTCAAACCTCCCGTCCTCTTTGTTGCCTGCCAATCATTTTGTTCACGTTTTGATCTTTATTTCAAGAAAAATCTGCGATAGGCTCGCGATAAGAGAGGTGACGTTATGGACGCAGTGATGGCCCGACTGGCGGCAATGGACACGGCGACGCTCGCCATGGCCGGCGCGTTGTGCATTATGATTGCCGCCCTCGTCATTCTCCTGGCCCGGCGCGGCGGGGCGCGGCAGGACAAGGGCCTCGAACGCGAGTTGCAGCAACTGGTGCAGGCGCAAAGCGAAATGCAGGGCCGCATGGCGACGATGGCGGAACTGTTCGGCAGCCGCCAGTCGGAACTGAATGCCGCGCTCGGCTCTCGCCTCGACGGCCTTTCGCAAAGGATCGGCACCACGCTGCACCAGCAGCACCAGACCACACACGAAAACCTCAGGCGCCTGCAGGAGCGGCTTGCCGTCATCGACGCGGCGCAGAACAACATCCAGTCGCTCGCCAAGGATGTGGTGGGCCTGCAAGCGATTCTGTCAAACAAGCAGACCCGCGGCGCTTTCGGCCAGGGGCGGATGGAGGCGATCATCGCCGATGCCCTGCCCGCCGGCAGTTTTCGGTTCCAGGCAACGCTGTCGAACGGGACCCGGCCCGACTGCGTGGTGGACATGCCGAACGGCGCGCCGCCGCTGATCATCGATGCCAAATTTCCGCTCGAATCATGGAACGCCATGCGCGCGGCGGACAGCGACGAGGCGGCGCGCGCCTCCAGCCAGCGTTTCCGCCGCGATCTCGATACCCATCTCCGCGATATCGCCGACAAATATCTGCTGCCCGGCGAAACCCAGGACACGGCCTTCCTGTTCGTGCCGTCCGAGTCGATTTTCGCCGATATTCACGAGCACTATGAGGCGGTGGTGCAGCGCGCCCATGCCATGCGCGTGGTGATCGTGTCGCCGACACTGCTGCTGCTGTCGATCCAGGTCGTGCAGGCGGTGATGAAGGACCAGCGCATGCGCGAACAGGCGCATCTGATACAGGGCGAGGTGGCCCACCTTCTGGCGGACCTCGCCCGCCTCAACGAGCGCGTGGCAAAGCTGGAAAGCCATTTCAATCAGGCCCGTCAGGATGTCGAGACGATCCGAATATCCACGGGCAAGATCGCCCGGCGCGGCGAACGGATCGCCACGCTGGAATTCGAGACCGGCGGAAAGGAGGCTGAGCCGTCTTCCACGCTTGATGAGGAACAGCAGGGGCTCGGCCGCATGAAACTGCGCGTCGTCGACGAGGACTGATTGCCATCGCGGCTTGCGCGCAATAAAAGCGCAAGAGAGAGCACCGGCGGCCGGTTTCGCGGTCGGCCGACTGGATGCGATGTTTGAGTGTGCCGGACCGGCGAGGCGTGAAAGATGGCCTCGCCTTCCGGCGGAAGCCTTCGGGTCGACCAAGCGAGGCTGACGGGAGTACTGCCATGATCACGGTCTTCGGTTCCATCAATATGGACCTCATCGCCACCACGCCGCGCCTGCCGAAACCGGGCGAAACCGTGGCCGGCACCTCCTTTGCCACCGCCCAGGGCGGAAAGGGCGCAAACCAGGCGCTTGCCGCGCGCCGCGCCGGCTCCACCGTCGCCCTGGCGGGCGCCGTCGGCAATGACGAGTTCGCCTCCACCGCCACCGCCCTCCTTTCGGAGGCCGGCGTCGACCTTTCGGCGGTGAAGACGACCGATGGCCCCACCGGCACGGCGATGATCCTTGTCGGCGGCGACGGGGAAAATGTCATCGTCATCAACGCCGCCGCCAACGGCAAGGTCACCGAAGCGGACGCCGAGGCGGTCGTGGCAGAAATGTCGCCGGACGATACGCTGGTGCTGCAGCTCGAAATTCCCGCCAATGCCATCCGCGTTGCGCTTAAGAGCGCCCGCGAAAAAGGCATCCGTACGATCCTCAACACCGCGCCGCTGACGCCGGAAGCGGCCGAACTCGGTGCGCTCGCCGATATCGTGATTGCCAATGAGACCGAGTTCGAGCGGCTCGTCGGGGCCGAGGAACTCGGCAGCGAAGGGCGAATTTCGATGCTGAAGACCCGCCATGACGAGACCGGCCAGACAATCGTGATCACGCTCGGGGCCGAGGGCGTCGTCGCCATGCATGAGGGCAATTTCCACCGCATCGACGCGCTGAAGATCGACCCGGTCGATACCGTCGGCGCCGGCGATACCTTCTGCGGCTATTTCGCAAGCGGGCTCGATCAGGGGCTGCCATTCGCGGAAGCCGCGCACCGCGCCGCCGTCGCAGGCGCGCTCGCCTGCCTCAAGCCCGGCGCCCAGCCCTCGATCCCGGAAAAGGCCGCGGTCGACGCGCGGGCCTGAAATCATCGGTCCCTGGCTTTACGCCATCCATTTCCCGGAGAGCACGGGCGGTTCAGACCAACCGGCCGATGATCCAGCCGCGCGAGTTTTTTTGACCTTGCCGTACGGCGGAAACGCAAATCCGCATTCGTCTTTCAGGTAGACGCCCGACGCCAGCGCCCTATTTCAAAGGAGGCTGCGCTTGTCGGGCGTAGCCGCTCGGCATGGTCGCAAGAACCCGAATATTGGGGCGCTGGACCCAATTGTTAAATTTTTTACTTTTCTTTTGGTCCATTTTGCGAGATGACGCGTTAATGCCCTATCCAGACGCGCCAAGGTGCCGGCTCGTCCGGCAGTCTGGAAAAAGGGGGTGCGCCCCGTGCCCCGGCACATCATCCCCCGATGTGCCGGGGTTTTTCGTGTCAGGGTCACGCATGGCGCGCGAAGCGGCAGGGCTGTGTCGCCCTGCCTTTCCCGCGGGAATTCAGGCTTTGTTCTTGTTGTAGACGTCGAAGACGACGGCGGCGAGCAGCACCAGGCCCTTGATCACCTGCTGGTAATCGATGCCGATGCCCATGATCGACATGCCGTTGTTCATGATGCCCATGATGAAGGCGCCGACCACAGCGCCGACGATTTTGCCGACACCACCCGACATCGATGCGCCGCCGATGAACACCGCCGCGATCACATCAAGCTCGAAACCATTGCCGGCCTTGGGCGTGGCTATGTTGAGGCGGGCGGCGAACACGAGACCGGCAAGTGCTGCCAGCATGCCCATGTTCACGAACACGATGAAGTTCAGCCGCTTGGTGTTGATGCCTGAAAGGGCCGCCGCCTTCTCGTTGCCGCCGATGGCATAGACTCTGCGCCCGAAGGTCGTGCTCTCAGTGATGAAGGTGTAGATCACCGTCAGGATCGCCATCGATATCAGCACGTTCGGCAGGCCGCGGAACGAGGCGAGCTTCCAGGCCACGAACACCAGCACGCCGGCAACGATGATGTTGCGGCCAAGAAAGAAGGACAGCGGCTCATCCTCGATGCCGTACGCGACGTTGCGGGCCCGCGACCGCCAGGCGAGATAGACGATCGCGGCAGCAGCGATGATGCCGGCCACAAGCGCCGTCATATTCGGCCGGCCGACGCCGAAGAGGTCGGGCACGAAACCGGTCGACAGCAGCTGGAAGGACCCCGGGAACGGGCCAACCGACTGGCCATTGAGGATCCACAGCGACAGCCCGCGGAAGATCAGCATGCCCGCGAGCGTGACGATGAAGGACGGGATGCGCCAATAGGCGACCCAGTATCCCTGCCACGCCCCGATCAGCATGCCGGCGAAGATGCAGGCAAAGAAGGCGACCACGACCGGCACCTGCCAGTGGACAATCATCACTGCGGCCAGCGCGCCGATGAACCCCACGATCGAGCCCACCGACAGGTCGATATGCCCGGCCACGATGATCATCAGCATGCCAAGCGCCATGATGATCACATAGGAGTTCTGCAGGAACAGGTTGGTGATGTTGACCGGTCGCATCAGCACGCCGTCGGTGACGATCTGGAAAAACGCGATGATGACGATCAAAGCGAGCAGGATGCCGTAATCGCGCATCCTGAGTGTCAGATAGGAGCGGATCGAGGGCTTGTGCTCGTCCGCGGCGGTTTCCTCGGGTGTATTCATCGCTCTCTCATTTCCTGACAATGAAGGACATGATGCGTTCCTGGCTCGCCTCTTCAGCGCTCAGTTCGCCCACCAATGCCCCCTCGTTCATGATGTAAATGCGGTCGCACATGCCGAGCAGTTCCGGCATTTCCGATGAGATCATCACGACGCCTCGGCCTTCGGCCGCAAGCTCGTTCATCAGCGTGTAAATCTCGTATTTGGCGCCGACATCGATGCCGCGCGTCGGTTCGTCCAGGATCAGCACGTCCGGCTGGGTGAACAGCCATTTCGACAGCACCACCTTCTGCTGGTTGCCGCCCGAAAGGTTGACGACGCGCTGGGCCACTGTCGGCGTGCGAATGTTCATGGCCTTGCGATAGTGCTCGGAGGTTTTGGTTTCCTCGGCGGTGTTCAGAACGCCATATTTGGAAACCCCGCCAAGATGGGCGAGCGTCACATTGCGGGTGATGGGCTCGTCCAGGATCAGCCCCAGCCCCTTGCGGTCCTCGGTCACATAGGCAAGCCCGGCATGGATGGCTTTCGGCACGGTGGAGACATCCACCTTCTCGCCGCCAAGCCAGACCTCGCCGGAGATATTACGGCCATAGCTGTGGCCAAAAATGCTCATGGCAAGCTCGGTGCGCCCTGCCCCCATCACGCCGGCAATGCCGACGATCTCGCCGGCACGCACGTTGAAGGCGACGTTCTTGATCACCTTGCGGTCGGCCTGTTCGGGGTGCCACACGGTCCAGTCCTTCACCGCCATCAGTTCCTCGCCGAACTTGCGCTCGCGGTCGGGATAGCGGTTTTCCATGGTCCGGCCGACCATGGCCTGGATGATCCGGGCTTCGCTGACTTCCTCCGTGGAGCAGTCGATATCGGCGACCGACGAACCATCGCGCAGCACCGTGATATTGTCGGCGATCTGTTCGACCTCGTTCAGCTTGTGCGAGATCAGGATCGAGGTGATGCCCTGCTTTTTCAGGTCCAGAAGCAGCTTGAGAAGCTTGGCGCTGTCGGATTCCGAAAGCGCGGCCGTCGGCTCGTCGAGAATGAGAAGGCGGACATCCTTGGACAGCGCCTTGGCGATCTCGACAAGCTGCTGCTTGCCGACGCCGATCTTCTCCACCAGCGTCGCCGGCGGGTCCTTCAGCCCGACCTTGCGGAGCAGTTTTTCGGTGCGGTCGAAGGTTTCCGGCCAGTCGATCACGCCGGCGCGCGACACCTCGTTGCCCAGGAAGATATTCTCCGCGATCGACAATTGCGGCACCAGCGCCAGCTCCTGGTGGATGATGATGACGCCCTTCTTTTCGCTGTCGGCAATGCCGGAAAAGGTCGCCAGTTCGCCGGCATAGTAGATTTCGCCCTCATAGGAGCCGTGGGGATAGACCCCGGAAAGCACTTTCATCAGCGTGGATTTGCCCGCGCCGTTCTCGCCGACCAGCGCGTGGATCTCGCCTTCCTCGACCTTCAGGTCGACGTCGCTCAACGCCTTCACCCCGGGAAAGGTCTTGGTGATCTTTCGCATTTCGAGCAATGTTGTCATGACACCTGTCACCGTTTGGCACCGGATCGCGCGTCAAGCGCCACCCATTCCTTCGACGCGTTACCGACAAGCCCTTGGGGCTCGCGTGCGTCAGCCCGCCGCCGGAAATGCCGGCGACGGGCGCATTGAGATCACCTCAGACGATCAATTCTCGATCTGCTGCATGGTGTAGTAGCCGCTGTCATCGACCAGGATCTGCTTCCAGTTGTCCTGGGTCACGATCACGGGCTCCAGCAGGTAGGACGGCACGTCCTTCTCGCCATTGTTGTAGGTGCTGGTGTCGTTGACTTCCGGCTCCTTGCCCTCGCCGATCGCTTCCACCATGCCGACAGTGACGCCGGCAAGCTTGCGGGTATCCTTGAAGATCGAGGAATACTGGTCGCCGTCGATGATCGCCTTGACGTTGGGCAGGTTGGAATCCTGACCGGTGATGATCGGCATCTTCATGTCGCCGGAGCCGTAGCCGATGCCCTTCAGCGACGAGATCGAACCCATGGCGAGGTCGTCATTGGAAGCGTAGACGCCGTGCAACGGCTTATCGGTGTAATAGGCCGAAAGCAGGTTATCCATGCGCGCCTGGGCGGCGGCGTTCGACCAGTTCAGCGTGCCGATCTTGTCCATGCCCATCTGGCCCGACGGGATCACGATATCGCCGGAATCAATCAGCGGCTGAAGCACGGACATCGCGCCATTATAGAAGAAATAGGCGTTGTTATCATCCGGCGAACCGCCGAAAAGCTCGACATTCCAGGGCTTCACATCGGGGAAGCGTTCCTTCAGGCCTTCTACGAGGCTGTTACCCTGCAAGACGCCGACCTTGTAGTTGTCGAAGGTCGCGTAATAATCGACATCCGGCGTGTTGAGGATCAGCCGGTCATAGGCGATCACCGGAATGTCGGCGGCGGCCGCATTGGCGAGCGGACCGGTGAGCGAACCGCCATCGATCGCCGCGATCACCAGAACGGTGACGCCCTTGGTGATCATGTTTTCGATCTGCGACAACTGCTGGGGAATTTCGTTTTCGGCATATTGCAGGTCGGTCTTGTAGCCGGCGGCCTTGAACTGCTCGACCATGGACGCGCCGTCCTTGTTCCAGCGGTCAAGGCCCTTGGTGGGCATGGCGATGCCAACATAGCCCTTGTCGGCGGCAAGCGCCGGCGCGGCGACAGCCATTGCCGCGACGGAGGCGGCTGCGAAAATGGAGATAATCTTTCTCATGTCTCTCTCCCGTTGAGGGCCGATATGGCCCGTCTCATGAATGCGCCTCCGACCTTGCGGAGGAACTTCGCCCAGCACCGGACACACGCCGGAAACATTGAGGCACGTAAGTCAAAACGGAACGAAGAAAAATCCTTCGCACCGGAAAGGGCGGGCGTCGCAACGCCCGCCCTTGTGGTGATTACTTGAGCTGGTCAAGGGTGTAGTAGCCGCTCTGGTCGACCAGGATTTCCTCCCAGTTGGAGGCGTCGATCGAGACCGGCGACAGCAGATAGGACGGGACCACCTTGACGCCATTGTCATAGGTCTCGGTGTCGTTGATTTCCGGCTCGCCGCCCTGAAGAAGGGCGTCCACCATGCCGACGGTCACGCGGGCAAGCTCACGGGTATCCTTGAACACCGTCGAGTACTGCTCATCGGCGATGATCGACTTGACCGAGGGGATTTCGGCATCCTGGCCGGTCACGATCGGCATCTGCTGGTCGCCGGTGCCATAGCCCACGCCCTTCAGCGAGGACAGGATGCCGATCGACAGGCCGTCATAGGGCGACAGCACGCCGTGGACCTGCTTGTCGGTGTAGTTGGCGGACAGAAGGTTGTCCATGCGGGCCTGCGCCTCCGCGCCGTCCCAGCGCAGCGTGCCGACCTGGTTCATGCCCATCTGGCCCGACGGGATTACGATATCGCCTGAGTCGATCAGCGGCTGCAGCACCGACATCGCGCCGTCATAGAAGAAATAGGCGTTGTTGTCGTCCGGCGAGCCGCCGAACAGCTCGACATTCCACGGCTTGGTGTCCGGGAAGCGCTGTTCCAGACCATCGACCAGGCTTTCGGCCTGAAGCACGCCGACCTGGAAATTGTCGAAGGTGGCGTAATAGTCGACATCCGGGCTCTCGCGGATCAGCCGGTCATAGGCGACCACCGGAATGCCCGAGGCGGCGGCATTTGCCAACGCGTTGGAAAGCGTGGTGCCGTCGATCGAGGCGATCACCAGCGCGTCGACGCCCTTGGTGATCATGTTTTCGATCTGTGACAGCTGGTTGGGAATATTATCCTCTGCATATTGCAGGTCGGTGTCGTAGCCCGCCTCCTGAAACTGCTCGACCATGGACTGCCCATCCGAAATCCAGCGCGCCGAGGATTTGGTCGGCATCGCGATCCCGATCGTTCCCTTGTCCTGCGCAAAGCTCGGCACGGCAAACGACGCAACCGTCACTGCCGCAACGGCAAATGCGGAAACTAACAATTTCATATCTCTCTCCCAATTCGCGAATATCTGTTCGCTCCGCGCCTCGGCCGGTGTGCCGGCGCTCAGGTCCTCCCCTTCGCAACCCGTGCGGTTGCAAAACGCAGATCGCGAGAGAAGGGTGTTATCAGAACGATGCCAGTGTCAAATTGAGATCAACGAAGCTGATATACCAATTCTGCTATATTTGCAGTCGGCACATTATCTAAGCCGTTGAATTTCCAGCCCGCCCGGCTGCGCGAAAACGGAACCGAAACAGAGGCGCCTTATCCTTTGGTCTAACAGGCGCGCGCCCGGGCCTACCCTCTCCCGCACACCCTCGATCGGCATCGTTTTTGACATCGCGCGATTTTTGCGATTGATGCCGCCCGCAAGCTGGGTTAAACAATCCGCGCAGGTGGCCACCGCCTGCCCGAAGCGCCCGTAGCTCAGCTGGATAGAGTGTTGGATTCCGATTCCAAAGGTCACAGGTTCGAATCCTGTCGGGCGCGCCATTTTCTCTTTTGTTCGAATAGTTCGCCCGACGCGGTCAGCGTTCCTCAGAAATCCTCGTATCTGAAGATCACGGTTTTCAGGCCGGGCGTGATCTCGGCATAGGCGCAGGCATCCTTGTCCAATTCCGCGACCCATTGGTGGCCGACATAGGTTTCCATCTCGATCGACTGGCCGGGAGCAAGGCGGGCGTAGGGTTGCCGCTTGCCGTCGAAATCGATCCAGTAGAGATCGAAGGGGAAATCGAGCGAGCGGTCGGCGGTGAACCGGATCTTGCGCTTGTCGCCCGTCGTTTGCGTGCGGTTGCCGCCGAGACAGGCTTCGACCGAGGGCACATAGATGGTCTCGTCGTCTGCAGCGGCCGGCATCGCGCCGGTGGAGGGCGGCGCGCCCCGACGGTCGACACATTCCCGGATCTTCAGCACCGCCGCGGTCGAGCCGGAAAGGTTGAAGCGCAGCGGTTTTTCACCGTTGATCGCGACCGTCAGCGCAGCCGACTGCATCAGGAATCCGACCTCATCCCGGGTCAGACTGGACACCGCATGTCCGCCCTCGAAGCCGAACTGCGAGTCGATAGCGCGATCATCGAAGGAGATCAGTGCGCCATCATAACGGTCCGCATCGCTGCGCCCGGTCGGCACGACGAGTTGCCATTTATCCTGATAGTTTTCGACGATCAGCGGCCCGGCAGGCTCCGTCTTCACCGCGCCGCAGCCCAGAAAGCCCGACATGGAATGATCGATGGCATAAACCCGCCAGCCTTTCACCTCGTCATAAGGCACGATCGCGTGTTCCTCGCGGTAATCCAGCCAGTTCGACCATGCCGCGCCGGCTTGGAAAACAATCGTCAGAATGAAGAAAATACGAAAAATAACGGCTCTCATGTCGCTGTCCCCTGCTCCACCGCATTTCCATCTCAACACTATTGCCATGGGGCTTGCATTTCGGCAATCTCACAATAGGATGATATCAACCTATCTGAAGCACGGGAGGAAGAACATTGCACAAGAACACGATCTGCATCTGGTACGACAAGGACGCCGAGGCAGCCGCGCGCTTTTATGCGGAGGTGTTTCCCGACAGCGCGGTGACGCGGGTCAATCGCGCGCCGGGCGACTATCCCTCCGGCAAGAAGGGCGACGTGCTCACCGTCGAGTTCACCGTCTGCGGCATTCCCTGCCTCGGCCTCAATGGCGGTCCGGCCTTCAGCCACACCGAGGCCTTCTCGTTTCAGATATCGACGGAGGACCAGGCGGAGACCGATCGCTATTGGGACGCGATCGTGGGCAATGGCGGCGAGGAGAGCGCCTGCGGCTGGTGCAAGGATAGATGGGGTCTCTCCTGGCAGATCACGCCCCGCACACTGATGGAGGCACTGGCGGCAGGCGGCGATGAGGCGAAGCGGGCTTTCGAGGCCATGATGCAGATGCGCAAGATCGACGTCGCGGCGATCGATGACGCCCGCAAGGGCTGATCAAGTTCGCGTCGCGAAGAGGTCAGACAGCCCTGGATGTCAGCCCTGTTCGCGTTCCCGCAACCGCAGCTCGGTTTTCAGAACCTTGCCATAGGCATTCTTCGGCAGCGCGTCCACGAAGCGATAGGCCTTGGGGCGCTTGAAGCGGGCGATCGAGGCGAGGCAATGCGCGTCAAGCTCCGCCGCGCTCAAGGCCGCGCCCGGCGCGATCACCACGAAGGCCACCACATCCTCGCCCCATTCGGCAGACGGCCGGCCGATCACCGCGACCTCGTCCACCGCAGGGTGGGTCAGCAGCGCCTCCTCGACTTCGCGCGGATAGATATTGGTGCCGCCGGAGATGATCACGTCCTTCGAGCGGTCATGCATGGTGACGTAGCCATCGGCCGACATCGCGCCGCGATCCCCGGTTCTGAGCCAGCCACCGACAAGGGCTTCCGCGCTTGCCTCCGGCGCATTCCAGTAGCCGGGCATGACGAGCGCGCCCTGCACCACGATCTCGCCGATCTCGCCCGGTTCGGCGGGCGTGCCGTCGTCGCGCAGGATATTCACCGTCACCGCCGATTGCGCCCGTCCGACCGATGTGATCCGCATCGGCCAGTCGGGATGATCCCGGTCGGCGATCTCGGCGCGCGAAAGCGCCGTGATGCCCATCGGGCATTCGCCCTGGCCGTAGATCTGTACGAATTTCGGGCCGAAATGATCGAGCGCCGCTTCGATATCGGCGCGATACATCGGACCGCCGCCATAAACGACAGTACGCAGCCCCTCGCCCCTGCTGCCGGATGCGCGGGCGGCATGGGTGAGCCGGTGCACCATGGTCGGTGCCAGGAACGCGCTGACGGAGCCATGGGCGGCGGCGATCGTGAGAAACTCATCGGCATCATAGCCGCCGGAGGGCGGGCAGATATGGCCCGCGCCGCGCAGCACGTGAACCAGCGCGTAGAGCCCCGCGCCATGGCTCATCGGCGCGGCGTAGAGTGCTGCGTCCCGGCCGGTCACGTCGTCGACATCGGCGAGATAGCTGAGCGACATGTCGGCGAGCATGGCGTGGGTTATGATCACGCCCTTGGGCCTGCCGGTGGTGCCGGATGTGTAGAACAGCCAGGCCAGTTCGCGCGGTCCGCGCTCTTGGGTCGGCAGAACCGGCATATGGGTCGCGAGGGCAAATATCTCGCCCGGCGCAGTCAGCATGGACGGGGCTTCGATGCCCTCCGCCAGGCTTTCGGAGACCAGCGCCAGCCGCGCGCCGGAATGGGAGATGATCCAGTTCGCCTCTTTCGGATGGAGCTTGGCGTTGACCGGCACCGCGGCCGCCCCCGCCTTCCAGATGCCGAACAGCGCGATCAGATATTCCGGGCAATTCTTCATGAACAGCACGACCCTGTCGCCCGGCGCGATGCCCGCTTCCTCAACGAGCCAGCGCGCAAACCCGCCGGCGCGCGCATTGAACGCGGCATAATCCGCCACAATTTCGTTGCCCACGAGCAAAGCAGGCGCTTCGGGCCAGCGCTTCGCCGCGCGATCAAGCCAGTGCGCGATATTCATGTCGCCGCCGCCTCAAGCACCGAGGCATAGTTGGCGACGCCCGAACCGCCCATGTTGAAGACCAGCGCGCGCTCCGCGCCGGCACGCTGCATGCCGCCCGCCTCGCCCAGAACCTGCCTTGCGGCCATGACATGCATCGAAACGCCGGTGGCCCCGACAGGATGGCCCTTGGCCTTCAGCCCGCCGGAAAGATTGACGGGGAGGATGCCGTCCCGCGCGACCCAGCCTTCCTCGATCGCCCGGTGGCCCTCGCCGGGTGTGGCCAGCCCCATCGCCTCATAGATCATCAGTTCGGCGATGGTGAAGCAGTCATGCACTTCCGCGACATCGATATCGCCAATGCCGAGCCCCGCCGCCTCCAGCGCGCGGCGGATCGCACGGGCAGCGCCCGTCAGTTCCGTCGCCGAACGGCGCGACATCGGCAGGAAATCGTTGACCTGGGACCGCGACCGGATGGCAACCGCCCTTGCCGCGCCCCGCGCCGCCTCGTCGCGGGTAACCACGAGTGCGGCCGCGCCATCGGAAATCAGCGAGCAATCGGTGACCTTCAGCGGATCGGCGATCATTGGATTGCGGTTGGAAACCTCCCGGCAGAAATCGAAATCGAGCGGCTTATGCATCTGCGCCAACGGGTTCGCCATGGCATTGGCGTGGTTCTTGACCGCGATCCGGGCCAGCGCATCGGTCCTGTCGCCGTATTCAGCGGCATAGGCCCGTGCGAAGCGGGCGAAGATTTCGGGGAAGGAGACGCCGGCCTCCTCCCGCTGGTCGGACGCGCCGGCAAGCCCGGCCGTCACCTCCGGCGTCGTCAGATGGGTCATCTTCTCCACGCCGATCACCAGCGCCGCATCCACCCTGCCCGCCTCGACGGCATCGAGCGCGCCCCAAAGCGCCGCCGAGCCAGAGGCGCAGGCGTTTTCAAGCCGAGTCGCGGGCGTGAAACGCAGGTCAGGATCGATATCGAGCGCCAGCGACGAGGCGAAAGCGTCGCCGACCATGCCGGAATTGAAGTGCCCGAGCCAGATGCCGCCAATCTCGGCGGCGGGAACGCCGGAATGATCCAGCGCCTCCCGCCCGGCGGCGACCACCAGTTCCGGCAGCGTTTCGGCTAGCCTTCCAAAGGGCGTATGGCCCCAACCGATGATGCGCGCCATGTCAGTCGACCTTGACCAGCCGGTTGCGCAGGATGCCGATGCCCTCGACCTCGAGCTCGACGACATCGCCCGGCGACAGGAAGCGCATGTGCTCGAGCCCGCAGCCGTTTCCGACGGTGCCCGAGCCCAGAAACTCGCCGGGCCGCAGCGTCTCGGAGGCCGAGACGTGTTCGATCACCTGTTCGAAGCTCCAGAACATCGTGCCGGTATTGCCCCGGCCCCATTCCTCGCCGTTGACGCGGCAGATCATGGTCTTGTCATTGGGATTGCCGAATTCGTCCGCCGTCACCAGGCACGGGCCCATCGGGTTGGCGGTGTCGAAATCCTTGCCCTTGGCGGGGCCAAGCTGACCGCCCATTTCGGCGGTCTGGGCATCGCGGGCGGTGAAATCGTTGAAGATCGTGTAGCCGAAGATATAGGGACGGGCATCGGCCGCCTTCACGTCCTTGGCGGTCTTGCCGATGTAGATCCCGAACTCCAGCTCGAAATCCATGAATTTGGAATAGCGCGGCCAGATCACATCGGTTTCGTGGCCGACGACGGAGAAGCGGTTGGCCTTGTAATAGATCGGCTGTTCGTAAAAGGTTTCCGGCACCGAGAGAATGCCCTTGCGGGCCATTTCCGCCTCCGCCTCTTCCGGATTATCGAACTGTCTGGCGCGCAGCTTGCGGGCCTGCTGGAAGGCCTGTTTCAGATGGGTTTCGAAGCACAGGCAATCGCGCATCTGGATCGGCGGCTCGATCGGCGCCATCAGCCGCACGGCGCTTCGCTCAACCATATGGCCGTTCGACGCCGATGCTTCGGCGTTCCGGGCGCGCTCAAGCGCCGCGTCACCGCCCTCGATCAGCCCCTGGATCGAGGCGATGGCCCCATCAGTGGCCGCCGCAAGATCAAGAATGCGTTCGCCATCGCCCAGAAGCGCGCCGGGGCGGCCGACGCCGTCGCCGCGATCATAAGTCACCAGTTTCATTGAATTTCCTCCCAAGAAACAACTTCTAGAGCATTTCCGGAAAACACCGGATCACCGGAAATGCTCTAACTTTCTGTTTTTACGCGCGTCCAGACGGAAAACCGGTATCCACTTTTCCTGGACGCGCTCTAACTGTTTGCGGTCTGGCTCCGGTCGCGGTGCTTCAGGCCGGCCGTCAGCATCGCCACGATATGGGTGGCCGCGGCAGAGGTGTCGGCCGAGTTCGCCGTGCCTCCGGAAAGCCGGGCGATGCGGCCATTGTCCATCATCACGATCATCATCGCGCCGAGCATGGTCTGGTAGGCCCAGTTCACCTCCGCCCGGGTCCAGTCCGGAAAACATTCCGCGAGCGCGTCGAGCATCATTTCCGCCACCGGATCGAAGGTTTCGCGGAAGATACCGCGCCCCTCCGAGCTCGGATCGGACAGTTCGCGCGCCAGGATGCGGCCGAAGGCGCCGTCATTGGCATCGTCGCGAAGGCCGAACATCGGCACGATCAGCGCCTTGACCACAAGCTCCACCCGCCTGTCCCAATCCGGTTCCGAACGGGCGAGTTGAAGCCCGACCACGCGCTGGCCGCGGATCGCCGGCGAGCGGGTCTCGAAAATGGCGCGGTAAAGCCCTTCCTTGGAGCCGAAATGATAGTTGATCAGCGCCACCGGCACGTCCGCTCGGGCGGCGATCTTGCGCACCGTGGTCGCGTCATATCCGTATTTGCCGAACACGGCTTCGCCGGCCGAAAGAATCTTCTCCTTCGACGTCGCACCTTGTTTTTCTTGCGCTTTTGACTCTTCCACTATGCTTTCCCGACTTGAGTTGAACAAACAATAAAAAAGCTTGAACACTTGTTCAAGTGCCATTATCCTTTTTTTTTGGAGGCACCGGCAACGGTGACAATCAGGGAGGATTTGATGAACCGAATTATCACCACACTTGCGCTTACAAGCGGCGTCGCGCTTGCCGCACTCTCGCCGGCGATGGCGCAGGAAACGCTCCGTCTCACCATCGCATCGGGCCATCCGGAGGTGTTTCTCTGGGTCAAGCACATGCACGAGACCTTCATTCCCACGGTCAATGCCGCGCTTGCAGAAAAGGGCGATGTGCAAATTGAATGGACCGAGGCCTATGGCGGCACGCTGATGAAGCTCGGCTCGGAAGCGGAAGCGCTTGAAACCGGCATTGCAGATGTCGCGATGGCCTCAGGCGTGTTTGATCCCGCGGGCATGGGCATCCTCAATATCACCTACGCCATGCCCTTCGGCCCGATCGATCCGGAAATGGTCACATCGGCGGTCGAGGACGCGCTTTACGGCACCGAGGGCCTGATCGACCAGCTCACGGATGAAACCGGCGTCGTCTATATCGGCGGCGGCGTGGCGATCGACGGCTACAACATTGCCGCCAAGCGCCCGATCCGCACCCGCGCGGACATGGACGGCATGCGCATCGGCGGCGCCGGGCCGAACCTTGCCTGGCTGAACTCCACCGGCGCGGTTGGCGTGCAGGGCAGCTACGTCACCTTCTACAATGACATCTCGACCGGGGTTTATGACGGCAATATCGGCTGGATGACCGCCAATGTGCCGGCCCGCATCTACGAGGTCGCGCCCTACTGGAACCGCACCGATTTCGGCGCGATGTATATCGGCGGCCTCGGCGTTGCCGAACGGCTCTGGGACGAGTTCTCCGACGACACCAAGGACGCCTTCCGCAAGGGCGCGGAAGCCTATTCCAAAGCCTTCTTCGAGGAGCAGGCGGCGAAATACGCGGCGAATGAAAAGACCATGATCGAGGGCGGCGGCGAGGAGATCAAGATGGAGCCCGCCGAACGCCAGGCGTGGATCGACGGCATGGACAACCCTGTGACGGCATGGCGCGATGCAGCGCTCGCCCGCGGCGAACCGGTGGACGAGATGCTGGAAATCTACCGCGACACGCTTGCCGAAGACGGCTTCACCTTCCCGCGCGACTATCTCGCCGAATAATCCGGCGCGGCCCGGCCTTCATCGCCGGGCCGTACGAAGACCAATCTGGAGAAAACCATGGCAAATGCACGCGGCCGGCCGGGCCTGCTGCTTGGCCCCATCGTCGCCGGGCTCAACGCCCTTGGCTCGGTCTGGATCATCGGCCTGATGCTGTTGATCTGCGCCGACATCATCATGCGCGGCGCCTTCAACGCGCCGATCGCGGGCGTCGCCGAAATGGTGGCGTTTTCCATCGTCGGCATCGTGTTCCTGCAGCTCGCCCACACGCTGCGTAGCGGCTCGCTGACCCGGTCCGATCTGCTGCTTATCGTCGCCGAGCGCCACAGCCCGCGGCTGAAAGGGTTTCTGCTGGCGCTCTATAATCTCGCCGGCGCTGCCATTCTGGCGATCGCGCTCTGGCACTTCCTGCCGTCATTCCTCAGCGCCTGGGACAGGCCGGAGCGGCATTTCATGGGCAATCCCGGTTTCTTCCAGATCCCGACATGGCCGCTTTACGGCCTGATGAGCATCGGCATGGCGGCGACCATCCTGCAATTCCTGGCGAACTCGCTCGCGGCGCTCAAGGGAGAAGACGTATGAGCGGCGTTGAAATCGCGCTCGGCTCGGTCGCCCTCATGCTGGTGCTGATCTATGCCGGGCTGCATGTCGCGATCGCGCTGATCCTCGTCAGCTTCGTCGGCGTCTGGGTGCTGAAGGACAATTTCGATCTCGCCGCCAACATGCTGGTCGTCGCCTTCAAGGATTCGATCACCGACCAGTTGTTCGGCGTGGTGCCGCTGTTCGTGCTGATGGGGTTGGTGGTCTCGATCTCCGGCATGGGGCGCGACACCTTCGATGTCGCGCAACAGGCCTTCCGGCGCATTCGCGGCGGGCTCGGGGTCGCGACCGTCGCGGCAAACGCCGTGTTCGCGGCGATTACCGGCATTTCGATCGCGTCGGCCGCCGTGTTCACCAAGGTCGCGGTGCCCGAAATGCGGGCACGGGGCTACACGCCGGAATTCTCGGTGGGCGTGGTGGCCGGCTCCTCGGTGCTCGGCATGCTGATCCCGCCATCGCTGCTGTTCATTCTCTACGGCATTCTGACGGAGCAATCGGTCGGCTCGCTGTTCATCGCCGGCGTCCTGCCCGGCCTGCTCCTGGCGGTGACCTATAGCATCGGCATCGTCGCCATGGCGCATCTGAGGCCCGGCTTCGTCGGCGGCCAGATGGCGCAGGAATTCGACGCTCCGCATATGGGCTGGGGCGAGATCGCCGCCAAGCTTTTGCCGATCGCGGCGCTTGTGGCGCTGGTCCTTGGCGGCATCTATGGCGGCCTGTTCACGCCGACGGAAGCCGGCGGCGCGGGCGCCGCCGGCGCGCTGGTGATCGCTCTCGTCAAGCGCCGCCTGTCATGGCGCGATTTCTGGCAGGTGCTGGTCCAGACCGGCCACACCACCGCCTCGATCTGTTTCCTGATCATCGGCGCCAGCCTCTATTCGCGCATGCTCGCCTTCACCGGCATGCCGGGCTGGCTTGGCCGCACGGTACTGGAAGCCGGATTTTCGACCGAGGGCGTGGTGCTCGCCATGGTCGTCGTGATGGTGCTGCTCGGCACCATTCTCGACAGTTCCTCGATCATGCTTCTGGTGCTGCCGATCGCGGTTCCGATCCTGAACGGTCTTGGCGTCGACCTGATCTGGCTCGGCGTGATCGCGATCCTCGCCGTCGAGATCGGGCTGCTGACGCCGCCCTTCGGCATCGCCGTCTACGTCATCAAATCAACGCTCGGTCCGGAAAGTGACATCACGCTCGGGCAGATCTTCCGCGGCGCGGCCCCGTTCGCGCTGATGATGCTGTTCGTGCTCGCGCTCGTATTCGCCTTCCCGGCCATCGCCACCGCATTACTTTAGGGAGAAGACCTATGACCAAATGGAAATACACCAAGGGACTGCACGATCTCGGCAATGGCTGCTGGGGCTATCTGGTGCCGGACGGTTCATGGGGCTGGTCCAATGCAGGCCTGATCGCCGACGGCGAGGCCACCCTGCTCGTCGACACGCTGTTTGACCTGAAATGCACCGGCGACATGCTGGCCGAGATGCGCAACGCCGTGCCGGCGTCGGAAAAGATCGGAGTCCTGGTCAATACCCATGCCGATGGCGACCACACCTTCGGCAACCAGTTGGTCAAGGGCGCGCGCATCATCGGCACCGAGGGCACGGTCACCGATTTCAACCGCTTCGATCCCAAGGTTCTGCTCGCGGTTCAAAACGATCCGAAGAAATTCGGCCGCTCCGGCGAATTCATGGCTGAATGCTTCCGCCCGTTCGACTTTTCCGGCATCGAGCTGACGCCGCCGACTGAGACCTTCAAGGACCGGATGACGATCAAGGTCGGCAACAAGACGGTGGAGCTGATCGAGGTCGGCCCCTCCCATTCGCTGGGTGACGCGCTGATCTATGTGCCGGAGGACAAGGTGCTCTACACCGGCGACATCCTGTTTTCCGCCGGCACGCCGATCGCCTGGTACGGGCCGATCGCCCGCTGGATCAACGTCTGCAACATGGTGCTGGACATGGATGTCGAGATCATCGTCGCCGGCCACGGCCCGCTGTCCACCAAGGACGACGTGCGCAAGATGCGCGACTACCTGCTCGACATCACCGAGAAGGCGCGCCCGTTCTACGAGCAGGGCGTCGACTATCTCGATGCGGCCTACAAGATCGATCTCGGCGAATATCGCGACTGGAACGATGCCGAGCGCGTTGTCGTGACGCTGCGAACGCTCTATGACGATTTCGACAATGCCCCGGTCCGGCCCACCCGCGTGCCCATTCCCTTCTTCGAGCAGATGAAGGATATGCGCGAAAGCCTCGGAAAGCCGCCGGTGCATCACGAATATTGCAGCCACGATCATCACGATCACTGAGCCTTTCGGGAGATATCCATGAAGCTGTTCCACGCGCCCGGCGCTTGCTCCGAAGGTATCCGGCTGCTGCTTGACAGGATCGGCCAACCCTACGAGATCCACGAGATCAATGTGCGGACGGGCGAGCAGCGCCAGCCCGACTATCTGGCGATCAACCCGAAGGGCAAGGTTCCCGCGCTCTTGCGCGACGACGGCAGGCTTCTGACCGAGTTTCCGGCGATCGCCTTCTGGCTTGCCCGCAAATTTCCCGAGGCGGAACTGCTGCCGACGGACCCCGATGGCGAGGCAAGAGCGCTGGAGCTGCTCGATTTCATCGTCTCATCGCTTCACATGCGCGGCACCGCGCTGGTGATGCGGCCATCGGCCTTCGCTACCTCCGCCGAGGCACAGGAAGAGGTCAAGGCGACGGGCCGGCAAATGGTCGAGAAAGGTCTGGCCCAGCTTGACCGGGAACTCGGCGACCAGAACTTCCTGATGGGCGAGCGCTTCACCCTGCCGGACGCCGCCGCCTATTACCTGCTCGGCTGGCAACCCCGCTATCAGGTGCCGCTCGGAAAACGGCTGGAGACTTACTACGCGCGGCTTTCCAGGCTCTCTCCGGCCTGAGCGATCGGAAAGGAAAGCACAACGATCGTTCCCCCGCCTTCCACGCTTTCGATATCGATGGCGGCGGCGTGGGCGGCGGCGATGCGCGACACCAGCGACAGCCCCATGCCGGTGCCCTTTATCCTGCTCGTATTGGAACCGCGCACCCTGGCCTGGAGCACCGTGCCGATTTCGTCGCTCGGAATGCCTATTCCCTGATCCTCAACGGCAATCCGGACATTGCCGCCGACAATCTCAACGGACAGCATGACCGCTCCATTGCCGGTCGGCCCCGAATATTTCACCGCATTTTCGAGAAGATTGACCAGCGCCAGATTGACCATATCGGCATCGACGCAGATCTCCGCCCCGACCGCATCCTCCGTGATATCCACGGTAATGGTGGCATCCGGCATCAGGTCCCGGCTTCTGCGGGCGGCATCCAGCACGATCGTGCTGACCGGCGTGGGGATTGCCTCCGGTTCTAGCGCCAGGCCTTGCACACGGCTGCGCTCCAGATGGATTTCAAGCACTTCGACCAGACGGGCAATGCCGCGCCGTATCCGCGCGATCCGCTGATGGTTGGCCTTGTCGTCGTCCCCGAGCCCGAGCTCCATCGTATCGACGCTGGACCGGATCGAGGCGAGCGGCGTGCGATACTGGTGCGAAATCACCTCCATGAAACGGACCTGGTTTTTCTGCTGCTGGAGTTCGGCTTCGAGCGCGGCCTCGGCGGTGCGTTTCGCCTCGGCGAGTTCGGCGGTGCGTATCTCGACCATTTCGGCCGCCCGTTGTCCGGCGCTGCGGGCGGCCTGGAGCGCTTCTTCCTGCAGGGCGGAATTGAGGCGATGGGCGGCTCTGAGCCGCCAGCTCAGCATGGCAGTGAGGAGCAGCGCCTCCAGCAGGCAGGCAATGGCGTAACCCTTGGAGGCCCAGTCTGGCAGGCCCGGAACATTCCAGTAGTAAAGGAGCATCACCGTCATGCCGACCCACAGCACCAGGAAGGCGGCGGCGCGCAGATAGCTTGCCCAGTCACCCCGCCTGATCATCACCAACCCGTAGATGGCCGCAAGCGTGACGCAAGCCAATATGAAGATGTTGCGCACCGGCGCGGTGTAGAGGTTGAGCCCCACGAAAATCGAAAGCGTGGAAACGAGACCGACGGCGCCGGAAATGGCGCAGACCCAATACATCCAGTGGCGCGGACTGGTGAGGTCGAACGCCCGCATCGTCGTCATCGCGCCGGCCAACAGGCCGAAGGACGAAAAGAAGGCCAGGAACAGATCATTGCCTCTGCCGCCATCGGAAAACAGCAGCCGCGCATAACCGAGGCTGCCGATATGATAGGCCGCCGCCGAGATCGTGCTGAGCGCCAGAAACAGATAGAGCGGATCGGGATCGAAGCGATAGAGCATGAGCTGGGTCACCAGCAGCAGCGCCATGCATCCGATCACGGCGCCACCGACCGTGGAGACCAGCGCCTTGTGCATCAGATAGTCTCTCGGCTGATAGAACCGGACGTTCACCATCATCATGACGTTTGGAGAGGCCGCGCGGATATAGATCACCTTGGGGATGCCCGCGGAAAATTCGAGCGCCACCGCATCCTCGAAACCGGACAAGGCGTCATCGGAGAGCGGACGCCCCGCGCCCAGACCGAAATGTGAGAAATCCGCCTCCGAAAGGCGGGGGCGTTCATCGGCTGCATAGACGTCCACAAACTCGACAAAGGTCGGGGTGAGCGCCATGACCGCCTGCATCGCCCTTTGCGAGGTGACCGTGATGCGCAGCCAGACCGCATCCCTGGTGAACTGCGCCGGTATCCCGCTGCCTTTCACTGGCGTAAAGACGGCATCGCCGTCGATGATATCAGCCAGCGTCAAAGTCGCTGTAGGATCGGCGAAAATCGCAAACTCCGGTTCGGACATCACATCCGCGCGCGCCGGACCGACGGCCGCAAGCATCACGGCGACAAGCACCGGAAACACGCAGAACAGAAGACGGCATTGATGGCGCAAAGGCGATTTTCTCCCTCATATCCGGCTTCGCCGGAGCATCGCCTCAACGAGACGCCGGCGGCGCAGCGAAGACGGCATGCGCACCGGCCCCGCTGCCGTTGCGGCCATTATAGCCAAGCAATGATGAGGCGCGTTGCGTCAAGGCGAAATCGCCCCGAGCGCCGGACGAAAACCTGATCACCGCTGCTATTCGAGGTTCGACGGCGCGCAGTAAGTGTCGTGAATGTTGCAGCCCTCAGCGCCACCCTCGGCGCATTTTGCCATGGCCTCATCCTGGGAGGCCTGTCTGCTGGAACCGGCGCCGATTCCCATCGCGGCCCTGCTCGTCGCCCGCGCGAGCGAAACGCACATATCCGCGCCCGAAAAGGCAATCTTGCAGTCGCCGGCGCCGCCCTTGCCGCATTCCGACATCGCCTTGTCGCTGGCCGCCGATTCGGAGTCCGCTTCGGCAAAGCCGACATCCTGGGTAGAACTGCTATAGGCAACCGCAACATTGGATTCCGCGTAGGCCGCAGCCGGCAGCGCCCATATTGCCGCGACGACGACCATTTCCAGATACTTTTTCATGTGTCCCCCTGTGAAACCGCTCAAACCGCCGACCATCACGGCAATGTATTCATGCTAAAATAAATATTTACCAGCAGCAAATATAAACAACACCAATTCTGGCTGAGGGCGAATAATTAAAGTAATCCAACGTAACGAAACATGACGCACTCGTCTTGAAACCAGAACTGAGTCACCCGCCGGCCATGCCATCCTGGCGGCAGGCTTTGACATGTCAGCAAAGCCGTACATTAAATATGTCCCGACGCACGCCTAACTCGCTCAAAGGGAGCCCCATCGCACAATGGCTGGCCAGACACAAAAGGCAGAAGACGACGCACATGGAATCCGCATTCTTCTCGTGGAGGATGAACGGGATTTGCGGCAGAGCTTCGCCGACTACCTGACGATGCGGGGCAACATGGTGACGGAAGCGAGTTCCGGGCTCGAATTTTACCGGGCATTGCGGAAACAGAAGTTCGATGTCGCGATCATCGACGTCAACCTGCCCGATATCAGCGGTTTCGAACTTGCCGAGGAACTTGCCAAGGAAACCGAAGGCGTCGGCATCGTCATGCTGACCGCCCGCGCCGGCCGCGAGGACCGTATCAGCGGCTACAGCGCCGGCGCCGATCTCTATTTGACGAAACCGGTTGATGGCGATGAACTGCTTCTGGCAGTCAACAATCTGGCGCGTCGCCTTTCCGAAAAGAGCTCCGCCGCAGCCGCCCCGTGGAAGCTCGATACGGTCGGCTACACGCTGACCGCGCCCGATGGCACCCGGATCGAGCTCACCGGCCGCGAACTCGACTTTTTGAAACTGCTTGCCGATGGCGGCGGCAATCCGGTCAGCCGCGCGGTTCTGTCCGCCGAACTTGGCTATGACGACCGGCCGGAGGCGCGCGGCATCGACGCGATCATTCAAAGGCTGAAACACAAGGCCGGCGCGATCGACATGGACCTGCCGATCAAGACTATTCGCCTCGTCGGCACCAGCTTCACCGCAAGGGTCGAGATCAGATAGCCTCGCCCCGCCACCCCGGCAGGTACTCGACCGTGTCCACGCCGGTGAAACGGGCGAGGCGCGCAAGCTCGGCATCGAGTTTATCGAAGCGCCCGGAGGACGCTCGCACGCCCGGCTCCAGCCACAGCCTGCGGACATCAAGCGAACTCCGCTTGCGGTCGGCCTTCATGTCGATCCGCCCGATCATGCGGTCGCCCTCGATCAAGGGAAAGACGTAATAGCCATATTGCCGCTTCGGCTCCGGCACGAAAACCTCGATGCGATAGGAAAAGCCGAACAGCCGTTCCGCCCGCGCCCGGTCGCGCAGCAGCGGGTCGAACGGGCTCAGCACCCTAACCCGCGAGGGCGGCTCCGGCACGTCGAACAGACCCGGCATCTCGTCGGCAAGCGCCACCGCCGCCCGCGACCTGCCGCTGTCGACGGTTTCGACCTGCACCTCGGCGAGTTGGCCCGCATTCGCATCCACCCAATCCCTGGCCTCCTGCGGCGTGACAACAGCGAAAAAGGCGGCGATCTCGCCGGAGGTCGCGAAGCCCAGGCGGGTAAGGGCGGCGCGGCAGGCCCAGTCGACAAATTCCGCGTGATCGACCTCGGCAAGACGATACCGGTCCGGGATCACCCGTTCGGCCAGATCGTAGGCCTTCTGGAAATTATGCCTGTGGCAGATCGCGAAATGGCCGGTGCGCCAGTGATATTCCAGCGCGGTCTTGGCCGGATGCCAGTTCCACCAACCGCCGGATACGTGATCCTCCTGCTTCAGTTCGCGCGCGAAGATCGGACCGCTCGCCCGCACCTGTTCATAAGTGTGCTCGAACGCGGCGGCGAAGTCCTCCCCGTGCCATTTGCGCCAGCGCTCCTGCAGCCGCTCCTCCTCCCGGCGGAAGCGGTGCTTCCAGTAAGGGTAGAACCTCATCGGAATGATGGAGGCGTCATGGGTCCAGTGCTCGAACAGCGCCCGGTCGCGTTCCAAAAGCGTCGTCAAGTGCTCGCGGCGAAAGGTCTGGTTGCGCGAAAACAGGATCAGGTCATGGGCGCGCTCGACCGTGCGGATCGAATCCACCTGCACGAAGCCGATCGTCTCGATCAGGTCGAGAAGCCCGGCCTTGTCCATCGCCCTGCCGGGCGGCGCGGACAGGCCCTGTCGGGCAAGGAAAATGCGCCGGGCATCGGCGTTGGAGATTGTGATGGTCATGGCGCGAGCCTAATGCGATTCGGACAAAATAAGAACATCCGATCCGCGCCGCCCTCACGCGGCGTCCCGGCAACCTGTGCAGCAACGGGAACGGCCCTTCCGGAACCGGACGTTCATGCCTATAAGAGGAAAAAAGTCCGGGGGCGAAATTGCAGATCGAATTCACCGAAGCCGGCGTCATGCATGAGGGCCGGGTGGCGCTTCATCCGCTGACGCTGTCGCTGACCGGCCGCAGGATCGGCGTGATCGGCCTCAACGGCTCCGGCAAGACCACGTTTGCGCGGCTGATCAACGGCCTGACGCAGCCCACGACCGGCGCAGTCGCGGTCAATGGCCGCGACACCGTGGCCGAATCGCAAGCGGTGATGGCGGATGCGGGGTTCGTGTTTCAGTCGCCGCAGAACCAGATCATCCTGCCGATCCTTCAGGACGATATCGAACTGGGGCTGAAGGCGCGCGGCGTCGCCAAGGCTGAAGTGCCCGAACGCACGCAGGAGGCGCTCGCCCGGCTCGGCATCGCCCACCTCGCCAGACGCCGCGCCCATGAGCTTTCCGGCGGCGAGCTTCAGCTTGCCGCCCTTGCCGCCGTACTCGCCACCCGGCCCTCGCTGGTGATCCTTGACGAACCGACCAACCAGCTCGATCTCAAGAACCGCCGCCGCGTCGCCGAGACGATCGCGGCGCTTGATGAGGATGTCATCATTATCTCCCACGACCTTGCCATACTGGAGAATTTCGAGCGCGTGCTGCTGTTTCACGAGGGCCGGCTTGCCGGTGACGGCGCGCCGCATGATGTGATCGCGCAATATGAGGCGATGAACCGCTGATGCAATCGCTCTATGTCGAAGCGGACAGCATTCTCCACCGCATGTCGCCGGGCGTGAAGCTCGGCGGGCTGGTCGCCTTTTCGATCGCCGTCTTTCTCACGACAAACCTGTGGGGCCTCGCCGGTTTCGCCGCCGCAGCCGCCTTCGCTTATTTCACCCTGCCGATAGGGCTGCGCCCGGCGTTGGCCCGGCTGGTTCCGATGGCGTTCGCCGTCCTGCTCGTCGGCGGCTTCAGCCTGATCTTCAACCCTTGGGAACAGGCGCTGGCCTCGGTTCTGCGGCTCTCCGCGCTGATGCTGGCCGCCGCCGCCATTACCGCCAGCACGCCCGTGCCGGACTTTGTCGACACGATCACGCGCGCCGCCCGGCCGCTCGAAAGGGCCGGGCTTGTCCGCGCCGCCGATATCGGGCTTGCGGTCGGCCTTGTCATCCGCTTCGTGCCGGATATTCTCTCCTCCTACGGCGCGATCCGCGACGCCCATCGCGCCCGGGGCATAAGGTTTCGTCCGACGGGCGCAATCGTCCCGCTGATCATCTTGACCCTGCGCGATGCCGACAGTATCGCCGACGCCATTGATGCCCGCGGCATTCGCGGCGAAGACAGAAGGAACGTCAAATGAACTCGCGTGATCTGGTTCTCGTGTCGCTTTTCGCGGCCATCATCGTGGC
Source organism: Martelella sp. AMO21009 (assembly GCF_053484295.1). Lineage (NCBI taxonomy): Bacteria > Pseudomonadati > Pseudomonadota > Alphaproteobacteria > Hyphomicrobiales > Aurantimonadaceae > Martelella > Martelella sp. AMO21009. The sequence continues at coordinate 35,433 of NZ_JBAKFR010000038.1, forward strand.
GCTCGGCCTGCTGCCGGCCATACCGCTTGCCTTCATTCCCGTGCCGATCACCGCGCAGACGCTCGGCGTCATGCTTGCCGGTTTGATCCTTGGCCGCAGGCGCGGCGCGGCCGCCGTGCTGGTGGTGTTCGTGCTGGTCGCGATCGGGCTTCCGGTGCTTGCCGGCGGGCGCGGCGGCCTCGGCAGTTTCGCCGCACCGACGGCGGGCTTCCTCATCGGCTGGCTGCCGGCGGCCTATGTCGCTGGCGCGCTTGCCGAATACGCGGCGGAGACCGAGAATGCGCTGCGACAGACCTTCGGCTTCTTCATCGCGGCCTTCGCGGGCGGCATCGTGGTCGTCTATTTCTTCGGCATCGCCTGGCTTGCCTATGGCATCGGCATGGGCATTTCGCCCGCAGTCGCGGGTTCGATGGGCTTCATTCCGGGCGATATCATCAAGGCGGTGCTGGCGGCGCTTGCCGCGCGCGCGGTGATGGTCGGTTATCCGCTGCTGCCGAAAAGCCTCTCCAGCCAGAGCTGATTTGCCAAGCCGGCATCAGTCGCTCGGGACGTCAGTCGAGAAATGAAAACAGCCAGTCCCGCGTCGCTTCCGGAAGGGGCGCGGGTTCTCCGTTCACGCGGTTGACGGCCGTCCACAGCAGTTCGACCTCGGCGGCGATGTGATTGCCGGACTGCACCGCGACATTGAAGCCGATCGACTTGCCGCCGATCTTGGCCGCGCGCACCACCAAATCCGCCGTCTCGCCGTTCTTCAGCCCGCGATAAAAGGTGCAGCCGACCTTGCGCACCACATAGGCGGGCTCGTTCTCCACCTCCGGACGGTACTGCCAGAACCGCGCAAGGGCTTCCTCGGCATGCTCGATATAGGCGGCGGTGTGCATGCGCCCATGCATGTCGATATCGCGATAGGGAACGCGAAGTTCCGTTCTTTCAGGATGAAGTTCATCCATCAGCCACACCTTCCCGGCGCTAAGCAACGCCGTTACGCACGTTTTCACCGGCTCTTCGCAATGGCGCGGGCGCGCTGCAATGCGGAAAAGCTCAGCACTCTATAGAACCTTTCCAGGTCAAACGCCATGATATGGTTATCTGATGGTTAGCAAGCGCGCGGCTTGACTTGCAATCGCGCCGGGGCGCATTACCTTGCCGAAACGAAATGCGCGCGAAAAACTTGAGAGGCCAGACCATGACGGAAGCAACCAAACCGACCGATGTGAGCGGCCTCAGCTTCGAGCGCGCGGTCGAGGAACTCGAATCGATCGTGGCGCGGCTGGAGCGCGGCGACGTCGCGCTGGAAGAATCGATCAAGATCTATGAACGCGGCGAGGCCCTGAAGAAGCACTGCGAAAAACTGCTGAGCGCGGCGGAAGCCCGGGTCGAGAAAATCCGGCTCGATCGCGATGGCCGGCCGGCGGGAACGGAACCGCTGGACCCACAATAAAACTCGGCGCAAACCGGCGCCCGGAGTATCGGACATGTCGTTTTTTCCCGGCCAGGATCCCGAATTCGGCGATGCCGCAAGCTGCAATGCCGTTGCCCAGCTGATCATCCCGCGCACCAGCGATATCGGCGGCTTCGAGGTGCGGCGCGCGCTTCCGACGATCAAGCGCCGGCTCGTCGGCCCGTTCATCTTCTTCGATCGCATGGGCCCCGCTCGCTTCGGCGGCCATGGCGAGGCGCTCGACGTCAAGCCGCATCCCCATATCGGGCTCTCCACCGTCACCTATCTCACCTCCGGCGAGATCGGCCATCGCGACACGCTCGGCAACCACACCGTCATCCGCCCCGGCGACGTGAACCTGATGACGGCGGGGCGCGGCATCGTCCACTCCGAGCGCACGCCCGACGACCTGCGCCTGCGCCCGCATGCGCTGTCCGGCGTCCAGACCTGGCTTGCCCTGCCGGAACACGACGAGGAGATCGATCCGACATTCGGCCATACCGAGAAAAACGCGTTGCCGACGATTTCGGAGACCGGCGTCAGCGGTCGCCTGGTGCTCGGCCATTTCTGCGGCATGAAGGCGGATGTGAAGACATTCACGGACACGCTGCTCGCCGATATCGCTCTGCGCGCCGGGGCCCGGCTTTCGTTCCCGGCGGAGCATGAGGAACGCGCGATCTATATCCTCGAAGGCCAGCTTGGCGTTGCCGGCGACGTGTTCGATGCCGAGCAATTGCTGGTGCTCGCCCCCAACGATCCGATCACGATCGAGGGAGCGGGGGAACACGGATGCCGTCTCATGCTTTTTGGCGGAGAGGCGTTGGAAAAGCCGCGCCATATCTGGTGGAATTTCGTGTCTTCCTCGAAGGAACGGATAGAACAGGCGAAGGAAGACTGGCGGCAGGGCCGATTTGGACTGGTGCCGGGAGACGAGAAGGAATTTGTTCCTTTGCCCGAACGCTGAAATTCGCTAGAAACGATTTAGAAAGCGCACAGGTGACTGCCGGTATTCCGGTTCGCCGAGCGAAACAATAAGGACAGGGAGCATCTCCGGCTTGCGCCGCAGGTGCTTCAGGCAGGAACAACGTCTTTCAGGGCGTATGAGGCTCCACAGTGACGCTACCGTCAAAAACCTCCATTCTCGACCGGATCAAGCTGCCCGCAGACCTTCGCGAAGTCCACGACCGCGACCTGCCGCAGCTTGCCGAGGAAGTGCGCGCGGAGATGATATCCTCGGTGTCGCGTACCGGCGGGCATCTCGGCGCCGGTCTCGGCGTTGTCGAGTTGACGATCGCGATCCACAAGGTGTTCAACACGCCCGACGACCGGCTGATCTTCGATGTCGGCCACCAGTGCTACCCGCACAAGATCCTGACCGGACGGCGCGAGCGGATGGGGACGCTGCGCCAGGAAAACGGCATTTCCGGCTTCACCCGCCGCGCCGAAAGCGAATACGACCCCTTCGGCGCGGGCCATTCCTCCACCTCGATTTCCGCCGGTCTCGGCATGGCGGTCGCCTCCAAGCTCCAGGACCATCCCCGCAACGTGATCTCGGTGATCGGCGACGGCGCGATGTCGGCCGGCATGGCCTATGAGGCGCTGAACAATGCCGGCGCGCTCGGCGCTCGACAGATCGTGATCCTCAACGACAACGACATGTCGATCGCAAGGCCGACCGGGGCGATGAGCGCCTATCTGGCGCGGCTTGCCTCCGGCAAGACCTATCTCGAGGTCCGCGATTTCGGCAAGCGGCTGACCTCCTATCTCGGCAAGTCGATCGAAAGCGCAATCTCGCGCGCCGTCGGCCATGCGCGCGGCTATGTCACCGGCGGCACCATGTTCGAGGAGCTTGGCTTCTATCATATCGGCCCGATCGACGGTCATTCCTTCGATCACCTCCTGCCGGTGCTGCGCAACGCCCGCGACAATGCCCGCGGCCCAGTGCTGATCCATGTCGTGACCCAGAAGGGCAAGGGCTATGCGCCCGCCGAAGCTGCGTCCGACAAGCTGCACGCCGTCAGCCGTTTCGATGTGGTCACCGGCCATCAGGCGAAAGCCAAGCCGAACGCGCCGAGCTATACTTCCGTTTTCGCCAAGGCGCTGATCGAGGAAGCGCGCAACGACAAGGATGTGGTGGCGATCACCGCCGCCATGCCGTCCGGCACCGGACTCGACAAGTTCGAGGAAATCTATCCGAGCCGGATCTTCGATGTCGGCATTGCCGAGCAGCACGCGGTGACCTTTGCCGCCGGGCTTGCCAGCGAAGGCATCAAGCCGTTCTGCGCACTCTACTCCACCTTCCTCCAGCGCGGCTACGACCAGGTGGTCCACGATGTCGCGATCCAGGGCCTGCCGGTGCGCTTCCCGATCGACCGCGCCGGTTTCGTTGGCGCCGACGGGCCGACCCATGCGGGCTCCTTCGACACGACATACCTTGCCACCCTGCCCGGCTTCGTGGTGATGGCCGCCGGCGACGAGGCCGAACTTATGCACATGGTGCGCACCGCCGCAGCCTACGATGAAGGCCCGATCTCGTTCCGCTACCCGCGCGGCGAAGGCACCGGCGTGGTCCTGCCGGAGCGCGGAGAAATCCTCGAAATCGGCAAGGGTCGGATCATTTCCGAGGGCTCCAAGGTGGCGCTGCTGTCCTTCGGCACGCGATTGGGCGAATGTCGCGAGGCGGCGACCGTGCTTAACGCCGCCGGCCTTTCGACGACTGTTGCCGATGCCCGTTTCGCCAAGCCGCTCGACCACGACCTGATCCGCCAGCTCGCCGCCCATCACGAGGTGCTGGTAACGATTGAAGAAGGGGCCGCCGGCGGGTTCGGGGCCCATGTGGTGCAGTTCCTCGCCAATGAGGGCTTGCTCGATCACGGTCTGCGCGTGCGCCAGATGGTGCTGCCGGATATCTGGATGGAACAGGCCAAGCCCGAGGACATGTATGCCAAGGCCGGGCTTAACCGAGACGGGATCGTGGAAACCGTGTTCCGCGCGCTTGGCCGCCACGGCGTTTCGACCGGCACCGTCGGCTGAAAGCTTGCGCCGGCGACCAAAAGCGTCCATGGAGCGGCCATGACCGCTCCCGCTGCCCCCATGCGTCTCGACCAATTGCTGGTCGCGCTCAACCGTTTCGAGACCCGTTCGCGGGCCCGCGACGCGATCGCGCGCGGCGCGGTGACGGTCAACGGCAAAACGGTAACAAAGCCCGGCATGACCGTCAGTCCCGACGCCGTGATCGCGATTGACGACCCGGCCGAACAGTATGTCTCCCGCGCCGCGCTGAAGCTTTCGGCGGCGCTCGATCATTTCGCATTGTCGCCGGAAGGCGCGCATGCGCTCGATATCGGCGCTTCGACCGGCGGGTTCACGCAGATTCTGCTGGAGCGCGGCGCGCGTCATGTCACCGCCATCGATGTCGGCCACGGCCAGATGGCGGAGCGGATCGCCGACGATCCGCGCGTCACCAATATCGAGGGGCTGAACGCCCGTCACCTGACCCGCGAGGATATTGCCGAAGGGCCGGTGCACTGGGTTGTCTCCGATGTCTCCTTCATCTCGCTCAGGCTCGCTCTGCCGCCCGCGCTGGAACTCGCCGAACCCGGCGCGACCTGCATCCTGCTGGTGAAGCCGCAATTCGAGGCGGGCAAGGACAATATCGGCAAGAAGGGCCTGCTCAAGGACCCCGAGCTTGGCCCCGTGATTGCTGCCAGGCTTGAGCAATGGCTTACCGAAGAGATGGGCTGGCAAAGCCTCGGCATCGCGCCCTCGCCGATCGAGGGCGGCGACGGCAACCGCGAATTTCTGCTCGCCGGGCGCAAACCCGACAGAAAAGAGGAATAAAATCCCATGGCAGCCGAAACCGTGATCATCGAGAAACTGGGCGCAAAGGGCGATGGCGTTGCGCAGACGCCCGAGGGCCCTGTCTTCGTGCCCTTCGCCCTGCCTGGAGAGCGCATCACGATTGCCCGACAGAAATCGGCAGGCGTCATGCTCGCGCTGATGGAACCGGCGGCCGAGCGCATCGATCCCGCCTGTCGGCATTTCGGCCCGGACGGCAAGAACGGCACCTGTGGGGGCTGTTCGCTCCAGCATCTGGCTCCCGCGCCCTATCAGGATTTCAAGCGACAGGTCGTGATCGACGCGCTTTCCGCCCACGGCCTCGACTGTCCGGTCGAGCCGCTCGTTGGAGCGGCACCGGGCCAACGCCGCCGGGCGACCTTTTCTGCGCGCAAGACCGAGGCCGGCATCGTGCTCGGCTTTTCGAGCCCGGAAAGCCACCATATCGTCGAGATCGAGGAATGTCCGGTGCTGTCGCCGGCGCTGTTTTCCCGCCTGCCCGCCCTGCGCCTTCTGGCAGGCATTCTGGCGAGCGGAAGCGACCCGTTCCGGATCGCCGTGCTGGAGACCGAAACAGGACTCGACATCAGTTTCTCAGGCCTCAAGCCCCCATCGGAAAAGCGCCGGCAGGCCGCGACCCGCGCGGTGATGGCGGTGAAGGGCATCGCCCGTCTGACCTATGAGGACGAAATCATCGTCGAGCCGGTGCGCCCTGCCCTCGATATTGCCGGAACGAGGGTGAACCCGCCACCGTCCGGTTTCGCCCAGGCGACCCGCGAGGCCGAGGAGGCGATGGCGGGGCTGGTGGCGAAGCATCTGGAAAGCGCCAGACATGTCGCCGATCTGTTCAGCGGGTTCGGCACCTTTGCCTTGAGGCTGGCCGCGAGATCCAAGGTGCACGCCGTCGAGTTCGATGCGAAGGCGCTTGCAGCACTCGATATGGCGGTGCGCAACCGCCAGGGGCTGAAGCCGGTGACAAGCGAGCGTCGCGACCTTTTCCGCCGCCCGCTGCTGGCGCGCGAACTCTCGGGCTTTGACGGCGCGGTGTTTGACCCGCCGCGCGCCGGCGCGCGCGAGCAGGCCGAGGAACTGGCCCGCTCCAAGGTCGCGAAGGTCGCCGCTGTTTCCTGCAACCCCGCCACCCTTGCCCGGGATCTCCGGCTTCTCGTGGATGGCGGTTACCGGATCGAGCGCGTGATTCCGATCGACCAGTTCCTCTGGTCCTATCACGTGGAGGCCGTGGCGCTTCTCAGCCGCCCAAGATAAAACCCCGGCGGAAAACCGCCGGGGTTCAATGTCACGCCATCACGTGCACTCAGTAGTAAGGCGACAGGCACTGCTTGCGCGGCCCGTTATAGGGCTGGAAGGTGTTATCGTAGCTGCGATAGGAACGATAACGGTTCTCGCACCAGGCATAATGCTTGGGGTTCAGCCCGTTCGTCTGCTGCGGACGGTTGTTGTTGCCGGCCGCGATCGCGCCGCCGATGATCAGAGCGCCTGCCCCCAGAACCGCGAGCGGCACCCACGCATTGTCATCATTATCCCAGCGGTAGTTCGGGCCCGGACGCGGCGGACGGTAGCCTGGCGGGTAACGGTAATAGCGATCGCCGTTGTAGTAGCCGCCCCTGCCATTATAAGCCTGATGGCGACGATCATAACCGGGACGGCGATCATAACCATGACGACGGTCCCAATTGCGACCGCCCCGGTCGCCGTTCCAGTTGCGACCATCGACGCGTTCAATTCTTGCATCCGCGCCGGCCGGATTTACGGAAATCGGCATGGACTGAGCAGGGATGGCGCTTGTCGCCACGACAATCGAGGCAAGCCCTGCGGCCACCATTTTCTTTGCCCGATCTAACATCTGCATCTCCCGTTCTTTCTTTAAAGCCGAAGCCGGATTGGCCTCCTACGCTATGTGACAACCATAAAACCCTTCACCTGAACTCAGGATTAACGGCTTATTTAGGTTTTACTAGAGCGTCGGGCGATTAGTCTGCAACGCATGCTGTTGATTTGAAGTAGTTCC
>NZ_JBAKFR010000039.1:0-41604 GCF_053484295.1 Martelella sp. AMO21009
ATCGATTTGCGTCAAATATTCAATAGCTTAAAAGCCATACGCGATTCCCCTGCCCCTTGAGGGGAGAGATTGTTTTCTGCTTGGCCTCAGCCTGCCGCTTACGCAGCGCCTTTCTGCGGGCGCATGTCGCTGGCGTCAATGCCGGCGACGACGACGGGCTTTTTCATCGCGTCGCGGCGGAAGGGTTCGCCGAGTTCCTGGTTGAGGAGCACCTCGATGAAGGTGGTTTCCTTGTTGGCAAGCTGGCGCTCCACGGCTGCTGCAAGCGCCTCGGTGAGCTCCTGCTGGCTGCGGACCTGGACGCCGTGCGCGCCGCAGGCCTTTGCGATTGCGGCATAGGAGGTGTCGCGGTCGAGCTCGGTGCCGACGAAGTTGTTGTCGTACCACAGCGTCGTGTTGCGCTTTTCCGCGCCCCACTGATAGTTGCGGAAGATCACCATGGTGATCGCCGGCCAGTGCTCGCGCCCGCAGGCGGTCATCTCGTTCATGGAAATCCCGAACGCGCCGTCACCCGCAAAGCCGATCACCGGCGTATCCGGATTGCCGATCTTGGCGCCGAGGATCGCGGGGAAACCGTAGCCGCAGGGGCCGAACAGGCCGGGTGCGAGATATTTCCGGCCCTTCTCGAAGGTCGGATAGGCATTGCCGATCGCGCAGTTGTTGCCGATGTCAGAGGAAACGATTGCCTCTTTCGGCACCGCCTGCATGATCGCGCGCCAGGCCTGACGCGGCGACATCAGATCGTGATCGCGTTCGCGCGCGCCCGCGTTCCATTCCGTGCCCGGATCGTCGTCTTCATGATCGAGGCTCGTCAGTTCCTGCGCCCAGCGCGACTTGGTCTGGGACACGAGATGCTTGCGGTCCTCACGCCCGGCATCTCCGGCATTGGCGGAAAGTCCGGCCAGAATGCCGCGCGCCACCTTGCCGGCATCGCCCTGAATGCCGACGGTCACCTTCTTGGTGAGCCCGATGCGCGAGGCATTGATGTCGACCTGGATGATCTTCGCATCCTTCGGCCAGTAATCGATGCCGTAACCCGGCAGGGTCGAGAACGGGTTGAGGCGGGTGCCGAGCGCCAGCACCACATCGGCCTTGGCGATGATCTCCATGCCGGCCTTGGAGCCGTTATAGCCGAGCGGGCCCATGGCCAGCGGGTGCGAGCCGGGGAAGCTGTCATTGTGCTGGTAATTGCTGCAGACCGGCGCATCGAGCCGCTCGGCAAGCTGGATCAGATCCGGGATCGCGCCGGAAAGCACGACGCCAGCGCCCGACAGGATCACCGGGAACTTCGCTTCCGAAAGCAGTTTCGCAGCCTCGGCAACCGCCTGTTCGCCGCCCGCCGGTCGTTCGAAGGCGACAACCTGCGGCAGATCGACATCGATCACCTGGGTCCACATGTCGCGCGGAATATTCATCTGCGCGGGCGCGGAATTGCGCCAGGCTTCCATGATCACCCGGTTCAGCACTTCGGGAATGCGCGAGGGGTCGCGGACCTCTTCCTGATAGCTGACGCAATCGGCGAACAGCCGCATCTGCTCCATTTCCTGGAAACCGCCCTGCCCGATGGTCTTGTTGGCAGCCTGCGGGGTCACCAGCAGCAGCGGGGTGTGGTTCCAGTAGGCGGTCTTGACCGGGGTCACGAAACCGGTGACGCCGGGGCCGTTCTGGGCGATCGCCATCGACATCTTGCCGGTGGAGCGGGTGAAGCCGTCGGCCATGAGGCCGGCATTGGTCTCGTGGGCGCAGTCCCAGAAGGTGATGCCGGCTTTCGGAAACAGGTCGCTGACAGGCATCATGGCAGAGCCGATAATGCCGAAGGCATGCTCGATGCCATGCATCTGCAGAACTTTTACGAAGGCTTCCTCGGTCGTCATTTTCATCGGTATTCTTCCTTATTTCCGCTCGTCACGGTAATGATAGAGTTGATAGAGGCCCCATTGTCCGAGCCGGCGGAAGGGCGTCTTCCAGCCCTCGTGTTTCAGTTCGTTGCCGTAGATCGGCAGATCGGGGATCGGCTCGCCGGCGACAAGCTGCGCCATGCGACGGCCGGCCATGGCTGAATACATCACCCCGTTGCCGCCATAGCCGAGCGAATAATAGGCACCCGGCAGGTCCGGCATGCCGGTGATGCGCGGCATCATGTCGTGGGAGACATCGACCCAGCCCCACCAGCTATAGTCGAGCTCGACATCGGCCAGCGCCGGGAACTTGCGCGCAATAGCGTCGCAGAGCCCCTTGAGATGCGCCGGGTTGGAGGCATCGCGCCCGGTGATCGCGGCGCGCGAACCGATCTGCAGCCGGTTGTCCGGCAGCAGGCGGTAATAGTTGCGCAGCGTGCGGGTGTCGGTCAGCGGCGAAAGCTTCTTGATGCCCACGGACTGCAACTCGTCCTCGGACAGAACCCGCGTGACGACGCTGTTGGACATGATCGGCAGCAGCCGGTCCTTGACCCGTGGATGCAAGCCGCGCGGTGCATAGGCGGCGGTGGCGACCGCCACGCGCTTCGTGCGCACCGTGCCGCGCGGGGTCTTCAGATGGTGGACACCATCCTTGTACTCCCACACCTGAACCGGGCTGTCGGTATGCACCTTGGCGCCCAGTTCGCGGGCAACCCGCAGATAGCCGAAGGCGAGCCTGGCGGCATGGATGCCGGTGCCATCCGGCTCCCACATCGCGCCATGGGCCTCCATGTCACGGGCGACCATCTCATGCAGTTCCTCGCGGGAGAGCATCCGCGCGCCATAGCCGAACTTGTCGTTCAAAAGCCGCGTCTCGGCCTCCAGCGACGGCATGGCGGATGCCTTGTGGGCGATATAGTAATGACCGCCATCCTGCGGCTCGCAGGCGATTGCGTGGTCGCGCACCAGCCCGCGAAACAGGTCGAAGGCCTCGACCATCTCGTCATGCAGCGCGCGTGCGGTCGGAAGGTCCCAGCGCTCGATCCACTGGCTGCGCTTCAGCCGACCGGCGCTGATCTGCGCCTGCCCGCCATTACGGGTGGAGCAGCCATAGGCCACGCCGTTGGCCTCCAGCACGGTCGCCTTGATGCCGTGCATCTTGGCAAGGTGGATCGCGGTCGAAAGCCCGGTATAGCCGGAGCCGATCACCACCGCGTCGACATCCATGTCGGAGGTCACGGGTCCGTCGTCCTCGGGCAAATCACCGGCCGTGCCGATCCAGTAGGTCGGCGCGTAATCGCTGCCCGGGCCGAGCGTGCGGTCGGTCAGGGGATCATAATGCGGATCGAAGGGCTTCGATCCCAGGCGTTTTGCATTGACCTGCATGATCGTCTCACATCACTTGGCGGGTATGGCAGGGCGCTGTTTGCGGATCGCCTGCTTTTCGACAATCTGGCCGTCCCTGATCCGGAACAGGTCGACGCCCTGAACCTCGGTCCGGGTGCCGTCGGGATTGGTGGCGCGGAAGGTCCACTGGCTGACGCCGCGGGTGCCGTCCTCCGACAGGAAATGGCTGTGATCGGCCCACTGGACATCCGGCATCGCGGTCCAGACGCCGACAAAGGCCTTGGCGATCGCCTCCTTGCCCTCGATCCGGTTGCCGTATTCATGATCGCCGGCGACGGTGAAGAACACGCAGTCATCGGCGAAATGGGTCATCACGCCGTCGATGTCGTGGCGGTTGAAGGCGTCGAACGTGGCCTTCAGATCGTCGGCGGACAGTTTCTTGTTATTTGCAGTCATGGGAGTTTTCCTTGCCCTAGTAGCCCATCATCCTCGGCAGCCAGAGAGAGATTGCCGGGAAGCTTGCGATGATGAAGATTGCGATGACCGAGGCGATCGCGAACGGTATTGCGCGCAGGCTGATCCGCTCGATCGAGATCCCGGAAATGCCGGATGCGATGAACAGGTTCTCGCCAAGCGGCGGGGTCTGGAAGCCGACCGACAGCGTGCAAATCATCACGATGCCGAAATGGACCGGGTCGATGCCCATCATGTAGGCGACCGGCAGCATGACCGGCACCAGGATCATGATCGCCGCCAGCGTTTCCATGAACATGCCGATGATCAGCAGCAGGCCGATGACCATGGCCCAGATCACATAAAGATTGTCGGTCAGCGACAGGATACCGCCGGCAATCACGCCCGGCACGTCGTTTTCGACCAGAATCCGGCCGAAGATCGTGGCCGCGAACAGCACCAGCAACACGCGACCGGCAAGCCAGGTCGTGGTGTCGAGCGCCTTGATCACCTGACGGACATCGAGTTCGCGATAGATCACCGCGCCCACGAACAGCGTGTAGAAGATCGCCACGATTGCCGCCTCGGTCGGCGTGAAATAGCCCGAATAGATGCCGCCGAGGATCACCACCGGCGCAAGCAGCGCCCAGAAGCCGTGATAGCCGGCGCTCAAGACGCGGCGCAGCGAGAACGGCTCGTCGGAACCGTGGAAACCGCGGATCCGGCAGCGGATATAGTTCATGGTCAAAAGACCGCCCGCCATCACCACGCCGGGCAGAACGCCGGCGATGAACAGCTTCGAGATCGACACGGATTGGAACACGCCATGCGCCTCGATCGCTTCCGGCGGCGGCTGCATGCCCATTGCCGAAATGCCGAAGATCACCATCGGGATCGAGGGCGGAATGATGATGCCGAGGCCGCCCGCCGCCGCCGTGACGGAGGCCGCATAGCCCGGGCCGTAGCCCTGGCGCGCCATCGCCGGGATCATCAGCATGCCGACGGCGGCCGTGGTTGCGGGGCCGGAGCCCGAGATCGCGCCGAAGAACAGGCAGGCCATGATGGTCGCAGCCCCCAGCCCGCCGGTAAACGGACCGGCAAGGCTTTCGGCAAAGGCGATCAGCCTGCGCGAAAGACCCGCCGCCTCCATCAGCGCACCGGCCAGAATGAAGGCGGGCAGCGCCATCAGCGGGAAGGAGCCCACCGACGACCACGCCATCTGCACCATCTTGATCGGGTTATCGCCGAGATAGAGCATGGCGGCGAGCGAGGCAACGCCAAGCGCCACGGTGATCGGCGCACCGAGGATCAGAAGTCCGAAGAACGAACCGAACAGTATTTCAATCAGCAGGCCGTCCATCAGGGGTGCCTCCGCGCATAGGCGCGCTGCTCGTCGGCGGCGAATTCCATCGTGGCCTCGACGCTCGCCTTGTCCGGATCGGCCGGGTCGATGCCCATGACCAGTTTCATGTAGTTGACCTGCAGGATGCGGATCGTCATCAGCGTGAAGGCGATCGGCAGCGCCAAATAGATGTAGCGCATCTCCCAGCCCAGCGTCTGGGCCTTCACGAACGGCTTCAGACGGCCAATGAAATCGATCGATTCGATGATGAAAACAATGTTGAAGGCGATCCAGAACGCATCGCCGATCGCCTCGACAATGCGGGCCTTCTTGCGCGACATCGCGTTCAACTGGAAGGTGACACGGTTATGCGCGGCGATCCGCGCCGCATAGGACGCGCCGAAATAGGCGAACCAGACGAACAGGATGACCGACAGTTCCTCGATCCAGGTGATCGAGAAACCGAACAACTGGCGGGCGACGATCTGGACGAACAGAAGCGTCACGAACACGGCCAGCAGCACACGGCACACATGGCTTTCGAACTTGTCGACAAATGACCAGAATGCGGACATGGCAACCTCGGGAGGATTGGCGTGGACGGCGATGGCGGGAGGGGCGCGAGGCATGACAGCGGCAGTTGCTCAGGCGCATCCCCCTCCTCGGGTCACCCTCGGGCTTGACCCGAGGGTCCAGGCAATGCTTTCCGAGTGGCCTGGATGCTCGGGTCAAGCCCGAGCATGACGCGGAGAGGAAGGCGAGCCTTGGAGGCGACGGACAGCGCCCGGCGCCCCTCACCCATTACTTCGCCGGTTCGCGGCCGAGCGAGGTCAGCACGTTGTCGAGCACTTCTTTGCCGCCGATCTGGTCGTAGAATTTCGGCCAGACCGCGGTGGTGGCGAGGTCGATGAATTCCTGCTCGTCATTGGCCGGATCGGTGATCTCCATGCCGCGGCTGACGAGTTCTTCCTTGATCTTGGACTCTTCGGCCCTCAGGAATTCCGACGAGGCCTTGGTCGCGGCTTCGCCCGCTGCCAGCACCTGCTTCTGCTCTTCCTCCGACAGGCTTTCAAACAGCGCCTCGGAGATGATCAGCGGCTCGATCGAGAAGATGTAGTGCAGGTTGGTGATATATTTCTGCACCTCGTCGAACTTCATAGCATAGACGGTCATGTAGGGATTGTCCTGGCCGTCGACGACCTTCTGCTGAAGGGCCGCGAAGGTTTCGCCCCAGGCCATCGGGGTCGGGTTCACGCCCCAGCTCTTGTAGGTCTCGATCATGATCTCGTTCTTGGGAACGCGGATCACCAGGCCCTGCAGGTCCTCCACGGTGGAGACCGGCCGCTTGGAGTTGGTCAGCACGCGGAAGCCGGAATAGGCCCAGCCGATGATCCGCACGCCGGCATCCTCGATGGTCTGCTCGATCATCTGCTGGCCGATCTCGCCCTGGGTAAGCTGTTCGGCATCTTCCTGGCTGAGGATCACATAAGGCAGCGTCAGCGTGCCGACCGATGGCGAGAACGGGGTGATGTTGTTGATCGCCAGGATCGAGAAATCGAGCGTGCCGGTGGCGGCGGCCGTCACGGTGTCCTGCTCGTCGCCGAGCTGGCCGTTGAGGAACAGTTTGCCGGTCATTTCGCCGCCGGACTCCTGCTCCAGCGCCGCGATGAAGGCCTTGCCGAGCGCTTCCTGGGTGCCGCCCGCGCCGTCGCCCACGGCAATGCGGTATTCGGTGGCGGCAGCCGGCAGGCTCAGCGCGAGCGCGGCCACGGCGCCGGTCACAAAACGGGTGAGAATGGTCATGTGTAGTCCCCTACTTTTGGATTGGTACGCCGCTTGATTGAGATCGCGGTCGCTTGACGGCCGTCAAGATTGCAGCAAGCGCGGTTCCGCGATATGTCCAGTTTGCAGCTTCGTTAGGTCCAGATGAAAAACACGATCGCAGCCGAGAGCATATTCCTGCGCGCCGCCGACGCCTCGACCCTGCAGGGGCGGCTCGCGGCCGCCCTTGTGCGCGCGATCCTGGAAGGCGGCGCGCGGCCCGGCACCCGCCTGCCGTCGAGCCGCAAACTTGCCGAAGCGCTTGGCCTGTCGCGCATGACGGTAACGCTGGTCTATCAGGAGCTGGTCGGCCAGGGTTATCTCGAAACCCTGCCGCGCTCGGGCGTCGCGGTCGCCGCCACCGCGCCCCATCGCGGATTGAAGGTCGCCGGCGCGACGGCGGGCGACACTTCGCTCGACTGGTCGCAATGGCTTGCCGACCATCCGCCGCCACGGCGGGTGATCCGCAAGCCGGCGGATTGGCGCAGCTATCGCTACCCCTTCATCTACGGCCAGCCCGATCCGCGGCTCTTCGATCACTACGCCTGGCGCGATTGCGCCCGCCGCGCGCTTGGCAGCCGCGATTTCGGCGATCTTTCCACCGATCGCTACGGCAACGACGACCCCCTGCTGATCGACTATATCTGCTCCAACACCCTGCCGCGGCGCGGCATTCATGCCCGGCCGGACGAGGTTCTGGTCACGCTCGGCGCGCAGAACGCGCTCTATATCGTGGTCGAACTCCTGTGCCGGCCCGATCGGCCGGCCGTCACCGAGGAGCCGGGTTATCCCGATATCGCCGAAACGCTGCGCCGCTCGCAAAGCCCGGTCACCTTTCTGCCGGTCGACGGGCTCGGCCTGAACCCGGAAACGCTGCCGGAGGATACGCGGTTGGTGATGATCACGCCCAGCCACCACATTCCGACCGGCTCGACCATGCCGCTCGGCCGCCGCCAGGATCTGCTCAACCGCGCGGCCGCCCAGGATTTCGTGATCGTCGAGGATGACTACGATTTCGAGATGTCCTATCTCGGCCCCTCCGCCCCGGCGCTGAAATCGCTCGATACCGAGGGCCGCGTTCTCTATATCGGCAGTTTCTCGAAGTCGCTGTTTCCCGGCCTCAGGATCGGCTATCTGGTGGCGCCCGCCCCGCTGATCGCCAAGGCGCGGGCGCTGAGAACCATGCTGCTGCGCCATCCGCCCGGCCACCTGCAGCGCATCACCGCCTATTTCCTCGCACTCGGACATTATGACGCCCACATCGTGCGGCTGCGTGGCGCGATGGTGAAGCGGCGCGCGGTGCTGGACCAGGCGCTTGCAAAAAGCTGCCTGACGCTTGAAAGCGCTGCGGTGGCCGGCGGGGCGAGCGTGTGGCTGAGAGGCCCGGACGGGCTCGACAGCGCAAGGCTCGCCGAGGAGCTGAAAGCGGACGGCGTGCTGATCGAACCCGGCGCGGTGTTCTTCGAAAACCCGCCCGAGCCCTGCCCGCTGTTCCGGCTCGGCTACGGCTCGATCGATTCGTCCGATATCCCGCGCGGGATCGAGCTTATCGATGCGGCGGTAAAGCGGGCTGTCTAGGGACAGTAAGTCGATCTTGTCGCCGCGGAGCCGCCCATCAGTTTTGTCACAATGCCACTGCCTTTCCTTGACGCGGCCGAGTATTTCTGGCGCACTCTGCTCAAGCTCGCGCGCTAGCGGGGCAAAAGAGGAGACAGGGGAATGGTGAGATTGATCGCGGGCAGCGCTTTGGTGGCGCTGTTGACTGTTCCGGTCGCGGCCCAGCAGGCCGCCGACTCGGTTGCCCCGGAAATCGGCACGACGGAGGCCGGCTTTTCCGCCGTCTCGCCCGAGGTCGAAGCGGCCCTTGCCGCCAAGGCTGAGGGCAGGCCCGTCGAGGCCGAGAAATGGATGGTCGCCGCCGCCAATCCGCTGGCCGTGGAAGCCGGCGCGCGCGTGCTTGCCGAGGGCGGCAGCGCCGCCGATGCGATGGTAGCCGTGCAGGCGGTTCTCGGCCTTGTCGAGCCGCAATCCTCCGGCATGGGCGGGGGCGCGTTTCTGGTCTGGTACGACGCCGCAACCGACCGGCTGACGACGCTGGACGGCCGCGAGACCGCGCCGCGCGCGGCAACGCCGAAACTGTTTCTCGACGACAATGGCGAACCGCTTCAGTTCTATGATGCCGTGGTCGGCGGTCTCTCGGTCGGCACGCCCGGCACCCCGATGCTGATGGAAGCGGCGCATGAGCGCTGGGGCAAACTCGAATGGCAGGGCCTGTTCGATGATGCGATCGCGCTTGCCGAAGACGGCTTCGCCGTTTCGCCCCGCCTTGCCGGCCAAATCGCCGATGACAGCGAACGCCTCGGCCGCTTCACCACCACCGCCGATTATTTCCTGCCGGGCGGAGAGCCGCTTGCCGCCGGCGATCAACTCCAGAACCCGGCCTATGCCGAGACGCTGACGGCGCTCGCGGCAAATGGCGCCGAGGCCTTCTATTCCGGTTCGATCGCCGAAGATATCGTCGAGAGCGTGCAAGGGGCCGAAGGCAATCCGGGGCTTCTCGCGCTGGAGGATCTTGCCGCCTATCGGGTGATCGAACGCGACCCGGTGTGCGTGGCCTATCACGACTATGACGTCTGCGGCATGGGTCCGCCCTCCTCCGGCGCGCTCACCGTCGGCCAGATCCTCGGCCTCACCGCCGACAAGGACCTCGCATCGCTGGGGCCTGACAACCCGGAAAGCTGGCGGCTGATCGGCGATGCCTCGCGCCTCGCCTTCGCCGATCGCGGTCGCTACATGGCCGACACCGATTTCGTGCCGATGCCGTTGAAGGGCCTGGTCGCGCCGGATTATCTGAGGATGCGTTCCAAACTACTCGACAGCGACCGCGCGCTGGAGACGGTCGAGCCCGGCCTGCCCGCCTGGGACCATGCCATGATCCGCTATGGCGATGGCACCGCCATCGAACTCCCCTCCACCACCCAGATCGTGATTGTCGATGCCGATGGCAACGCGCTTTCGATGACTTCCACCATCGAAAACGGCTTCGGCAGCCGGCTGATGACCAAGTCGGGCTTTCTTCTCAACAACGAGCTTACCGATTTCTCCTTCGCCACACACGACGATGCCGGCTACCCGATCGCCAACCGCGTCGAACCCGGCAAGCGGCCGCGCTCGTCGATGGCGCCGACCATCGTGATGAAGGACGGCAAGCCGGCGCTGGTGATCGGCTCGCCGGGCGGCAGCTCGATCATCGGCTATGTGGCCCAGGCCGTCATCGCCTATCTCGACTGGGACATGAACGTGCAGGAAGCCACCGCCATGCCGCACCTCCTCAACCGCTTCGGAACTTACGACATCGAGGCCGGAACCGATGCGGAGGCGATGGCAGGGCCGCTAGAGGCGATGGGATATGAGGTGAAGATCGGGCCGCAGACGTCCGGCCTGCAGGCGATTGCGATCGAGAACGGCATGCTTTACGGCGGCGCCGACCCACGACGCGAGGGCATCGCGCTCGGGGAGTAACAGCGACGCCCTGCCAGCCGGCGTCGACGATTGAATACGTGCCCCCGAACCTTGCTCCCAATACTCTCTCCCGCTGGCGGGAGAGATGCCCCGACAGGGGCAGTGAGGGTGGCGCGGCATTTCAAGCCGTGAGGGCGTTCGAGGAGATAGTCTCCCCCCTCACTGTCGCTTTCGCGACATCTCTCCCCTCCGGGGCGAGAAGATTGGGGGGCTTTGCGGCGCCGCTTGCGGAGATGATACGCAGTCTGTCAGGATCAGTTGGCGTTGGGCTGGCCGCGTTCGCGGCGGGCTATGCGGTCCAGCACGGCGTGAACAAGCTTGCCCTCCTCGCCCTCGAAAAAGGCGGTGGCGATCTCGACATATTCGGTGACGATGACGGCGGTCGGGACGTCGGGCTTGGAAACGATCTCGAACACGCCGGCCCGCAGGATGGCGCGCAGCGTCGAATCGAGGCGCGACAGGGTCCAGCCTTCCGAGATCGCGCCGGCGATCATCGGGTCGAGCTTCTTCTGGTCCTTCACGACGCCGGTGACGATCGAACGGAACCAGGCCGGGTCGGCCTTCAGATAGGTATCGCCGTCGACTTCCTTGCCGAGACGGTAGACCTCATACTCGGCCAGCACATCGGCAAGCGCGGTTCCGCCGATATCCATCTGATAGAGGGCCTGAACGGCGGCGAGGCGTGCTGCGCCCCGCTGATTGGCGGTCTTTTCCGTGGTCATGATGCTCCTCGCAATCCTGTCAGGATGCGGTCAGTATTTTCGCGCGACAGCGCTCGTTGTGCCGCTAAACCATGGGCGCAAGCGGCTTGCAAGTGTTTTGGCAAATTTCAGTCGTGCTGGACGCCAGTTTCGCGGGCGATCTTCGCCGAAAACTCGGTAATGATCTCCTCGAAATCCTCCGTGGTGGAGAAATCGCGGTAGACCGAGGCGAAGCGGACGAAGGCGACATCGTCGAGGTTCTTCAGCGCTTCCAGCACCAGAAGACCGATTTCCTCCGACTGCACCTCCGGCTCGCCCGAGCTTTCCAGACGCCGGACGATGCCGGAGACGGCCCGCTCGATGCGTTCGCGCTCGACCGGGCGCTTGCGCAGCGCGATCTCGAAGGAGCGCACCAGCTTGTCGCGGTCAAACGGCACCTTGCGGCCATTCTTCTTGACCACGACGAGCTCGCGCAACTGCACGCGCTCGAACGTGGTGAAGCGCCCGCCGCAATCCGGACAGACGCGCCTGCGGCGGATGGACGTGTTGTCCTCCGCCGGGCGCGAATCCTTGACCTGGGTATCAGGCGAATTGCAGAACGGGCAGCGCATCAGCCCATATAGCCATACATCGGGAAGCGCGCGGTGAGGTTCACCACCTTGTCGCGCACCGCAGCCTCGACGGCGGCATTGCCCTCGTCGGAGTTGACCTGCTTCAGACCGTCGAGCACCTCGACGATCAGCGAACCGATCTCGGCGAATTCCTTCTCGGTGAAGCCGCGCGTGGTGCCGGCCGGGGTGCCGAGACGGACGCCGGAGGTCACGAACGGCTTTTCCGGGTCAAAGGGAATGCCATTCTTGTTGCAGGTGATGTAGGCGCGGCCAAGGGCGGCCTCGGCGCGCTTGCCGGTAGCGTTCTTCTTGCGCAGGTCGACAAGCATGGAATGGTTGTCGGTGCCGCCGGAGACGACATCAAGCCCGCCTTCCATCAGCGAGGCGGCGAGCGCCCGGGCGTTCTTCACCACCTGCTCGGCATACTGCTTGAATTCCGGCTGCAGCGCCTCGCCGAAGGCAACGGCCTTCGCGGCGATGATGTGCATCAGCGGGCCGCCCTGCAGGCCGGGGAACACGGCCGAATTGACCTTCTTGGCGATATCGGCGTCATTGGTCAGCACAACGCCGCCGCGGGGGCCGCGCAGCGATTTGTGGGTTGTGGTGGTAACCACATGGGCATGCGGACACGGAGACGGATGCACGCCGCCTGCGACCAGACCAGCGATATGGGCCATGTCGACCATCAAATAGGCGCCGATCGAATCGGCGATCTCGCGGAAACGCTTCCAGTCCCAGATACGCGAATAGGCCGTGCCGCCTGCTATGATCAGCTTCGGACGATGCTCTTCCGCCTTGGCAGCGACCTCATCCATATCGATGCGGTTGTCTTCCCTGGAAACGCCGTAGGAGACCACGTTGAACCATTTGCCCGACATGTTGACCGGCGAACCATGGGTCAGGTGCCCGCCCGAATTGAGGTCGAGACCCATGAAGGTGTCACCCGGCTGCAACAGCGCCAGGAACACGGCCTGGTTCATCTGCGAGCCGGAATTCGGCTGGACGTTGACATATTCGACGCCGAACAGCTTCTTGGCGCGCTCGATCGCCAGTTCCTCGGCGATATCGACGAACTGGCAGCCGCCGTAATAGCGCTTGCCCGGATAGCCCTCGGCATATTTGTTGGTCATGATCGAGCCCTGAGCCTCGAGCACGGCGCGCGAAACGATGTTTTCCGACGCGATCAGCTCGATCTCGTGACGCTGACGACCGAGTTCCTTGCCGATCGCATCAAAGATATCGGGATCGGTGTCGGCAAGCGAACGGTTGAAGAAGTTCTCGGTAAACGCGGTCTGACTGGTCATCGCGGGCTCCTCAGGGTTTATCGCGGAAGCATTCCGTAAAGGCGCTTGCGTTCTAACGCCGGCCTTCAAAACGTGCAATAGACGAATGCCGCCGCCAAGCATCGCTCAGCGGCGGCATTTTCGTAACCGAATACGTCGGATAGGCCGGAACGGTTTATTCGATGCCGGTCGTGGTCTGCAGCGCCAGTTCCGGCGCGCCGTCGAGATTGTAGATATCGTCGCGGAACTGCACGATCCCGTCCTTGGTCGACCATGCGGTGATGTAGACGAAATGGTTCGGCACCGGATCGGCAAGGTTCACCGGCGTGGAAATGCCGGCATGGATCGTTTCCTCGATCTTCTGGCGGTTCCAGCCGGGCGTGTTCTTCAACAGCCAGACGTCGAGGTCGCGAACGTTCTCGATGCGGACGCAGCCCGATGATTCGAAGCGCAGTATGTCGTTGAACAGCGACTGGCTCGGCGTATCATGCATGTAGACGGCATGCTTGTTGTGGAAGTTGATCTTGGTCGAGGCCATGGCGCTGTTGGGACCCGGATCCTGACGGAAGGTCAGGTTGGGCGCCTTTTCGGCATTCCAGTCCACCGTCAGCGGATCGACTTCCTGGCCCTTGTTGTCATAGAGCCGGATCTTGTTGTCGACCAGATAGTTCGGGTCCTCGCGCATCAGCGGCATGATATCCTTCTGGATGATCGAGCGCGGCACGGTCCAGGGCGGGTTGAAGATGATTTCGAAGATCTTCGAATTCAGAAGCGGCGTCGGTCGCGACGGACGTCCGACAATGGCGACATTGCGCAGCGCCACGACATTGTTTTCCACCGCTTCGCAATAGGCTGCCGGAATATTGACCAGAACGTAGCGCTGGCCGAGATCGGAACCGAGATCCTCGACGCGCGCCAGATTGGTTTCAAGCTGGGCGAGACGCACGGCGGCGCTGACGTTGAGCGCCTTCAGCGTGTACTCGTCGATATAGCCGGTTTCGGCGAGGCCGTGACGGGCCTGGAACCGCTTCACCGCGCCCTGCACATAGGAATCGTAGGAATCGGAAATGCCCGCTTCCTGCGGCAGGTCGCCGGAGACGATCAGGCGCTGGCGCAACTGGCGCACCGACGGATCATAGACGCCGAACTGAAGCGGCACATTGGGATGCACTTCCGGCCAGCCGCCATTGGCGTTGATCCGCTGATATTCCGCCATCGCCTGCATGATGTTCATCGGCGCGTTGGGGCTGAGGATCGGCTGGTTGGAGCTGACGGCGGCCTGCGCGCGCGAGGTGACGGCGTCAAACTGCTCGTCCCATTTGCCGCGACCGGGCGTGTTGATCAAAGCGTCGACGGCCGATTGCGCGGCGGCAAGCTTCGGCAGCGCCACAGCGCCCGCAGCGGCGGCGATGAAACCGCGTCGCGACACGGTCCTGACGGTCTTGTTCAGGTCTTTTGTCATAGAATCCAGTTCTCTTCTGTCCCGCGGGCGTCGAGGACGCCTCTATGGATGTGCCTTGCACATCAATATGGCCAATTGTTGTCGGGTTTCAAATCGATCCCGACGGCATTTTCGGCAGATTCTAGCGCCGACGAATGAAGGCAAGGTAAATCCAGAAAGCGGCGTAGAGGCCAAACAACAAAACGTGAATGCCGATGAGCGCGGCGGCGGTCCCGACCAGGAACATTTCGACGGCCGCTCCGATGGCCCAGAGCACCAGCCCCCAACCGACGCCGAACCAGAGCCCAGCCGCGGCGGCGGGATAGGCGACCGCGAGCACGACCTCGACGATGCGCTCGTTGGAACTGACGAGATCGAACCGGCCCGTGCCGGCAAGGCCGATCAGCTCCGCCCAGTTGTAAAGCGCGATCGCCATCAAGAACGCGGCCACGCAGCGCTTGAAGACCATGAAGGCCATCTGCGAAAAACTGGGTTGTGGCGGACGGTTCTGCTCGGAATTCATCGCCGCCTTATACGCTTCAAAAATCGAAGTTACAAACCCTGACGTAGCACCGTGAAGCGACAAAATGGCGTGTTTGTCCGGGCGGTGCGACATGCTACAAGCCGGACCTGAACAGGAAAGCGCCGGAGAAGACAATGAGCGAGCCGAACGACAAGACCCATCTCGTGGACAGGATCACCGGTCACCGCCGCATGCGCCGCATCCGCAAGGCCGACTGGACCCGCCGGCTGGTGCGCGAAAACAGGCTCACGGTGGATGATCTGATCTGGCCGGTCTTCGTCATTCCGGGCGACAATATCGAGGAACCGATCCCGGCCATGCCGGGGGTTTCCCGCATGAGCGTCGACCGGCTGGCGGAGGCGGCGAAGAGGGCCGAGGGTCTCGGTATTCCGGCAATCGCCACCTTCCCCAATATCGAGCTTGAAAAGCGCGACATGTCGGGGTCGGAAATCCTCAACCCCGACAATCTGATCAACCGCGCCACGCGGGCGCTGAAGAAGGCCGCTCCTTCTCTCGGCGTGATCACCGACGTCGCGCTCGACCCGTTCACCAGCCACGGCCATGACGGCATCCTCACCGGCGACGAGATCGTCAACGACGCGACCGTCGACCATATCTGCGAGGCAGCCGTCGCCCAGGCCGAGGCCGGCGCCGATATCATCGCGCCTTCGGAAATGATGGACGGCCGCATCGGCGCGATCCGCGAGCGCCTCGACATGGCGGGATTTCAGAACGTAGGAATCATGTCCTATGCGACGAAATTCTCCTCCGGCTTCTACGGCCCCTACCGCGAGGCAATCTCGACCAAGGGACTGTTGAAGGGCGACAAGGCGAGCTATTACATCGACACCGCCAACGGCACAGAGGCGCTGCGCGATGCAGCGCTCGACGTCGAGGAAGGCGCGGACATGCTGATGGTGAAGCCAGGCCTGCCCTATCTCGACATCTGCTGGCGCATCAAGGAGGCCTTCGGCCTGCCGGTATTCGCCTATCAGGTCTCCGGCGAATACGCGATGATCAAGATGGCCGCCGAGCGCGGTGCGATCGACGGCGACCGGGTGATGATGGAAACGCTGCTGTCGTTCAAGCGCGCCGGCTGCGACGGAATTTTGACCTATTTCGCGATCGAGGTCGCGGAAAAGCTGGCGAAATCATAGTCTCGAGGGGCTGAATTATTGCATTCCCCCGGCCAATCCCCACATCGGGTCTGGAACCACGATTGACAACGGAGACATCGATGAGCCTCGAACGCGACATGACCTATTCGGCCCCGCCGGCCAGCGACGCCTATTCCGGCGTGCTGTCGCGGCGCGTTCTGGCGTTCATCTGCGACTACATCATCATTGCCATCCTCTGGGTGCCGGCTGCGGTGGTGTTGTTCTTCGTCGGCATCGCGACACTCGGCCTCGCCTTCTTTCTCTATCCGGTGCTCTATTTCATCGTGGCAGGGCTTTATTTCGGCTTCAGCCTCGGCGGCTCGGCCCAGGCTTCGCCCGGCATGCGGGCGATGGGCCTCAGGATGCTGCGCACTGATGGGCTGAAGATCGATTTCCTGACCGCGCTGGTGCATCTGGCGCTGTTCTGGCTGTTCAACTCGCTGCTGACGCCGCTGATCCTGCTGGTCGGTCTCTTCACCGACCGCAAGCGTCTGCTGCATGATTTCCTGATCGGCGCCGTCGTGGTGCGCGAGGAAGCGCGCTATTGAACTGCGGGAAACGCTCATCCCGCAAATCAGAAAGGTTGACGTTCCCGCGAATTGCGCCATCCTGTGATTAAGTTTCGTTGCATGGTGCGCCGGGCATGAATACGCAAACCACTCAGTCGCCACAGTTCTATCTGACCGCGCCGGCGCAATGCCCCTATCTCGAGGCGGAGCGCGAGCGCAAGGTGTTCACCCATCTCGTCGGCCCGCGCGCCGGCGAGATGAACGACCTTCTGACCCAGGGCGGGTTCCGCCGCTCGCAGAACATCGCCTATCGCCCGGCCTGCGAACACTGTCGCGCCTGCGTTTCCGTGCGCATCGTCGCCGGTGAATTCGTCCCCGGCCGCTCGCTGCGCAAGACCCAGGCCAGAAACGCCGATCTCGTCGGCACCGAGCGGCCTGCCTTTGCCACCGCCGAGCAGTTCGACCTGTTTCGCACCTATCTCGACAGCCGCCACCAGCGCGGCGGCATGGCCGACATGAGCCTCGATGATTACAAGGTGATGGTCGAGGAAACCCATGTGGAGACCCGCCTTATCGAGTATCGCGTGGCGACCGGCCTGCTGGAGGAGGAAGGCGAGCTGGTGGCCGTCGCGCTTTCCGATTTCATGGTCGACGGGCTGTCCATGGTCTATTCCTTCTTCAACCCGGCCTATGTGAAACGCTCGCTCGGCAGCTACATGATCGTCGACCATGTGGAACGCGCCCAGACGATGGGTCTGCCTTACGTCTATCTCGGCTATTGGGTGAAGGGTTCCCGGAAGATGGACTACAAGAAACGCTTCCAGCCGCAGGAACATCTGACCGGCCAAGGCTGGGAACGCGCCGACCCGGGCGATTTCGAAGCCTAGCCCGTCACGCCGTTCCGTATTTTTCGCCCGCCCCATGTAGAAGCCGGCGCGTCCCTGCGCTAAATTCCCTGACGATTATCAATGCGATGCGCCAGCGCATCGCCGAACAGGGGTCAGAACGCATGCTGAAAGAGTTCCGTGATTTCATCGCAAGAGGCAATGTCGTCGATATGGCGGTCGGCATTATCGTGGGGGCCGCCTTTACCGCGATCGTCCGTTCGGTAGTCTCCGACCTGATCGACCCGGTCATCGGCCTGATTATCGGCGGCATCGATTTCTCGGACATGTATGTGGTTCTGAGCGGCAGCGTGCCGGACGGCGCGAGCCTTGCGGCCGCGCGCGAGGAAGGAGCTGCGATCTTCGCCTATGGCGCCTTCATCACCGCGGTCATCAACTTCATGATCATCGCCTTCGTCGTGTTCATGCTGGTCAAGGCGATCAACCGCATGCGCGCGGCCGCCGAGGCCCACAGGAAGGCCGCCGAGGAGCAGGCCGCCGTGGCCGACCCGCCGCCCGGCCCGAGCGAACTCCAGGTCCTGCTCGAAATCCGCGACGAGCTGAGAAAGCGGGACGCCAATACCGCATCGTGAAACGCGGTTTCGCGCCAAAGGCGCGGCTTGCAAACGCAGTCCGTTTCCGAGAATATAAGCTATTGCTTATTGAATGAAGGCCGCGAAAGCGGCTTTCGTCGCGCGGTCGAGGGGGACGACCGCCGCGGTGCCTTGGTTGCTCCCCGCAATGGGAAAGCCGCATGTCCACCTTCCGCCTCGTCGCAACGGCGACCGTTTTCGCCCTCCTGCCGCTTGCCGCCGGAGCGGATGACCTGCCGCCCTCGCGCACTTCAGCACTGCCGGTTCCGCCCGGCCAGATCGACAGGGCCGTGGAGTCGCTGGATGGCATCGTCGCGGAGATCCAGGAGCGCAGCGGCGTTCCCGGCATCGCGGTCGCCGTCGTTCATGATGGCGAGACCCTCTATGCCAAGGGCTTTGGGCTTCGTGGCGAGGGCGATGCGCCGGTGACCGCCGAAACCGTGTTCCAGATCGCTTCCGTGTCGAAATCGATCGCAGCCACCGTCGTCGCCAGGCAGGTGAGCGAGGGCGTGGTCTCCTGGGACAGCCGGATGCAGGACCTGCTGCCCTGGTTCAGGCTTTCCGATCCCGCAATCACCGCGCGGGTAACAGTTGGCGACCTGTTTTCCCACCGCTCCGGCCTGCCGGACCATGCCGGCGACGATCTCGAGGATCTCGGCTTCGGCCGGGAGATCATTCTGGAGCGCCTCGCCCAGTTGCCGCTCACCCCTTTCCGCACCAGCTACGCCTATACCAATTTCGGCCTGACGGCAGCGGCCGAGGGCGTGGCGCAGGCTTCCGGCATGGCGTGGAGCGACCTCGTATCACAGTCGCTTCTCGAACCGCTCGGCATGGCGACCGCCAGCGCGCGGTTCGATGACTTCATGGCCCGCGACAACCGGGCCGTGCCGCAGGCGCTGCAGCCCTCGGGCAGCTTCGCGCCGCTGTTCCAGCGCAACCCGGATGCGCAGTCGCCTGCGGGCGGCATGAGCGCCTCGGTGGAAGACATGGCGAAATGGATGAAGATGGTGCTTAACGAAGGCGGCGACCTGATCGACCCCGACGCGCTGATGCCGGCGCTCAGCCCGCAGGCCTTTTCCGGCAGACCACATGTGGCCGATGAACGCCCGGGTTTTTACGGCTACGGCTTCAATACCGGCGTCTCCTCCAGCGGCCGGGTGGTGCTCAGCCATTCCGGCGCCTTCATCATGGGCGCGGCCACGGCCTTCACCCTGATCCCTTCGCTCGATCTCGGCATCATCACGCTCACCAACGCCTCGCCGGTCGGCGTGCCGGAATCGATCAACGCCGCCTTCGCCGATATCGCCCAGACCGGCGCAATCGAGCGCGACTGGTTTTCGGGGTATAACCCGCTGTTCATGAGCTTTTACGAACCGCTCGGCCATACCGCGGGCATGCCCTTCCCGGAAGCCGCCGCGCCCGCCCCGGCCTTCGAAACCCTGACCGGGACCTATGGCAACGCCTATTTCGGCACGGTCGAAATCCGCGAAACGAGCGGCCAGCTCACTCTCTACGCAGGCCCTGAAGACATGGCCTTCCCCCTGAAACACTGGGACGGCAGCACCTTCGTCTTCGACATCGAAACGGAAAACGCCGCGATCGCCTCTCGCTCGATGGCAACGTTCACCGGCGGTGGTGGCGAGGCCGAGATGCTCGAGATTGAGCTGTTTTCCGTGGATGGCGTGCCGGGTCAGTTCGAGCGGATGTGAAGAAGCAACCACGCGTGGCAAGCTGACGAAAATTCGTGCTTGCCTTGTTCTTGATTTGTTCATACACTTAACCCCGTCTTCAACCGCAGGACGGCATGAGGTCTCGATCCGCCCTCCGTGCCGGCGCAGCAAGCTGAAAGCGTCGTCTCATGCTCAGTGAATATCTGCCACAACTCATGCTCGCATGGTCCATCCTGCTCGTCGGCGTGTTTTCGCCGGGGCCGAGCGTAATGCTGATCCTGGGTGTCGCCATGGGCCAGGGGCGCGGCGCTGCGGTGGCGACGGCGCTGGGGGTCGCCTGCGGCAGCATGACGCTTTCGATCGCCACCGTGCTCGGCCTGTCGATCATTTTCGCAGAGCTCGCCCATGCGATGGAGATCGTGCGCTTTGTGGGCGCTGGCTATCTGTTCTTCCTGGCGTTCAAATCCTTCGGCAAGATGCTCAATCCGCCGCCGCTTGCGCCGCTCACGCCAGGGCTGCGCTCGTTCCGGCGGCAGGTCGCCGGCGGCTATCTGCTGCAGGTCTCCAACCCGAAGGCCATCATGTTCTGGCTGGCAATCGCCGGCGTCGGCGGCGTTGGCGATGCCCCCGCCCATATCGTCGTGCTGTTCGTCGCCGGATCATTCCTCATGTCCTTCACCGGCCACGGCGCCTATGCGTTGCTGCTCTCCAGCGCCATGGTCCGCGCCGGCCTCACCCGCTTCCGCCGCGTGGTGGAAGCCGCGCTTGGCGGCTTCTTCGTATTCGCCGGCGTGAAACTGCTGACGGCGAAGGTGTGACGGCCCCTACCCCCTGAACTTGCCGTTCCTCGGAAAGCCCTTGGGCGCGATGCGGCCGGCCATGGCGCGGTCGCCGCGCCATTCCAGCAGTTCATCGGCGGTGCGCATATGGGTGCGGCCGGCGCTGTCGGTCCAGCTAAGGCCGTCGGCGATGGCGAAGCATTTGGCATCCGACAGGCCACCATCCTTGTAGCGCTGCAGGCGCACGCCCTTGCCGCGGGCCATCTCGGCGACCTGCGACATCGGAAACACGATCAGCTTGCGGTTTTCGCCGATGACGGCGATGTGGTCGCCCGCTGCCGGCGTCAAAAGCTTGACTTCGTCCTTGGCCGACACATTCATCACCTGCTTGCCCTTGCGGGTGTTGGCGACCATCTGGTCTTCCTCGATGATGAAGCCGTTGCCGGCGGTGGAAGCGATCAGCTGCTTGCGGCCGGCCTCATGCACGAAGGCGGTGACGACGTCCTGGTCGGCATCGATATCGACCATGATCCTGAGCGGCTCGCCATGGCCGCGCCCGCCGGGCAGCTTGTCCGCGCCGAGCGTGAAGGCCCGCCCGCCGGTGGTGATGATCAAAAGCTTGTCCGTGGTCTGGGCCGGGAAGGCGAGCTTCAGGCCATCGCCCTCCTTGAACGAGACGCCGGAGGTGTCGACATGGCCCTTCAGCGCCCGGATCCAGCCCTTTTCGGAGATGACGACAGTGATCGGCTCCTTCTCGATCATCGCCTGCTGGATCGCCTCGACATCGGTATCGGGCGCGATATCGAAGGTCGAGCGGCGGCGGCCGAGTTCGGTGGCCTTGGCGAAGGTCTTCTTGACCTCGCCGATTTCCCAGGCGACCGTCTGCCACTGCTTTTCCTCGGAGGCGAGCAGCGCCTCGATCTCCGCCTTTTCCGCCGTCAGCGCATCGAATTCCTTGCGGATTTCGATTTCCTCCAGCTTGCGCAGAGCGCGCAGCCGCATGTTGAGGATCGCTTCGGCCTGCACATCGGTGATCTCGAACCGGGCGATCATCACCTGCTTCGGCTCATCCTCCTCGCGGATGATCTTGATCACCTCGTCGAGGTTCAGATAGGCGACCAGCAGGCCGCCGAGAATTTCAAGCCGGCGGTCGATCGCGGCAAGACGATGGCGGGAACGGCGTTGCAGCACTTCGCGGCGGTGGCCGAGCCATTCCTTCAGCACGTCGACAAGGCCCATCACCTTCGGCACCTTGCCCTGCGACAGGACATTCATGTTCATCGAGAAGCGCTGTTCGAGATCGGTGAGCTTGAACAGCGATTCCATCAGCAGCGCCGGGTCGACCGCGCGCGATTTCGGCACCAGAACGACGCGGATGTCCTCGGCCGATTCGTCCTGGATATCCTCCAGAAGCGGCAGGCGGCGGGCGATCAGGAGTTCGGCGATCTTCTCGATCAGCCGCGATTTCTGCACGCCATAGGGAATTTCGGTAACGACGATCTGATAGTTGCCGCGTCCGAGGTCTTCCTTCTCCCAGCGCGAGCGCAGCCTGAAGCCGCCGCGGCCGGTCTTGTAGGTCTCGACCATCGAGGCGAAATCCTCGACGATGATCCCGCCGGTCGGGAAGTCCGGCCCCTGGATCATGTTCGCCTTCGACCCGTCGGCGTCCGGCAGCGTCATGATGTCCTCGACGGTGGCGTCGGGATGCTTGATCAGGTAGATCGCCGCCTCGCACAGCTCATGGGCATTGTGCGGCGGGATCGAGGTCGCCATGCCGACGGCGATGCCGGTTGAGCCGTTGGCGAGCAGGTTCGGGAAGGCTCCGGGCATCACCACCGGCTCCTCGTCCTCCTCGTTATAGGTCGGGCGGAAATCGACGGCATCCTCGCCGATGCCTTCCAGCATCAGCGCGGCGACATCCGTCATGCGCGCCTCGGTGTAGCGCATGGCGGCCGCGCTATCGCCGTCGATATTGCCGAAATTGCCCTGTCCGTCGACCATCGGATAACGCTGGGCGAAATCCTGCGACAGGCGCACCAGCGCATCGTAGATCGAGCCGTCGCCATGGGGGTGGAACTTACCCATGACATCGCCGACGATGCGGGCGCATTTCTTGTAGGCGGCGTTCGGGCGCACCCCGATCTCGCTCATGCCGTGGATGATGCGGCGGTGCACGGGCTTCAGCCCGTCGCGTACATCCGGCAGCGCCCGGTGCATGATCGTTGACAGCGCATAGGCGAGGTAGCGTTCCTCAAGGGCCTTGCGCAGGTCCACGGCATCCGTATGTCCATCGCCATTTTCAGGCGGCGTAATTTCTTTTCCCATGGGTTTCTGTTAGAGGATACAACCCTCGCCCGCAAGGCGGGGACGCCCGCAATCCCCTGAAAACAAGGGAAAACGCGCCGCATTCACCGGGCATTCATAGCAAAATTGCAATTCGGCCTTATATGGCCAATAAACCGTAGCGCAACATCTCATTTTCAGGGAGCACTTCATGCCCACATCACGTCTCACGCAGCTTCTTCTCGCAGGCAGTTTTATGGCCGCATCGGGCGCTCCCGCGTTTGCCCTCGATACCGACGATCTGATGGCCAAGCTGAAAGCCGTCACCGAAAAACAGTCGCAAATGACCTTCACCTATGACAGCGTCGAGGAAGGCTCGGACGGCAGCGTGACGATCTCGGGCATGGAATTTTCGCCCTTGCCTGGAGCGGGCGAGGAGATGGACGAGTTCAAGCAGAAGGCGCCGATCACGCTCAACCTTCAGGACGTTCAGGAAAATGCCGACGGCAGCTACCTGATTGGCAAGTCGATGGCGTCCGACATGGCCTTCATGATGGAAGACGCGGAAATCGCCATCGCCTCGATCACCGAGACCAATATCCATGTGCCCGCCGGCGCCGATCTCGCGGTTCTTTCCGGCTGGGGTTATGGCGAGAACACCGAGGTCAAGAACATCACCGTCACCTTCGACGGCAACAAGCTGCTGACGATCGATGATGCTTCCGCCAAGCAGCATTTCAACGACGCGCGGACCCAGGCCGATTATCTCGCGGATGTCACCGGGATTTCGCTCGACCTTTCGCAGGTCGACGACCTGAAGCCCGACGCCCGCGCGACGCTGGAAGAGCTCGATCTGCTGCAGACCACATCCACATTCACGATCAGCGGGAACTGGGATCTGGAAACGGGCGATCTCAATGTCGCCACCTACAGCCTCGCCACGGAAAATGTCGGCACGCTCGACTTCGGCATGGGACTGACCGGCGTCACGCTGGAAACGCTGGAAACGCTGCAGAAGATTTCAGAGATCGCCCAAAGCGAGGAGATGGAGGAGGCCCCTGCGGACGGCACCTCATCGGAACAGGAAAATCCCTACCAAGCTGAATTGATGCAGCTCGGCCAGACCATCGGCGTCAGCGGACTGTCGATCAAGTTCACCGATGACAGCATCACCAACCGACTGATCCAGACGATCGCGAAGGAAAAGAACATCTCGTCCGATGCGCTGATTTCCGAGTGGAAGGGGCAGATGACGGCGGGCCTCGCCGGGCTGGAAATGCCCGACCTAGCCGCCTCCGTCTCGTCCGCGGTCGATGCCTATCTGGCCGATCCGCAGAACTTCTCCATCAGCATCAAACCGCAGATGCAGATGCCGGTGCTGGCCGTCGTGATGGCGGGCGCCGCCGCGCCCAAGGCCATCCCCCAGCTTCTCAATCTCGAGATCAAGGCCAATCAGTAAGACAAGACCTTCGTAACTGGCCCCGGCGGAACGTCTGCCGGGGCTTTTCAACGCCTGTCTCACCCCTTGCGCGACAGCGCCCTGCGGAAGGCAAGCGGGGTCTGGCCGGTGCGCGCCTTGAACAATTCGTAAAACCGGCTGCTCGATCCGAACCCGCAATCATAGGCGATCGTGAGGATCGGGTCCTCGGTGTCGACCAGCCTCTGCATGGCGCGCGCCACCCGGTAGCGGGTGAGATATTCGTTCACCGAAAGGCCGAGCACGTCGCGGAAGGCCTTGTTGGCGGTGCTCGGATGGATGCCGGCGCGGGCGGCGAGATCCGGCATCGAAACGGGCTCGCCGTAATGACTGTTGACCAGATCGGTCAGCGCCTCGACATGGCGGACGGCGGCAGCGACCGCTGCCGTCCCCGCCTCCCCGCCTGAAAGCCGGCCGGTTTCGACGCAATCGAGGATGAAGCGGCGCACCCTCAGCGCGATTTCCTCTCGCAGCAGGCTCCGGCGCTGCGGCCCGCCCCTGTTCCACTCCTCCACCCAGCGCGCGGCGACGAAGCCGTCATGGCGCGTTGACGTCGGATCGGACAGAAAGCCGCCCTGCATGGTGAAGCGCCGCGCGTCGCGATCAACCGGCAGCGCCAGAAAATCGGCAAGCGGCAGGTAGATGACGATCAGGGCGGCATTGTCGGTGACCGCAATGGTCTGATGCGGGATCGCGGCCCAGAACAACACCAGCCTGCCGGCCTCCACCTCCTCACGCCGCCCGTTGAAGAGGTAGGTCATCTCACCTTCAAGCAGCAGGTTGAGCTCGACGTGATCGTGCCAGTGGGCCGCCGGCATGGCGGTCGCGATATGGCGCTCGATCAGGAAATCGCCGCGCGCCAGCGTCAGGTCATCCACCTCATTATTGTCCGCGCTCATCGCTCGCCACTCCAATCCCGGATTAATCGATATGAACACCGGAGGAAAATCTTGTTTTGGAGATATAGCTTCGCGGGAAAGAAAGGAACCCACCATGACCAAAATCTGCCTTGTCGGCGCCGGCAGCACTGTCTTCGCCCAGAACATTCTCGGCGATGTACTGTCCTCCGATCTCCCCGGCGAAATCGCCATCAGCCTGTTCGACATCGATTCCGAGCGGCTGAAGACCTCCGAAATCGTCACCCGCCGCATCTGCGCGGCGCTCGGCCTTGCCGATATCCGCGTCGAGGCGACGCTGGACCGGCGCCAGGCGCTGAAGGGGTCCGATTTCGTGATCCTGATGATGCAGGTCGGCGGTTATGAGCCGGCGACCGTCACCGATTTCGACGTGCCGAAACAGTTCGGCCTGCGCCAGACGATCGCCGATACGCTCGGCATCGGCGGCATTTTCCGGGGGTTGCGCACCATACCCGTGCTGGAGGCGATCTGCCGCGACATGGAGGATGTCTGCCCGAACGCGCTTCTGATGCAATATGTGAACCCGATGGCGATCAATTGCTGGGCGATCAAGGAGATCGCGCCGGAAATCCGCACGGTCGGCCTTTGCCACAGCGTGCAGCACACCGCCGGCCAGCTCGCCTCCTATCTCGGCGAGGATGTTGCGAACATCAACTACCTCTCGGCCGGCATCAACCACATCGCGTTCTTCCTGAAGTATGAAAAGCTGCATGCGGACGGTTCGCGCGAAGACCTCTATCCGCGCCTGCGCAAGCTTCTCGCCGACGGCAAGGTGCCCGCCGACGACCGGGTGCGCTTCGACGCGCTGAAACGGCTCGGTCATTTCGTCACCGAGTCCAGCGAGCATTTCTCGGAATATACCTCCTGGTACATCAAGGATGGCCGCGACGACCTGATCGATCGTTTCAATATTCCGCTGGACGAATATATTCGCCGCTGCAAGGAGCAGATCGCCGAATGGCATGCGCTGCGCAAGGAGCTTGAGGGCGACAAGCCGATCGAGGTGTGCCGCAGCAATGAATATGCCGCCGGCATCATCCACGCCGCCGTCACCGGCAAGCCGGCGCTGATCTACGGCAACGTGCCCAATAACGGCCTGATCTCCAACCTGCCGGACGAATGCATCGTCGAAGTGCCCTGCCATGTCGACCATAACGGCATTCAGCCGATCCGGATCGGCCGGATTCCGACCCCGCTCGCGGCGGTGATGAAACTCAGCATTTCGGTGCAGGAACTGACGGTCGAGGCCGCGCTGACCAAAAGCCGCGACCGCATCTACCAGGCCGCCCTCCTCGACCCGCACACATCGGCCGAGCTTTCCCCGGATGAAATCTGGAAGCTGGTGGATGGGCTGATCGAGCGGCACGGGGACCTGCTGCCGGCTTATAGCTAGACTCGTGCACACTGGCTGCGCCCTCCTCACCTCCGTCATGCCGGCCTTGAGCCGGGATGACGGCAGAGTGGGAGGCGATGCCGCGATATCGCTATTCACGACCATTCCATTCGGTTCCCGCAGCCGACGACAGCAATGTCGCCGGCTCAGCTTCTTGAGAAACGTCTCCCATAGTCCGGGTCATCCTCGGGCTTGACCCGAGGATCCAGGCCGCCCGGCAAGGGCTGGTTATAGAGTTTAGCAAATTCAGTAGCTTAACCGCCTGGATGCTCGGATCAAGTCCGAGCATGACCCAAGAACGAAGGGCCGATGACAGACGATGGTCAAAGCTTGGGGCTTTGTCAGCAGTCTGAGCCGGCGACAGCAATGTCGCCGGCTTTTTCGATCATAATAAATCACAAAATTGATTGACAATGATCGTTTCGATCATCATTGTGATCGAAAATAACAGGGGAATGCGGATGTCACAGCCACAGGGCGTCAAGGTCGATCGTCTCGAAGCGATACGCAGCCATCTTTATGTGAACGGGTTTTCCGCGATCCAGGACTTGGCCGATGCGATCGGCGCCTCGCTCGCCACCGTCCGCCGCGATCTGCAGATTCTTGAGCAGGAAGGCTCGATCGTCAGGGTCCATGGCGGCGCGCGGATCGCCGAAGGGTCCTCGGTCGAAATGGCGTTCCAGGCCCGCGAGAAGCGCAATCTCGCCGCCAAGCGGGCGATTGCCACGGCGGCCTATGAGACGCTGCAGCCCCGTTCCGCGATCTTTCTCGATGCCGGCACCACGGTTCTGCAGCTTGCCCGGCTGATCCGCATCAGCCCGATCCCGCTGCGCATCTTCACCAATGGGCTGATTGTCGCCCAGGAATTCCTGAACATTCCGAACCTTGAAGTCACGCTGCTCGGCGGCCAGTTGCGCAGCGAAAACGCCTCGCTGGTCGGCCCGCAGGCGGAAGCCATGCTCGATCTTATCTGGTTCGATCAGCTTTTCCTGGGCGCGAGCGCGATCGGCTCCGATGGCGCGATCTACAGCATCGACAATGGCGAGGCCCACCTCAACCGGCGCATGCTGACCCGCTCGGCGCGCTGCTTCGTGCTGGCCGACGCCACCAAGTTCGACACGATGGCGACCTACAAGGTTTCCCCCCTCACCGAAGCCCACGTCATCACCGATTCCGCCATTTCGCAGAAGTGGCGCGCGCATTTCGGCGACAACGGGATCGAGAACACGATCGTCGAGGCGGGAGCGAACGGATGACCGACGGCCTGATCCTCGGCATTGACGGCGGCGGCACCAAGGTGCTGGCGGCGCTTGCCGACAGGACGGGGCGAATCGTGAAGAAGGCCCGCGGCGGCGGCGTCAATCCGATGGACAACCCCGGCTGGCGCGCGATGCTCGACACCGTGCTGCAGCCCTTCACCGAGATCGCCGATATCAAGGCGGTGGCGGCAGCGCTGCCGGCCTATGGCGAGGTGGCCCGCCTCTCCGCCCTTCAGGAACAGGCGATTGCCGAGACCTTCCCGGCTGCGAAACGACATGTGCTGAACGACGTGGAAGCCGCCCATTTCGGCGCGCTGTCCGGTCGTCCGGGCATCCTCATCCTTTCCGGCACCGGCTCCATGGCCTGGGCGCGCGATGGCGAAGGCCGCTCCGCCCGCGTCGGCGGCTGGGGCGACATGATTGGCGACGAAGGCAGCGCCTATGCCATCGGCCGCGCCGCGCTCAGCCTCGTCAGCCAGGCGATCGATGGTCGACGGCAGCCGACCGCGCTTACCGACGCGGTGTTCGATGCCCTTTCGCTCGACAGAACCGACCCCATGAACGCACTCGGCGGCTGGGTGACCGGCCTTGAACGTCCGCGCGCCGGAATCGCGGCCCTTGCCGAAGTAGTCGACCGCGTCGCCCGGACCGGCGATACCGGCGCAAATGCGCTGATGGAACAGGCCGCCGACGATCTTGCGCGGCATTTCACGGCCATCGCCCCGCATTGCGCGCTCGATGCCGACTGGACCTATGCCGGCGGCACATTCGCAAGCCCGGTGCTGCTTGAAGCGCTGACGCGCCGGATCGGCCGCGCGCCGGTTCCACCCCGACTTCTCCCCATTGGCGGCGCGCTGCTGGCGGCCGCCCAATGTCTCGGCTGGCCGCTCGAAGATGGCTTTGTCGGGCAAATCGCCTCCGCCCGAAACGGGACGGATTGAACTCTCCAAAAACCAGACAGGACGGGAACATGAACAGACTGCTTTTATCACTCGCAACCTCGACAGCCATGCTGCTCGCCATTCCGGCGATGGCCGATGACGCCAAGCCGCTTGCCGGCGAATCCATCACTGTGCTTCTGCCCTCCCCGCAGGGCGCCAATATCGCCGCCGATTTCGAGGAAGACACCGGCATCCATGTCGACCTGCAGACGCTCTCGTGGGACGATATCCGCCTGAAGCTCGTTACCGGCCTCGTTGCCGGCACCGCGCCCGCCGATGTGACCGAATTCGACTGGTCCTGGACCGGCCAGTTCGCCGCCGCCGGCTGGTACACACCGCTGAACGACGTGATTGACGCCGAAACGATTGAAGATATCGGCGTTTCCAAGATTTTCACCGTTGATGGCGAAGTCCTCGGCATTCCCTATACCAACGACTTCCGCGTCATGCTGATCAACAAGGCGCAGTTCGAGGAAGCCGGCATCACCGAAGCGCCGACGACGCTGGACGAACTTGTCGCCGACGCCAAGAAGATCAAGGACGCCGGCATCGTCGAATACCCGATCGGCCTGCCGCTTTCGGCAACCGAAGGCGCATCCACGAGCTGGTATCTGCTGACCAAGGCCTTTGGCGGCGAGCTGTTCGATGCCGATTTCAAGCCGCTGTTCACATCGCCGGATTCGGCCGGTTACAAGGCGCTGGCATTCGAACTGATGCTGCTGGAGGAAGGCCTCGTCGATCCCGCATCGGTCAGTCTCACCGACAGCCAGATCAATGACAGCATGTTCTCCCAGGGCCAGACCAGCGTTATGATTTCGGGCGAGCCTGGCCGCCTCGGCCAGATGAACGATCCGGATCAGTCCAAGGTCGCCGGCGAGGTCGAGGCCATTCTGGTGCCTACGGAAAGCGGCGACACCCGCAGCTTCGGCCTGCCGGAAGCGCTCGGCATTCCCGCAAGTTCGCAGAACAAGGAAGCCGCTGTCGAGTTCATCAAGTGGTTCACCTCCAAGGACTTCCAGGAAGAAAACTACACGAACGGCTTCCTGCCGACCCGCACCTCGGTGCTCGCCGCCGTCAACGAGACCGGCGTAATGCATTCGGGCGACGTGCTCGTGGAACAGTCGACCACGGTCGAACCACTGTTCCCGCAGGGCACGCCGCAGTGGTATCCGGAGTTCTCCAGCGCCGTGAACACATCGATCAACAGCGCCGCCAAGGGCCAGATCACGGTTGAGGAAGCAATGCAGAACATTGCCGACGCCGCCGAGCAGGCCATGGCCCAATGACATCTGCCGCCTCCACAATGCGAGGCAAGCGCGGTATCGGCTTCAATGCCGATACCATGCTCGGCCTGCTGCTGGCCGCGCCGATCCTGATCACCATGGCGTCGCTGGTCTTCTACCCAATGCTGGTCACGAGCTGGGACAGCCTGCACCGGGTCAATCCGATGCAGCCGGGGACCCCGTTCGTCGGCCTTGCCAACTACACCCGCATGCTCTCCGACAAACAGCTCGGCATGAGCTGGATGAACACATTTTCCTACGTGATCCTCGCCGTGCTGGCAGAGACCGTCTTCGGCGTGCTGGCCGCTGCCCTGATCAATCAGGTCAAGGTCGGACGTCAGTGGATCCTTGCCGCCGTCATCCTGCCCTGGGCGCTGCCCGGCGTGGTCAACGCGGTGATCTGGCTCTGGATCTACCAGCCGGGCGCCGGCCTTTTGAACGGCATCCTCACCTCCCTCGGCCTGCCCTTCGAAAACCACATCTGGTTCAACGACCGCACCAGCGCGATCATGGCGGTCACCGTGGTCCATGTCTGGCGGATGATGCCGCTCACCATCGTGATCGTTCTCGCCGCCATGCAGAGCATTCCCGACCACCTCTATCAGGCCGCCCGCATCGACGGTGCGACCAATTTTCAGATGCTGACGCTGGTAACGCTTCCTCTGGTGCGCAGCGCGATCGCGGTCTCCATGACCAACGCGACGGTGCAGGCCTTCAACCTTTTCGACGAGGCCTGGGTGCTGGCCGGGGCGAGCCTCGAAACCCGGCCCGTGCTGGTGCAGATCTATCTCGAGACCTTCCAGAACCTGCGCTTCTCCTACGGCATGGCGCTTTCGCTGACGATCACCTTCGTCTCCCTTCTGGTGTCGCTGGTCTATGTCCTCCGCGTCTATCGCAACACACGGTATGATTGATGAAACAGTCTCTTGCCTATCGTATGATGATCTGGGTCGGCCTGGCCGTGCTGCTGATCTGGTCGCTGGGACCGGTCTACTGGACCTTCGCCAGCGCACTGACGCCGACCGAGGATTTCTCGGCCCGCCCGATCCATTTCTTCCCGCAAAACATCACCTTCGATCACTTCGCCCGCATTTTCGGCATCGGCATCGATCGCATCGGCGGCGTCGAGATCTGGGCGCAGTTCCGCGCGGCGCTGTTCAACTCCATCGTCACCTCGGCGCTGGCGACGGTGCTGTGCGTGGCGATCTCCGCGCTCGGCGCCTATGCCTTCACCCGGCTTGAATTTCCCGGCCGCAAGACCCTGTTCATCCTGGTGGTGGCGACGCTTGCGATCCCGGCCTATGCGGTGCTGATCCCGCTTTACCGGATCCTGATCAGCCTGCACATGATCGACACTTATACCGGCATCGCGCTGATCTACGTGTCGGCCTATCTGCCGCTGTCGCTCTGGCTGCTTCGAAGCGTGTTCGAGTCGCTTCCGATCGCGCTCGAGGAAGCGGCCCAGCTCGATGGCGCGGGACGGCTCTATATCTTCTTCAACATCGTGCTGCCGCTGGCGGGACCGGGCCTGACGGCAACCGCCATCCTCACCTTCCTCGGCGCATGGGGCCAGTACCTCATTCCGTTGATCTTCTCGCCGGCGCAAACCAAGCCGCTGACGGTGCTGATCCCTGAATTCGTCACAAAAAACTTCGTCGACTACGGCCTGATCACGGCAAGCGGTTCCGTTGCCATCATCATCCCCGCCCTCGTCGTCATTTTCCTGAACCGGTACCTCGTCAGCGGTCTGCTGGCAGGCTCGGTCAAATAAACCGGAGACAACATGAACACGACTGAAAAAGTGATTTTCGAGCAATTCCCCTATTGGGAAAAGGCGATCACTTGGAAACCCGGTTCGCATTACGCAGCGCTTACCGTCATCGTCGGCTGCGGCACATCCTATAACCTGGCACTGTCGCTTGCGGCCTATTTCAACCTCGCCGGCCGCGCCGCCATCGCGGTTCCGGGCGCCGAATGGCTGAGCCGCCCGGACGCTTTTTATCCCGACTGGAAGAATACCCATGTCATCGCCCTGTCGCGCAGCGGCGAAAGCACCGAGACGGTCGCCGCCGCCAAGGCGAGCCGCGCCGCCGGTGCCCATGTCACGGCGATCACCGTCGAGCCGGAAAGCCCGCTTGCGAAGAACTGCGATACGCTGGTGGTCTCGCCATCCCATCCCGACGAAGGCATCGTGATGTCGGTGTCCGCCAGCCTCATGCTGCTGCTCGGCCAGCGCATGATCGGCCAGGACATGACCACGGGCATCATCGACACCGCCCGCAAGCTGATGGACGACCTCGACGCAGCGCTTCCGCAGCTCATCGAGAACCGCTCGCATTTCGTCTTCCTCGGCGGCGGGCCGCTTTACGGCATCGCGCTTGAAGGCGCGCTGAAGCTGATGGAGATGAGCCAGACCGTGACCCAGGCCTTCCACCCGCTGGAATACCGCCATGGCCCGATCAGCCTCGTCAGCGAGGAAACCGCCGTCGTCATGCTCTATTCCGACCAGAAGGCCGAGGAGGCCAAGGTGGTCAAGGAGCTTCAGGACAAGGGCGCGGTCGTGATCGGCCTTGGCGGTCCGGGCGATCTCTCGCTCGATCTCGACACCGGGCTTTCGCTTGCGGGGCTTGCCGTGCTGCCGGCGCTGCAGATCCTCGGTGAGCGGGTGGCGCAGATGAAAGGTCTCGACACCGTCTCCCCGCGCCATCTCACCAAGGTGGTGAAGCTCGCATGACCGAGCCTCGCGAACAAAACCGCCATGCTGCGCTCGCCCGTCTTTTCGGCGAGCGCAGCGGCAACCTCCCGCGCGGCATCACCTCGGTCTGTTCCGCCCACGCGCTGGTGATCGAGGCAGCACTCAGGCGCGCCGCTGCCGATGGCGCGGTCGCGCTGATCGAAGCCACCTGCAACCAGGTCAATCAGGACGGCGGCTATACCGGCATGACGCCGGCGGATTTCCGCGCCTTTGTCGAAAAGATCGCCGGCACGATCGGTTTTCCGGTCGAGCGCATCATTTTCGGCGGCGATCATCTTGGTCCCAATCCGTGGAAAACCCTCCCCGCCGAAGAGGCAATGTCGCGGGCCGAAACCATGATCGCCGCCTACGCTGCGGCGGGTTTCGAAAAGCTCCACCTCGACACCTCGATGGGTTGCGCCGGAGAACCGACAGCCCTTGCCGACGAGCTGACGGCGAAACGCGCCGCGAGGTTGGCGAAGGTCGCCGAACAGGCAGCCAAAGACGCCGGCCACCGGCCGCCGGTCTATATCATCGGCACAGAGGTGCCGCCGCCGGGCGGGGCGACCCACGCCCTTGACGACATCGAGCCGACCGATGCCGAGGCCGTGAAGAACACCTATGCCGTTCACCGCGATGCTTTCGCCGGCGCCGGCATTGCCGAAGCGCTGGACCGCGTGGTGGGCATCGTCGTTCAGCCGGGCGTCGAGTTCGGCAACGCCAATGTGGCGATCTACAAGCCCGAGCGGGCCCGCGCGCTGGTCGGGGCGCTCAGTGACCTGCCCGGCCTGGTCTACGAGGCCCACTCCACCGACTACCAGCCGGTGGAGGCGCTGACGCAACTCGTCGATGACGGCTTCGCGATCCTCAAGGTCGGTCCCGGCCTGACCTTTGCGCTCCGCGAGGCGCTTTACGGCCTCGACGCGATAGCCGCCACGCTTGCGGGCACGGATGGCCACGGCTCGCTGTTTACCGCCATGGAGAGCCTGATGCTGGAAAAACCCGGCCACTGGCGCTCCCACTATACCGGCTCGGATGCGGAGCAGCGGCTGCAGCGCCATTTCAGCTACAGCGACCGGATCCGCTACTACTGGCCGGAAAAGGAAGCGGCGACCGCGATCGATACGCTGTTTGCGCGCCTTGATGGCGACATTCCCGAAACGCTGATCAGCCAGCACATGGCGCGGATCTATCCGAACGTGGTGAACGGCAGGGTCGCGCCGCGCGCGCGCGATCTGTGCCTTGCCGCAATCGACGCGGCGCTGCTGCCCTATTCGCGCGCCACCGGGGCCCAGGCGAGGCAGGCGGCATGAACATGACAGGTGCTACGCGCCGCAAACTGGCAAGTGAGAAACCGATATGGCTTCAGTAGACGTAAGACAGGTCCGCAAGAGCTACGGACATGTGGAAGTCCTGCATGGCGTGGATATCGACATTCAGGAAGGCGAGTTCGTCATTCTTGTCGGCCCGTCCGGATGCGGAAAATCGACGCTCCTGCGCATGATCGCGGGGCTTGAGGAAATCAGCGGCGGCGAGGTCGCAATCGGCGGCAAGGTCGTCAACGATGTCGCGCCGAAGCTGCGCGATATCGCCATGGTGTTCCAGTCCTATGCGCTCTATCCGCATATGACGGTTGAGGCCAATATGGGCTTCTCGCTCAGGCTGGCCAAGGCGCCGAAGGATGAGATCAAGCGCCGGGTCGGCGAGGCCGCCCAGATTCTCGGGCTGGAAAATCTGCTCGACCGCTATCCCCGCAACCTCTCCGGCGGCCAGCGCCAGCGCGTCGCCATGGGCCGCGCGATCGTGCGCCAGCCTCAGGTGTTCCTGTTCGACGAGCCGCTGTCCAATCTCGACGCCAAGCTGCGCGTGCAGATGCGCTCGGAGATCAAGCAGCTCCACCAGCGGCTCAAGACCACCATCGTCTACGTGACCCACGACCAGATCGAGGCCATGACCATGGCCGACCGGATCGTGGTGATGCGCGATGGCTATGTCGAACAGTACGGTACGCCGCTCGAACTCTACGCGACCCCGAAGAACGTGTTCGTGGCCGGTTTCATCGGCTCGCCGGGCATGAACCTTATCGAGGGCCGCATCAACGCGGACGGTCCGCTTGAGTTTGTCGGCAATGGCGGCGGACGGCTGCCCTTGCCAGCAGATTGCACGGTCGAACGCGGTCGGAAGGTGATCTACGGCATTCGTCCGGAGCACATCCTGCTCGACCAAAGCGGGATCGATGTCGAGGTGGTCGTGGTCGAGCCGACCGGCGCCGAAACCCAGATCATCTGCCGCATCGGCGAGGACGAAATCATGGTGGCCCAGCGCGAGTGGCTGACCGTCGGCTCCCACGACCGCCTCGTCATCAGACCGGATCTCGACAAGATCCATCTGTTCGACGCCGAGACCGGCGAGCGTATCTGACGGCATCAGGTTGGAACATTGCGGGCAAGGCCATCGCGCATGGTCTCACCGCATAGCCCCCCAATACTCTCTCCCGCTGGCGGGAGAGATGCCCCGACAGGGGCAGTGAGGGTGGCGCGGCTTTTCGTCTCGTGAGGGCTTTCGCGGGGATAGACTCCCCTCACTGTCGCTTTCGCGACATCTCTCCCCGCCGGGGCGAGA
Source organism: Martelella sp. AMO21009 (assembly GCF_053484295.1). Lineage (NCBI taxonomy): Bacteria > Pseudomonadati > Pseudomonadota > Alphaproteobacteria > Hyphomicrobiales > Aurantimonadaceae > Martelella > Martelella sp. AMO21009. Next base: position 35,444 of record NZ_JBAKFR010000039.1, read on the forward strand.
AGATTGGGGGCTTTGCGGCGGCGAACCGGGCACGATTGATGCGTGGCCGGAGCTCACACAGTGCCGCCGAGCGAGCTTTCCAGCTCGACCATCTCGCGGCCGCCGGCCATCATGTCCTGTAGCTCCTCCGTGCCGATCTCGCCGCGTTTGGCGGTGCCGAGCGTGTGGCCGTGATTGATGACGGTGAAGCGGTCGCCCACGGCGAGCGCGTGGCGGACGTTGTGAGTGATGAAGATCACGCCGACGCCGGCCTTGCGCACCCGGTCGATGGTGGAGAGTACATTGGCGGTCTGGCGCACGCCGAGCGCCGAGGTCGGCTCGTCGAGGATCAGCACCCGCGCGCCGAAATAGACAGCGCGGGCGATCGCCACGGTCTGCCGCTCGCCGCCCGACAACGTGCCGACGGCCTGATCGGCCGAGCGCAGGTGGATGCCCATCTTCGCCATTTCCTCGACGGTGATCGCGCCGGCCTTCTTGTGATCGAAGACCTTGACCGGGCCGAAGCGTTTCTCCGGCTCCCGGCCCATCCAGAAATTGCGGGTCACCGACATCAGCGGGATCATGGCGAGGTCCTGGTAGACGGTCGCGATGCCCGCCGCCATCGCATCGCGCGGATCGTTGAAGCTGCGCTCCTTGCCATCGACGAGAATGCGCCCGGCGCTCGGCTTGTGGACGCCGGACATGGTCTTGATGAAGGTCGACTTGCCAGCGCCGTTATCGCCGAGAAGGCAATGGCACTCTCCGGCGAAGACCGAGAGCGACACGCCGGAAAGCGCTATGACGGGGCCGAAATGTTTTTCGATATCGACGAGTTCGATCAGCGGTTCGCTCATCTCAGCGTTCTCCCGTGATGCGGCGGCGGATATAGGTGTTGAGGATCACCGCCAGAAGCAGGATGACGCCGAGGAACACCCTGAAAAGCGAGCTTTCGACGCCGGCGAAGAACAGGCCCTGCTGGACCACGCCGAAGATCAGCGCGCCGAGCGCCGCCCCGATGACGGAGCCATAGCCGCCGGTCAGCAACGCGCCGCCGATGACCACCGAAATGATCGCCTCGAATTCCTTCAGAAGGCCTCGGTCGGCCGCAGCCGAGCCGAATTCCATCACCTGGCAGGTGGCGAACACGGTGGCGCAGAAGGCGGTGAGCATGAACATCAGGATCTTCACCCGGTTCACCGGCACGCCGACATAGCGCGCCGCCTGGGCATCGCCGCCGGCGGCAAAGATCCAGTTGCCGAACTTGGTGCGCACCAGAATGAAATGGCCGATGATGATCAGCGCCAGCGCCCAGACCATCAGCATCGGAATGCCCTCGACCACCGGCTGGCCGGCGCGGGGGCCGGCGACGAAGGTGCCGATCATGTCGTGCTCGGCCAACCAGGAAAACAACCCCTTCAGCACCGTGCCGCCGAAAAGCGCGGCCAGCCAGTCGCCCTCGGCCGCCTCGCGCACGCCGCCGATGATGGTCTTCGAGGTGGTGGCGATCGCGATATAGATCGTCAGCCCCCTCAAAATGAACAGGAAGGCGAGCGTGACGATGAAGGAGGGAAGTCCGGTGCTGATCACCAGATAGCCGTTGAGCGCGCCGATCGCGAGCGCCAGCGCGAAGGCGGCGAGGATCGCGAGCCAGGCGGGCACGCCGAGCTGCACCGTCAAAAGCGCAATGATGATGCCGGAAAAGCCGATCATCGAGCCGATGGAGAGATCGAACTCGCCGGCGATCATCAGCAGGCATGCGCCGACGGCGAGGATCGCGAACTGGGCCGAGACCGTGCCCCAGTTTATGAACCCCTCTGCGGAAAACATGCCGCTGTCGCCGGCAATGAAGATGAACAGCACGAACACCAGAATGGTGCCGCAGATGCTGCCGAGTTCCGGGCGCACCAACGCCTTGCGCCAGCGCGGGACGGCGCGCATACGCTCCTCGGCGACCATTTCCTCGATCGGCTTGGGTGTTTCGGACATGGGCTCGATCATTCCTTCTGGCAGGCAAACAGGCGGCAACGCGACGGCGCGCGACCCTCATTGCGTGTTGGCAGGAAAACGCCGCGCGCCCGCAAGGGGCCCGCGGCGCCTGTCATTTAGCGGTACTGACCGGCGTATTTCTCAACCAGCTCGATATTGTCCTTGGTGGTGAAACCGGGACCCGAATTGATCGAGTTGGACGGCATGACGCCGTAGCGGGCGTAGTTCGTCAGAAGAACCACCGGCAGATAGCCCTGCAGATAGGGCTGCTGGTCGATCGCGAAGTTGATCGTACCGGCCTTGATGGCATCGGCGATCGCAGTCGACAGGTCGAACGTGCCGAAATAGATTTCGCCGGACTGGCCCATTTCTTCAAGCGCTGCGAGCGTCGGCTCGGCGGAGTTCGGGCCGAGCGTCAGGATGGCGCCGGTATCGGGATGCGCGTTCAGATAGGCCATCACCTTCGATTTGACTTCGGACGGGTCCATGCCGCTGTCGATCATCTGGTCGCCGAGCTCAACGCCGAGACCATCGGCAAAGCCCTGGCAACGCTCAACCGAGGCCGGGTTGGTGATGTAGTGGTTGACGCAGACGAAACTTTCCGCGCCCGATTCCTTCTTGGCGCGCTCGCCCGCAAGCTTGCCGGCGGTATATTCCGGCTGGCCGATATGCATCATCGCGCCGAGTTCCTTGGACTGCTCCTCGGTGCCCGAATTGATCGTGATCACCGGAATGCCCTTGGCGACGGCGTCCGATACCGGGCCGGACAGCACGTCATAATCGGCGATGGTGACGATGATGCCGTCCGGGTTCGAGGCGGTTGCCTGCTGGACGATGCGCGCCATGTCGGCAAGGTCGCCGGTGGCCGGGTTGCGGTATTCCACTTCGACGTCCATCTGATCGCCCGCCACATTGATGGCGTTCTTGATGGTGTTCCACCAGCTGTCGCTGTCCGGCGCGTGCGAGATCAGCACGAAACGCTCGCCTTCGGCCTGGGCCGCGGCGGGCAGCATGGCGCCAAACGCCAGCGCTGTGGCCGCAAGGGCCAGTAATTGCTTCTTCATGGATTCCTCCCGTTCAAAACCGGGGCCATCTCCTCACGGCCGACCGGCTTTTTCCCAAACGCGGCCCGCTCCCCGTGCCGCATGAAAAAGAATTTATATTCCATTCTTTTTCACTTCAATATTTATTTGCCATTTTATGCTTTGCACGGGTGGGCATTAGCATAAAGTATAACAAGCTCATCCGGCGGGCGCGGAAAGACAGGGCGCGCTTCGCCCCGCCAACACGGACGCGAGACCTTTCGCCCAAAAACGAAAAAACCCCGGCGATCGCTCGCCGGGGCTTCTCAAAAATTGCGCTACCTGAAGGCCTCAGTCCTTCTTCTGCGGTATCAGCCGCAGGCCGAGTTCGCGGAGCTGGGCCGGTTCGGCCTCGGACGGGCCGCCCATCAGAAGGTCCTGGGCCTGCTGGTTCATCGGGAACAGCGCGACCTCGCGCACGGTCTTGGCGCCGGCAAGCAGCATCACGATGCGGTCGATGCCGAAGGCACAGCCGCCATGGGGCGGCGCACCATACTGGAAGGCGCGGTAGAGGCCGCCGAACTGCTCTTCCACGTCAGCCGCACTCTTGCCGGTGATCTCGAACGCCTTGACCATGACTTCCGGCAGCTGGTTACGGATCGAGCCCGAGGCGATCTCGTAGCCGTTGCAGACGGCGTCATACTGGTAGGCCTTGATCGTCAGCGGATCCTGGTTTTCCAGCGCCTCGAGACCGCCCTGCGGCATCGAGAACGGGTTGTGCGAGAAATCGACCTTCTTCTCGTCTTCCAGCCATTCGTAGAACGGGAAGTCGACGATCCAGCAGAGCTCGAAGCGATCCTTGTCGGTCAGCCCCAGTTCGTCCCCGACGCGCGTGCGGGCTTCGCCGGCGAACTTGTAGAACTTCGACGGTTCGCCCGCGACGAAGAAGCAGGCATCGCCCTCGTCGAGGCCAAGCTGCGCGCGGATTGCCTCGGTGCGCTCCGGTCCGATATTCTTGGCAAGCGGGCCGGCACCCGTCAGGTCTTCGCCTTCCTTGCGCCAGAAGATATAGCCCAGCCCCGGCTGGCCCTGGCCCTGCGCCCAGGAGTTCATCCGGTCGCAGAAGGCGCGGCTGCCGCCGGTCTTGGCCGGGATCGCCCAGACTTCGACCTTCGGGTTCTTTTCGATCATGCCGGCGAACACCTTGAAGCCAGAGCCGGCGAAATGCTCGGTGACCGCTTCCATGACGATCGGGTTCCTGAGGTCCGGCTTGTCGGAGCCGTATTTGCGGATCGCCTCGTCATAGGGAATGCGCGGCCACTTTTTGGTGACCGGCTTGCCATCGGCGAATTTCTCGAAGACGCCGGTCATCACCGGTTCCATCGTTTCCCAGACATCTTCCTGGGTCACGAAGCTCATCTCGACATCGAGCTGGTAGAACTCGCCCGGCAGCCGGTCGGCGCGCGGGTCCTCGTCGCGGAAACACGGCGCGATCTGGAAATAGCGGTCGAAACCGGCGACCATCAGAAGCTGCTTGTACTGCTGCGGGGCCTGCGGGAGCGCGTAAAACTTGCCCTGATGGATTCGGCTCGGCACCAGGAAGTCGCGCGCGCCTTCAGGCGAAGAGGCCGTCAGGATCGGCGTCGAATATTCGCCGAAGCCGGCATCGGCCATGGCCGACCGCATCGAGGCGACGATCTTGGTGCGCTTGACGATGTTGGCGTGCAGCGTCTCGCGGCGCAGGTCGAGGAAGCGGTATTTCAGGCGGACGTCTTCCGGATAGTCCGGCTCGCCGAACACCGGAACCGGCAGTTCCTTCGCCGCCGACAGCACCTCGATTTCTTCGGCATAGAGTTCGATCTCGCCGGTCGCCATGTTCTTGTTGACGGTGTCTTCGGTGCGGGCGCGGACCTTGCCGTCGACGCGAATCACCCATTCGCCGCGCACCTTCTCGGCGGTGGCGAAGGCGGGCGAATCCGGATCGGCGACCACCTGGGTCATGCCGTAGTGGTCGCGCAGGTCGATGAAGAGCACGCCGCCATGGTCGCGCACGCGGTGCACCCAGCCGGAAAGGCGGGCGGTCTGGCCAACGTCGGACTTGTTGAGGGCGGCACAGGTATGGCTGCGGTAGCGGTGCATAATCTTTTCCGTAACGGGTTTTCGGGCGCGCGGAACGGCCCCGTATCATGAATTCGCGCGGAAAAGCGCATGACGGGGCCATTTTGTCAAGGAAAAGCCCTGCGGAGGGGCGGAAATCGGGTTGGCGGGCCCGCCAATCCGCTAAACTTATTTTTGGTCACTCGCCACAGAACCAACCAAAACTATTGCGATTTATTTGCCGCCACCAGTCATGCTTGCTTCGAAGAGAACGATGATGCAAACTGCGCCAAACTGCGCCAAAACGACCGGAAATGGTTGACCGGGCCCAAATTCTATATATATATCTAGGGTGATCATACATACAGAGGGTCACTCTTATCAAAGGAGTGTACTTTGAATCCAATCGGCCTCAGTTCTGCAAAACTGAGGCCGATTTTTTATAGAATTGAGGGACGTCAGGCCTTCCAACGTCCCTCGTTCCTCCTAAAGGAGCTTAAGCCCCTTTATCGGGACTTTTGAATTGCGTAGATAGCAACAGCAAGCTGCGCAACCATAAGTAAAACGATGATCATATTCATACAGAGTGTTCCTCTGCGCACCGGGCTCTAAATTTGCCACTGAAGCTGCAACTTCAATAACAGACCCGTAACGTAAGCCATTAGGTTCATAAGAGAAGGCCTCTTTTTTAGCTTCAAGACTTTCGATTAGGTACGCACGACGGGATTATCAGTTCCGGCGCACCCATATTTATAGAGCAGTGCTTATACTCTGTCGCATAAAAAGGTATTTTTTCCTTTTAGATCGAAAAAATATCGGGGTTTTCCCCACTCTCCACCAATGAGAGGCCAATTTTCGCTGGTATCGTTGGGCAGGCGGAACGTCTCCCACGGCGAAAATAGCAACAATACAGGTACCGTACAGCTAAACTGCTGCTTTTCCCGAACAGCCGCCAGAGATTTTTTCTCTAAGAGAAAAAATAGTTTGCAAGGTTTAAATGATGCTGATGCTTGAAGACATCGCCTAGAGCATCAGGCGCGATGAATGAATCGTATGGGATTCCGTTTTGGTGTGATT
>NZ_JBAKFR010000040.1:0-41296 GCF_053484295.1 Martelella sp. AMO21009
GCGCAGATCCAACAAACAATGCTCGGACTTGATCCGAGCATCCAGGCGGCTTAAGTCTCTGAATTTTCAAGGATTTATAACAAAGACTTTGCCAGTCTGCCTGGATCCTCGGGTCGAGCCCGAGGATGACCCAGAGTGTGGGAGACGTTTGTCAGCAAACTGAGCCCTCATTTTTTGGAAGACCTTTCCTTTTTGCGGGTCTCATCCCCAGCTACGCCCCGGCGGACGGCGGAGCATCAGTCAGAGGCTACTTCTCCACCAGCTTCAAATTCCGGTCGAAGACCTTCAGCACCTGTTTCAGGTCGTGGCCGCGCTTGAGCACCATGCCGGCGGTGTTGGTGACCGAGAAGGCGCCCTGGCGGGCGGCGAGTTTCGGGTTTTTCTCGATCCGGTAGAGTGGCATTTCGCCTGCGCGCTTGAAGACCGAGAACACCGCCTTGTCCTTCAGGTGGTCCAGCGCATAGTCGCGCCACTCGCCCTCGCCCACCATGCGGCCGTAGATCCAGAGGATCGCGTCCAGTTCGCGCCGGTGGAAGGTCACCGGCAGGGGCTCGGCCTTCTGGCCGGCGCGATATTGGCTGAGCTCCACCACATTGGCGTTGGCGGCAGCCCGGCCGCGTTGCGTTTCCGGCTTGTCAGCCATGGCGTCTCCGCTTCGCAAACATGACACTTACACGACAGTCTGCCCGTATCGGCCAAAATTGCAAGGCCGGTGTGGCGTGAGAGTAGCCAACGCTTTGTTAACCGAAACCGGTTATCCCTTGTTAAGTGCGTTTGTAAGAGTTCAGTATCCATGCGTTCAGGCCCCCCAGAGCTGCCCGTCTTGCCGGACATGCCGTGCGCATCGCGCTTCGGCCGCCGGCCGAAAGGGGCGCGGCCATGAGCATAATTCGCAAGGACCTTGGCCAACGCCCGCCGGCCCGCCTCAAATCCAAGCTCTCCGTCGTCCAGCCCGGCAAGGCGGTTCCCGATATCCGCCTCGAGGTTCGAAGCGGCGGCGAATTCTCGCTCTATTCGCAGGCTCCGGATCATATGGAACCAGCCATGGACCGGCTGGCCGAGAGCGCGATCGAGCGCAACATCTTCCAGACCCCGGCCTTCCTGCTGCCGGCGCTCGGCGAGCGCCATTCGCTGCTGAGGGTCGCGCTGATGGAAGACGGCGACAGTGATGACAATCTAACCGCACTGATGACCTTTTCGGTGCGCGGCAACGGCTCGCACCTGCTCGCCCACGCAATCGGCGATATCGGCTATCACGCCCCGCTGATCTCGCGCCACCGGCCGATGGCGACGCTCGATCAGTTGTTCGAGGCGCTCGCCGGTTCGCTGGTCAACCTGCCGGGCATTGCCGTGTTTCCGCATCTGCTTGCCGATGGCGCGTTCATGCGCTTCGCCCGCGCCGTGGCCGCCGCCCGCGGCCTTGCCTTCCGGGTCACCCATGCCCGCCGGCGACGCGCGCTGTCGGGTCCGATCAACCCCGCTGGCGCGGCGCTGACGCCCGGCGAGCGCGAGGCCTGGCAGGCCAATCTTGCAAAATGGGAAGCACTGAATGCGCGCGGCAAGATCGGCTACCACATCGCCCGCAACCCATCCGAAACGGCGCTGATGCTGGATGAGCTGTCAGCGCTCACGACGACGGTCGCGGAAGACCGGTCCCGATTTGCGGCGCTGCTGCCCACGGCCAAGAAGCTTGGCCGCAACGACCAGCTTCGCATCCACGCGCTCTATCTTTCGGGCGAGATGATTGCGGCGGCGATCCAGCCGGTCACGGCCGGCGAAGCCTGGATCTGGCAGGTCTTCGTGCGGCCCGACATGGAACAGGAAGCGGTCGACGAGCAGCTGATCATGCGGCTGACGGAATGGAACACCCGCGACGCCAATATCGCGGTCACCCGCGCGGCCCCCGGCGTCGGGCCGTATCTCGCCGAGCGGTTCTGGCCGGTCGAGGAAGGCTATGCCACGCTGATGGTGGCGATCCGTCCCGGCATGGAACGCGCCATCGACGCGCTGGCCCGCGAGCACCGGGACTGAAGCAAGCCTCAGGAACAGCGCTTCAGGCGCGATTCTTCCGGCCGGTTCATCAGCGCGAAAATATCGATATCGGAAAGCAGCGGGTGGAATTCCTCGCCGGAATCGGCCCTGATCAGCACATCGAGCGGCACCACGGGGGCCACCATCGGACCGTTCCAGCAGGTGGAATCGAGGTCGACCTCGAAGCCCGGCTTGGCGCTGCCGGCGCCGCGCGCGGCCGCCATCTGCTCCTGCTGGTCGCGCAGGCGCAGCGCATCGGCGGGCGCCAGTCTCAACAGGGTCACCACCTGCCCCGGCTTGCGGAATTCGGCAACCGCCGCATCGACCTTCTCGGAATCGGCATTCACCAGCGTGTAATCCTGGCTGATATCGCCGCCCGCGCCGCGCTGATAGACGGTCAGCTCGACCTCTCCCTTCGGCAGGCGAAATTCCTCCGGGGCCAGAACCGCGATCCGGAGCGAAGCGGGATTGGCGGCGATCGGCGTGGGGATCGGCTCGGAGGCGCCCGGCAGGAACGAGAATGTCGAACAGGCGGAAAGCAGCACTGCTGCCGAAACTGCCAGGGATTTTGCCAGAAAACGCATGATGCCGACCGTCTTGCTTGTTTGTTGAGGCGAAGCTAACCAATCATGATTAAAGACGGGTAAATTCAGAGTCGGCGCAGTGCCTGCCCACAGTGCCTGACGGGCCCTACGCCCCGAGATGACGCTCGCCGCGGGCTTTCGCCAGCGCGATTTGGTGCTGGCGTTCGCGAAAGCGGGCGCGGTCGGTCTCCGAATAGCTGTCGGCGCAATGCGGGCAGGAAACGCCTTCCTCGTAGTCGGCGGAAAGCTTGTCCTCGGGCGTCACCGGATGGCGGCAGGCATGGCAGAGTTCGTGCTCGCCCTCTTTCAGGCCGTGGGTCACGGAGACGCGCTCGTCGAACACGAAGCAGGCGCCGTCCCAGAGGCTTTCCTCTTCCGGCACTTCCTCGAGATATTTCAGGATGCCGCCCTTCAGATGGTAGACCTCGTCGAAGCCCTGCTCCTTCATGAAGGCGGTTGCCTTTTCGCAGCGTATGCCGCCGGTGCAGTACATCGCAATCTTCGGCTTGTTGTGGAGGCCCTGGTTTTCGGCGACCCAGCGGGGAAACTCGCGGAAGGTCTTGGTCTTCGGGTCGACGGCGCCGCGGAAGATGCCGATCGCGGTCTCGTAATCATTGCGGGTGTCGATCACGATCGTGTCCGGATCGGAAATCAGGTCGTTCCAGTCCTTCGGCTCGACATAGGTGCCGACCGTCTTCAGGGGGTCGATATTGTCGACGCCCATGGTGACGATTTCCTTCTTCAGCCGCACCTTCATGCGGTTGAACGGCATCTTCGAAGCGTGGCTTTCCTTGTGCTCCATGCCGGCAAGCTCGGGCCGGGCGCGGATGAAGGCGAGCACGTTGGCGATGCCCTCAGGCGTGCCCGCGATCGTGCCGTTAATGCCTTCATGGGCGAGAAGCAGCGTGCCCTTGACGCCGTTCTCGTCGGCTGCGGCCTGAAGCGGCGCGCGGAACGATTCATAATCGGCGAAGCGGGCAAAATGATAAAGAGCTGCGACCAGATAGGACATGGCCTGTCTCCGCGTTACGTTTTCAATCGGCAGGGGCGTGTTTGCGGCCAATACACCCATTGCTGAGGCTTTGCAATTGTCAGCCTTCGCCGCGCGCGACGCGCTTGCGCCAGAGCGTCTTGATAATCGCGCTCTCGATTTCCGCCTCGTCGTCGAACACCTTGCGGGCGTTCTTCACCGCCCGGCGACGCAACCGCGCCCTTTGCGCGATCGCTTCCTCGCGGCAGATCCGGTGGGTCTTTTCAGACAGTGCCGGCGCGTCCGGGCCGTCAAGCAGCGCGATCATCACGCTGAGGTCGTGCTCGTGGCCAATGAGATCGGCAAGCGCCTTGGCGTCGGCGCGTTTGGCCTTCAGCGCCGTCGGCCAGATATCGGCGACAAGCGCGCAGAACATCCAGTAGATCTGCGCCTCCTTGCGCAAATCGTGGAAATGCTCGTCTGTCGCCTCGGCCCGGACCGCCATGATGGCGACATGGGCGGAGGCAAGCTGCTTGCGCCAGGCCTTGGCGATCGCCTTTTCCGGCGATTTCCCGTCGAAATCCTGGTTCTCGACCGCAGCGATGGCCTCCCGGCAGACGTCGATCGCCGCCTTCGCCTTCTTCTGCAGCGCATCCTCGGAAACCGCCCTGGCATCGCGCCGCACGATCAGCGCCGCCTCGAGCCGGGCCAGCGCCATGTCGACCTTTCCTTCGGCCGCATTCAGCCTGAGATAGCGGACGCATTCGATCAGCGCGGCGGCGTCCCGGTCGGCCGAGAGGGAATTCGCCAGATCGCGGATGCGGGCATTTTCCGCTTTCGCGAAATCCTTCGCGGCGGGGCGGACCAGCCGGTAGAGGCCGCGCACCCGCTTGAACTTCTTGCGGGCGTCGTGAACCGCTTCATGGACGCCGTTCGGCTGCTTCTTCAGGGCGCGGATCGCATCTTCGAACTGGGAGACGGCGACTTTCCGGACGGCGGCGTCGAACGGGCGATCGGGATCGAGCGAGAATGCCATATCAGTCTGCCTCCTCAGGATGCCGGCCGGTTTCCGAAAGCGTCTGGTTCAGATAGCGCGGGTCACCGGTCACCTCGCGGCCGAGCCAATCGGGAAGCGGTGGCGTGGCGGTCTCATCGGGAAGTTCCACCTCCGCCACCACGAGGCCCGCGAGATCGCCATGATAGACATCGATTTCCCAGACATATCCGCCGTCGGCGAGACAGTAGCGTGTCTTGTCGATGACGGCACCCAGCGCATGGCTCACAAGTTCCAGCGCATCGGCAAGCGGGATGTCATATTCATATTCATCGCGGCTGAGCGCGGCGCCGCCGAACTTCATCGTCAGCCGTGCGCGGCCGCCATCGAAGATGCGCACTCGCGCCGAGCGTTGCGGGCCGCTCATCAGATAGGCCTGGGTCAGGCGGACGCCCTTTTCCGCGCCATCCTTCCAGCCGTCGCCATCGACCAGAAACTTGCGCTCGATTTCCTTGGCCATGATCGTTCTCCCGGACGCTTTCAGCCCTGCCTCTGGCGGTCATGCCGCCGTGACGAAATTCCCTTATGAAGATCACTGCGCCCACAGGCAATGGGCAGCAAAGAATAACCCGGTTCCGGGGCTCGACTTGCCGGCTTTGCCGGGGTATCCCATGGACAATATCAACTAGGAAAGCGGTGCGAGAATGGAAGCGAAAACCGAAACCCTCCTCAAGGCGCTCACCGCGCAGCCGGTGATCCCGGTGATGATCGTCGAATCCGTCGAACATGCCGTGCCGCTGGCGCGCGCGCTGGTGGAAGGCGGGCTCAAGACGCTGGAAATCACGCTTCGTACCGATGCCGCGCTCGACGCCATCAAGGCGATGACCGACGAGATCGAAGGGGCCGTGATCGGCGCCGGCACCATCCTTTCGGCGCGCGATTATGCCGCAGCCGAAAAGGCGGGCGCCGAGTTCATCGTCTCGCCCGGCATCAACGGCGATATTCTCGATGCCGCAGACGACAGCGACGTGCCGCTGCTGCCGGGCACGGCGACAGCCAGCGAGGTGCTGTCGCTGCGCGAGGAAGGCTACCGGGTGATGAAGTTCTTCCCCGCCGAACAGGCCGGCGGCGCGCCCTATCTGAAGGCGCTCTCCTCGCCGATCCCCGATGTCATGTTCTGCCCGACCGGCGGCGTTTCGCTCCAGAATGCGCCGGATTACCTGAAACTGCCCAACGTCATCTGCGTCGGCGGCTCCTGGGTAGCGCCGAAGGACATGGTCGCGCGCGGCGACTGGGACGGCATCCGCAAGCTTGCCGAAGAGGCCTGCGCGACGCTGAAGGCCTAGGCCCTCGCTATTTCAAGGTGTTGAGGACCCCGGCCTTTCGTCGGGGTCTTTCCGATTGCAAAGGTATTGCGATGCAGGATCTGACGAATTTCGCGCCACGCGAGCGTCCGCAGCCGATCGTCGCCGCAGGCGCGAGCGTGATTGTCGAGCCTTATGATGGCGCACGTCACGCCGTTGAACTCTGGGAAGGGCTCGGCGGGGCGGCGGACGCGATCAACGACCTTCTCAAGTATTTCCCGAACGGGCAGTTTGCCGATGCTTCGGATTTTCGCGCCTGGCTCGACCGCGAGAATGCCTCGGGCAGCTATGTCACCCGGGTCTTCCGCTCGGCTGAAACCGGCAAGCTGGTCGGCATGGCAAGCTATATGCGGCTTGACGAGAAGAACGGCGTGATCGAGGTCGGCGCGGTGGCGCATGGCCCGGCAATGCAGCGCTCGACCATGGCGACCGAGGTTCACTACCTGATGGCACGCCACATCTTCGACGATCTCGGCTATCGCCGCTATGAGTGGAAGCTCAACAACGAGAACGAAAAGAGCCATGCCAGCGCGAAGCGGCTCGGCTTTACCTATGAGGGCACCTTCCGCAACCACATGGTCGCCAAGGGCCGGAACCGCGACACCGCCTGGTATGCGATGATCGACAGCGAATGGCCGGCGCGCAAGGCGGCCTTCGAAGCGTTTCTGGCGCCGGAAAACTTCACCGCCGACGGCAGGCAGATCCGCACGCTTGCCGAAATCCGGGAGGCAGGCGCGCATGGCTGATCAACCCACCGGCAACCGCTCCACGATCATCGCCGCGGCGCTGATCTTTTTCGGCCTGCTGATCGGCGGCTATTTCCTGCCCGACGCGGTCAATTATCTCGCGCAATACTCCGTCTGGCTCGCGGTCGCCGTCGGGATCGCCTTCGTCCTGGCGGTTTTTCTGGTATTCTGGCTGCGCGGCCGCTATCAGAAGCGCCACGGACGATAGCGCTGAAAGAAACGAACCGAATGACTGAAATCACGCCGACATGGGCGAAGGCCCATATGCCGCGCACTGCACGCGCGGTTGAAAACCTGCCCGACATGACCGGAATCCGGCTGGCGATGAGCATGCATCTCGACATGAAGATGCTGCCGCTGGTGGAAGGGCTTGCGGGCCGCGGCGCGGCGCTGTTCATAACCACCTGCAACCCGGCGACCGTGCGCAACGAGGTTGTCGACGCGATGCGCGCCGCCGGCGCGCGGGTCGATGCCTACAGGAACATGCCGGAGGAGGACTGGCGCGCGGCGATCCGCGCCGGGCTAGAATGGGGTCCGACCCATCTCAGCGAAATGGGCGCGGATTTTACCCATATGCTGCTCAGCGAAGGGATGGAGATGCCGCCGATCAAAGCCGGGCTGGAGGCCACGGGCTCCGGCATCAACCGGCTTCAGGGCGCGCTGCCGCCATGGCCGATCTTCAACTGGGACGATCTCCCGGTGAAGGAAGGGCTGCACAACCGCCACATGGTGGGGCTCACCACCTGGAACGCCTTCTTCACCCGCACGCTGTTGAGCCTGCATGAAAAGACCGTGCTGGTGGTCGGCTACGGCTCCGTCGGCCAAGGGCTCGCCGCCAGCGCGCGGGCCTTCGGCGGCACGGTGATGGTGGCCGAGATCGACCCGGCGCGGGTTCTGCAGGCGCGCTATGACGGCTTTTTGGCCGGATCGGTCGAGGCGCTTGCGCCGCTCGCCGATGTGATCGTCACCGGAACCGGCGGTCATCATGTCGTGCCATATTCCGTGATCCAGCGCCTGAAGGACGGCAGCTTCCTGCTCAATGCCGGCCACCGCATCGACGAGATCGAACTGGCGCCGCTCGCAGACCTGCCGCAAACCAGGGCCCTGCCCGCTGTCACGACCTACCGCCTCGCCTCGGAAAACTGCATCCATCTGTTCGTCGACGGCGCGATGGCCAATCTCGTTGGCGGCGAGGGCGACAGCCTGAATGCGTTCGACATGACGCTCGCGGTGATGGCCGAGGGCATCGGCCATATCGTCGGCGATGGCGCTTCCGCGGCGAGCGGCGTGCACCTGCTGCCGCGCACGGTCTGGGAACGCGCCTGCCCGTCTGCATCATGAGCGTCACGGAATCGATATTTCCGGCTCGTGCGCACCGGCCGGGCAATCCGCGATCACGTGTAAAATTTGGTCATAAATGGCGTTTTAAGCCGCCCACAGCGCCTTGCAGAGCGTTTTGGCGCTTATTATATACCGATCACAACGGCGTTATCGCCGCCCTGGAAATCAAATCAAGACCATGCTCAAGGGGCCGTCAAGGAATGCCTGAAGGGTTCGGATGGCCTGCTTAAAAGGAGAGAAAATAAAATGGCTAAAGTAATTGGTATCGACCTGGGAACCACCAACTCCTGCATCGCCATCATGGATGGCAAGGATGCGAAGGTGATCGAAAACGCCGAAGGCGCGCGCACGACGCCGTCGATGGTGGCCTTTTCCGAAGATGGCGAGCGCCTTGTCGGCCAGCCCGCCAAGCGTCAGGCCGTCACCAACCCCACCAACACGCTGTTCGCGGTGAAGCGCCTGATCGGCCGCCGCTACGAAGACCCGACCGTGACCAAGGACAAGGGCCTCGTTCCCTTCGAAATCGTCAAGGGCGACAATGGCGACGCGTGGGTAAAAGCCAACGGCAAATCCTATTCTCCCTCGCAGGTCTCGGCCATGGTCCTTCAGAAGATGAAGGAAACCGCCGAAGCCTATCTCGGCGAAAAGGTCGAGCAGGCCGTCATCACGGTTCCGGCCTACTTCAACGACGCCCAGCGCCAGGCCACCAAGGACGCCGGCAAGATCGCCGGTCTTGAAGTCCTGCGCATCATCAACGAGCCGACCGCTGCCGCGCTCGCCTACGGCCTCGACAAGAACGAAGGCAAGACCATCGCCGTCTACGACCTTGGCGGCGGCACTTTCGACGTGTCGATCCTCGAAATCGGCGACGGCGTCTTCGAGGTGAAGTCGACCAATGGCGACACCTTCCTCGGCGGTGAAGACTTCGACATGCGTCTCGTCGAATACCTTGCCGACGAGTTCAAGAAGGAAAACGGCATCGACCTGCGCTCCGACAAGCTTGCCCTGCAGCGCCTGAAGGAAGCCGCCGAAAAGGCAAAGATCGAGCTGTCGTCCTCGTCGCAGACCGAGATCAACCTGCCGTTCATCACGGCGGATGCGACCGGTCCGAAGCACCTGACGCTGAAGCTGACCCGCGCCAAGTTCGAAAGCCTTGTCGACGATCTCGTCAAGCGCACGGTCGGCCCCTGCAAGGCTGCCCTCAAGGATGCCGGCGTTTCGGCGAGCGAGATCGACGAAGTCGTTCTCGTCGGCGGCATGAGCCGCATGCCGAAGGTTCAGGAAACCGTCAAGCAGCTGTTCGGCAAGGACCCGCACAAGGGCGTGAACCCGGATGAAGTCGTGGCCCTTGGCGCGGCGATCCAGGGCGGCGTTCTGCAGGGCGACGTCAAGGACGTTCTGCTGCTCGACGTCACCCCGCTGTCGCTCGGCATCGAAACGCTCGGCGGCGTGTTCACCCGTCTGATCGACCGCAACACCACGATCCCGACCAAGAAGAGCCAGACCTTCTCGACGGCCGAAGACAACCAGTCCGCCGTGACCATCCGGGTCTTCCAGGGCGAGCGCGAAATGGCCGCCGACAACAAGATGCTCGGCCAGTTCGACCTCGTCGGCATTCCGCCGGCCCCGCGTGGCGTGCCGCAGATCGAAGTCACCTTCGACATCGACGCCAACGGCATCGTCAACGTCTCGGCCAAGGACAAGGGCACCGGCAAGGAGCACCAGATCCGCATCCAGGCATCGGGTGGTCTCTCCGACGCCGACATCGAGCAGATGGTCAAGGACGCCGAAAGCCATGCCGAGGAAGACAAGAAGCGCCGTGCGGCCGTCGAGGCCAAGAACCAGGCCGAGAGCCTGATCCACTCCACCGAGCAGTCGCTCAAGGAGCATGGCGACAAGGTTTCCGAGGATGACCGCAATGCCATCCAGACCGCGATCGACGAGCTGAAGACCGCCGTGGCCGCCGAAGAGCCGAATGCCGATGACATTCAGGCCAAGACCCAGACGCTGATGGAAGTCTCCATGAAGCTCGGTCAGGCGATCTACGAGGCCCAGCAGTCCGATGAAGAAGCCCAGGCTTCCGCAGACGCGGCGCGCGATGCCAAGTCCGACGATGTGGTCGACGCCGAATTCGAAGACGTCAGCGACGATGACGACAAGAAGAAATCGGCCTGATCTTTCGATCGGATAGGACCTGAATGATTCCGGCCGTCCCAGGACGGCCGGTCACTCTTTTTCAAGAGGTATTGCATCTCCATGGCAAAAGCGGATTTTTACGAGACACTCGGCGTCGGTCGCTCGGCCGACGAAAAGGAGCTGAAGAGCGCCTTCCGCAAGCTTGCGATGAAGTATCACCCCGACCGCAATCCGGACAACGCTGAAGCCGAGAAGAAATTCAAGGAAGTCAACGAAGCCTATGAAACCCTGAAGGACCCGCAGAAGCGGGCCGCCTATGACCGCTTCGGCCATGCCGCCTTCGAAAACGGCGGACCGGGCGCCGGCGGTTTCGGCGGCGGCGCGCAGGGCTTCGGCGGCGCGGGCGGTTTCTCGGATATCTTCGAGGATATTTTTGGCGAAATGATGGGCGGGGCCCGCGGTCGCCGCCAGCCTAACGGCCGCGAACGCGGCGCCGATCTGCGCTACAATATGGAAATCAGCCTTGATGAGGCCTTCCACGGCAAGACGGCGCAGATCCGTGTGCCGAGTTCGGTCGTATGCGACGAATGCTCCGGCTCGGGCGCAAAGCCCGGCTCGACGCCGACCACCTGCGGCACCTGTCACGGCGCGGGGCGCGTGCGTGCCGCCCAGGGCTTCTTCTCGGTCGAGCGCACCTGCCCGACCTGCCACGGTCGCGGCGAGATCATCTCCGACCCCTGCCCCAAATGCCGGGGCGAGGGCCGCAAGGTCGAGGAGCGTTCGCTTTCGGTGAACATTCCGGCCGGCATCGAGGATGGCACCCGCATCCGCCTTCAGGGCGAGGGCGAAGCTGGCCTGCGCGGCGGACCGTCAGGCGATCTCTACATCTTCCTCTCAGTCAAGCCGCATCCGTTCTTCCAGCGCGACGGCGCGGACCTGCACTGCTCCGTGCCGATCTCGATGACCCAGGCAGCGCTCGGCGGCAAGTTCGAGGTGACCACGCTCGACGGCGCGAAATCGCGCGTCGCGGTTCCCGAAGGCACCCAGGCCGGCAAGCAGTTCCGCCTGAAGGGCAAGGGCATGCCGGTGCTACGCTCCTCGCATCGCGGCGACCTCTACATCCAGGTCCGCGTCGAAACCCCGCAGAAGCTCACCAAGCGCCAGCGCGAACTGCTGCAGGAATTCGAGGAACTTTCGTCGAAAGAAAACAACCCGGAATCCAACGGGTTCTTCTCCAAGATGAAGGACTTTTTCGGGACCGAGTGAGCCCCTTTCCGAAGTCGAAGACAGCGATGCGGCGCCCTCTTCCGCCGCATCGCAAGCTTTCGCCAAGAGTTCGAAACCGGACGCGTTCCTTCAGATGTTCGAGCGCGCCGTCCCTCTTTCCGTATAGAGCCCCTCAGGCGAGGACAGAGCAACAACGGCCAACGGATACTCTATTGCAGAAAGCCGCGGAAGCGCCGTAGCGCGATGGCGAAGAGCGCCAGTCCGAGCGCCGCCAACCAGACGAATTGCGGCCAGACGACATCAAACCCCGCGCCGCGAAACAGGATGGCCTGCGACAGCGTCACATAATGGGTATTGGGCGCCAGCAGCATGATGTCCTGAATGAATTGCGGCATGCTTTCGCGCGGCGTCATTCCGCCGGAAAGAATCTGCAACGGCATCAGCACCAGCATCAGCAGCAGGCCGAACTGCGGCATCGAGCCCGCCACGGTTGCCAGGAAAATACCGAGCGAGCACATCGAAAACAGCATCAGCGCGCTGCCGGCAATGAACAGCGGCATGGAACCGTTGACCGGCACGCCGAGAATGCCTTCGACCACGATCACGAGCGAAAGCGCAGAAGCGACGAGGACGACGAGGCCGATCGACCAGATCTTGCTGAGCACGATTTCAAGCGCGGTAACCGGCATGACCAGAAGGTGCTCGATCGTGCCATGCTCGCGCTCGCGGATCAGCGCCGCGCCAGACAGGATCATCGACAGCATTGTGATGTTGGTGATGATGTTGATGATCGAGCCGAACCACATCTCGCTGAGCTGCGGATTGTAACGGGCGCGGATATCGAGAGAGACCGGAATTTCGCTGCCGTCGGGAAAGCGGTTCAGATATTCGCTGACGGTGTTGTCGATAATCTGCTGAATATCGTTGTTGCCGGTGAAGGCCTGCGTCATGCGCGTGGCGTCGATATTGAGCTGCAGTTCCGGCTTCCGCCCGGCCAGCACGTCCCGTTCGAAATTCGCCGGAATATCGAGCACGAAGGTCGACGTTCCGGTATCCAGCCGGGCATCCATCTCGGCGGTGGTAATGATTTCCGGCTCGATGAAATAGGGGGGATAGAAGGCATCGATGATGCGGTGCGACAGCGCCGAGCGATCCTCGTCGACAACCGCGATGGCCGCGCGGTTGAGCGTTTCCGGCATGGCGGAGGATTCCATGTAGATGGAAAGCGAGAAGGCGTAGATGATGAGAATGAGCATCAGCGTGTCACGGCCAAGTCCCCGCAATTCCTTGATGCCGAGCTGGAGGATATTGGAAAACCGCATCACCTACCTCGCCTGCTTGCCGAGCAGCAGCGTGCTGGCGACGGTCAGAACCGGAATGGCGATGAGAAGCGGCACGAAGGCGGATTGCAGCTCGGCAAAGCCGAGCGCCTTGGTGAAGGCGCCGCGCGATATCGTCACGAAATAGGTGGCCGGGTAGACATTGCCGATCATGGCGCCGAAGCCTTGAAGCGCGCTGACCGGATCGATAAGGCCGGAATACTGGATCGCCGGAATGAGTGTAAGAAGAGCTGTGGCGAAAAGGGCCGCGATCTGGCTGCTGGTAAAGGTCGACACCAGAAGGCCCATGCCGGTGGAAATGACAACGTAAAGCAGGGCCGCCGCCGAGAAGGCCAGCAAGCTGCCGGTAAACGGCACCTGAAACACCATCAGCGAAGTTGCCAACAGCAGGACGAAATTGAACATGGCAAGCACGATATAGGGCACCTGCTTGCCGATCAGAAATTCCAGCCTGGTCGTCGGCGTGACATAGAAATTGACGATGGAACCAAGTTCCTTTTCCCGTACGACGGAGAGCGTCGTGAGAATGGCGGGAATGAGCATCAACAGCAGCGGAATGACCGCCGGCGCCATGGCGACGAGGCTGCGAATATCGGGGTTGTAGCGATAGCGCGCTGCGACCGAATAGGCCGGATCGGCCGCCCCTGCCCCGTAGACTTCCTCGATCTTGCGGGTGAGCCATGCGGCATAAACGCCCTGGATATAGCCTCTGGCCGAAGACGCCCGCTGCGGCATCGAGCCGTCCAGCCAGACGCCGATCTCGACATCCCGGCCC
This sequence comes from Martelella sp. AMO21009, assembly GCF_053484295.1. Taxonomy (NCBI): domain Bacteria; kingdom Pseudomonadati; phylum Pseudomonadota; class Alphaproteobacteria; order Hyphomicrobiales; family Aurantimonadaceae; genus Martelella; species Martelella sp. AMO21009. The sequence goes on from NZ_JBAKFR010000040.1 coordinate 13,509, forward strand.
CGCGCGAGGTCGGCGGCGAAATTCGGCGGAATTTCGATGGCGAAACTGATTTCCCCGTCGCGCATGCGCCCGTCCATATCGGCATAATCGACAAGCGGGGCCTTCTCGTCGAAATAACGCGACCCGGAAATATCGAGCGTAAGGTCCCGGCTTGTTGCGGTTTGATCGCGGTCGAGCGTGGCATAGCTCAGGTTTTCGATGTCGAGATTGATGCCGTAGCCGATCACCAGCAGCAGAATGACGCTGCCGATGATCGCCATCGCCGCGCGGATCGGATCTCGGCGCAGTTCCAGCATCTCGCGCCAGGAGTAAGCCATCATCCGGCGAAAATCGAAATGGCGCTTCAGCGCCCTTTCGGCGCCCCGCTCGTCGGCGTCATCCGCTTCGGCAATTTCGGCGACCACCGGGGTTTCCGTCTCGTCGCCGCTATCCGTCACCGCTTCCAGATGGCCGATGAAGGCCTCCTCGAGCGTTGCCTTTCCGCTTGCGGCGATAATGGCGGCCGGGCTGTCGCTTGCCAGCACCTTGCCGGCATGCATCAGCGAAATCCGATCGCAGCGCGCCGCTTCGTTCATGAAGTGGGTGGAGACGAAGATCGTGACGTTGTCGATGCGCGAAAGCGCGATCAGCATGCGCCAGAAGTCGTCGCGCGCCACCGGATCGACGCCGGACGTCGGCTCGTCCAGGATCAGGATGTCCGGGCCATGGATCATCGCGACCGCCAGCGACAGGCGCTGGCGGATGCCGAGCGGCAGCGCGTCCGGCAGGCCGTCGGCGACGTCGGCGAGATCGAACCGCGCGATCATCTCGGCAACGCGCGGTTCGATCGTCTGCTCCGGCAACCTGTAGAGCCGCGCATGCAAATAAAGGTTCTGCCGCACGGTGAGTTCGGCATAGAGCGAGAAGGACTGCGACATATAGCCGACCCGCCGGCGCACGTCGATATTGCCGGGATCGACCGGCTGGCCGAACAGCTTCGCCTTGCCGTCGCTCGCATCCAGAAGCCCGGTCAGCATTTTCATGGTGGTGGTCTTGCCGCAGCCATTCGAGCCGAGAAAGCCGAAAATCTCGCCCCGGCGAATGCGGAAGCTGACATCGTCGACGGCGGTGAAATCGCCGAACCGCTTGCTCAGATGCTCGGCTTCGATGGCATAGTCACCGGCATCGTCGCCCTCGCGCGCGGTAATTTCCAGCGGCTCGCGGTCGCCGCGGGCGGTTTCCGGCAGCAGCGCCACGAAGGCCTCATCGAGATTGTCGGTGGCGGTCGCATGCAGAAGTTCGGCCGGGCTTCCCGTGGCAAGAACGCTGCCGTCATTCATCGCCGCAAGCCAGTCAAATCGCGCGGCTTCTTCCATATAGGCAGTCGCGACGATGACGCTCATGCCGGGGCGTGCGGCGCGGATATTCTCGATCAGGCTCCAGAACTGCCGCCGGGACAAGGGATCGACGCCGGTCGTGGGCTCGTCGAGAACCAGAAGGTCCGGATCGTGGATGAGCGCGCAGCAAAGCCCGAGCTTCTGCTTCATGCCGCCCGAGAGCTTGCCGGCCGGTCTGTCCGCAAAAGGCAGCAGTCCCGTGCTCTTCAGCAACGTCTCGATGCGCCGTCGGCGTTCGCTGTGGGCGTGGCCGAACAGACGGCCGAAGAAATCGATGTTCTCGTAGACGGACAGCGTGGCGTAGAGGTTGCGGCCAAGCCCCTGCGGCATGTAGGCGATGCGCGGGCAGACGGCGCGGCGGTGCCCGTCGTCCGAGATATCGCCGTCAAGCACCTTCACCGTGCCGCTTTGCACTTCACGCGCGCCGGCAACCAGCGACAGCAGGCTCGACTTGCCGACGCCGTCCGGACCGATCAGGCCGGCCATGCAACCGGCGGGGATATCAAGCGAGATATCCTTCAGCGCCGTCGTCTTTCGATAAAGCAGGCTGACGCCCTGAAGGCTGGCGACTGTGGCGACGCCATCCTGCTCACCGGCAGCGTTCATCGGGCGAGATTTCCTTCAAGCGCATCGGGCCACGCGGCATCGGGATCATAACGCACATAGGCGACGCCGGGCAGCCCGGTCTTGACGAGGTCGACATGCTTGCGCAACAGGTCCGGGTCGATACGCGCCTTGACCCGGAACATCAGCTTCTGGCGCTCCTCTTCGGTCTCGACGGTCTTCGGCGTGAACTGGGCGACATCGGAAACGTAGGAAATGCTGGCGGGTATGGTGAATTGCGGCGCGGCATCGAGCACCAGGCGGGTTTCGGCGCCGATTGCCGTCAGGCCCGCCTGTTCCGTGGGCAGGAAGAAATTCATATAGACATCGGTCAGATCGACGATGTTGAGAATACGACCGCCAGCGGCAACGATTTCGCCCGGCTGGGCGACGAGATACTGCACGCGTCCGGGACGCGGCGCGGTCAGGGTGCTGTCATCGATGATCGACTGGATATAGTCTATACTGGCCTGAGCCGCATCGATTGCCGCCTCCGCCTTCGCAAGCTGAACTTCGGCGGTGCTGACGGCTGCGCTTGCGGCGGCGGACGAAGCCTCGCCGGCGGCCATGGCGGCCTTCGCCTGCAATGCGGCCGCCTCGGCATCCTCAAGCGCCTGTCGTGAGGACACATTGGTCTGCACCAGTCTCTGCATGCGCGCATAGGTGGCTTCGGCGGAATCGAGCAGGGCCTTGCGCTGTTCGACAACCGCTTCGGCGGCCCGTTTTTCCGCCTTCGCCTGTTCTATCGTGGCATTGGCCGCGTCCACGCCGCTGCGGGCGCTGCGCAGATTGGCCTCGGCCTCGCGTTTCTGCGCCTCGAGCTGTCTGGTGTCCATCTGCACCAGTTTCTCGCCGGCCTGGATGAGATCGCCCTCGTTGACGAAAATCTCGCTGATCCGTCCGGCGGACTTGGCGGAGATATCAATCTCCGTCGCCTCGATACGACCGTTCCCGCTGGCAATTCCTTCAGGAAGCGTATCGCCGTTGAGATTGCGCCATGCGGCGTAGCCGCCCGCCGCAACGGCAACGAGGACGATAATCGCGACCCATTTACCCAACCCTGTCCGCACTCTGACATCCTCATTCCGACGTGGTACATAAACTGCCGAACGCAATCACGCTTTCCACCCTAGAGGCCGGAACAATCATGACAATGCGGCATATCGCCCTCGCGCTTTCCGAAGCCGGCCTACAAGTATCACGCGACGCGCACGAATGTTATTGGCTGCAGCAAAAATTTTGGCGCGGTCAAAGCCCGCGTCAGGTCTCGCTTCAACTCACGGCGAGGCGGAAGGCAACAATACCGGCAGATATCCGCGCCCGTTCGGCAACCGGCAAGGCCGCGCTCCGGTCGCTTGCAGGCTGGTACAGTCATCATATCGCCGCGGGAAAATATCGCGCCGTCAGCGGCGCGCTGCAGACAGGACGGGCCGCCGGAAGATCGCCGGAGCGGCAAGACAGGAAAGAAGGCTTCCTTGACACGCAGCGCCGGCATGCCCGGTCCGGCGCGAACGCGCCGGACCGGGCCGGAGCCGACTCTACTGCTCGATCGCCAGCGTCATGTTGACGGTGATGTTGTAGGTGTTTTCGCCGGCCGCGATCGGCGGGGCGCCCTCGGCTTTCGCCATCATCACGTCGGCACGCATCATCATCGGCCGCGGCATCGAGCTCTGCTCGGAGATCGACATCACCTTGCCGAGCGTCACGCCGGCAGCCTCGGCCAGCGTTTCGGCCTTGGCGAGCGCATTGGCCACGGCCTCGCGCCGGGCCTCGTCTTCCGCGGCGGAAGGATCGCTGTTGGAAAACGAAATCCCGCCGCCGGAATTGACCCCGAGCTTGACCGCCTGATCGAGCACGGCGGAGAGCTTCGAGAGATCGCGCACCCGGACATTGAGGCCGTTCTGGACCTCGTAGCCGACGATCTCGCTGGTCATCGACCCGTCATCGGCCTTGACCTGCTGATAGCGCGGGCTGACCGAGAAATTGCTGGTCTGGACGTCCTTGTCGGCGATTCCGTTCTGCTTCAGCGCGTCGATCACCTTCTGCATGGCGGCCGAATTGTCCGAAAGCGCGGTCGCCGTGTCATCAGCCTGGCTGACGACCGAAAGCGAGACGGTGGCCATGTCGGGCACCAGCGTGGCATCGCCATCGGCGGAAACATTGATGACGGCCGGCGGCGCGGCGCCATCCGCAAGGGCTGCCGTGCCGGCAAGCGGGAGCGCGAAAAGCAGGCCCGCGGCGGCGAGACGAACGGGTAATGTGGCCATGGATATCCCTCCTTGAAATGATGTCCCTTCCTCTTGGCCGGCAATTGTGAAGCCAATGCGGCGGGAACTTGCGATGCCCATGAATTTGGAGTAGTCGGAGGGTCCGCGCAAGGAGCCATTGCCGACGCGGCCCGTTCCAGCCCATCTCGGCTACGGACAGGGGGGCCTGTAGCTCAATGGTTAGAGCCGGCGGCTCATAACCGCTTGGTTGGGGGTTCGAGTCCCTCCAGGCCCACCAATCATCTTATTTAATCCTTTAATTTCAATTACTTACGTTCTTTTTTGGCGAACCTTGTAGGTAGGTTCACCAATGTTTGTTCGCGATTTGGCCGGGATATCAGTTTGTCAAACGCCGCGTCTGCCAACCCTTCCCGAGTCGCCGCATCGGTATATCGCTGCACTTCGGAGAGCGTTTTGTGCCCGGTGACCGCCATTATTTCGTGGGCGCTCGCCCCAGCCTCGGCCAAACGACGCGCACACGCCTTTCGCAGGCCATGGGATGAGCAAGCCGAAAGACCGGCTGCATCGCACCAATCTCGCATGATGTTTCCCAAGCCATCGGCAGATCTCGGTTTTCCATAGGCAGTGGCAAGAAACGGCCGGTCGCCCGGGCAGGTCGCCAGCACTTCGGCCAAATCCGGATGCAGCGGAATGGATATCAAAACGCCATTGCTCTTGATGGTTTTCTGGCGGCGATACTCGAAGCGATCGCCCTCCGGCGTCTGCTTGATGTTCCATGCCCCCAGCTTGACGGCATCTACCCGCGCCGCGCCGGTATAGAGCATGATGGTCACCGCCGTGTGCGCCATTGTTCCCGGCTCATGCACCTCGAAGAAACGGGCAATCTCTCCCTCGTCCCAGGTATGGAAACCGCCGCCCTCCATTTTGTAGGGCTTCACCAATCGAGCCGGATTTGCCTTGATCCAGTCGAGCGCTATCGCGTGGTCAAGAAGCTGAATAAGCCTCTTGCGCAAATTGTTCGCCGCCGCTGGCGTGTCTGACTTCTCCGCCAGAATTTTCATGACGTGCCGGCGCTCAAGCCTGTTCACAGGTTTGTCGCCGTGCTTCTCGCGGAATGGTTCGATGTGCCCGCGATAGGTTGTCTTTGTGCTGTCAGCGAGAGCCTTCCATACCGGAGATTTGTAAAAGGCAACGACAAGATCGTTGACGCTGCCGGGTATTGTTCGGTCAGCCCCGATTGGGCTGCGGATTGACTTCACCGCCATCTCATAGCGCTGAATGAAATCCTCCGACCCATAGTCGGTGCCAAGCTCGATTGACCGGCCGCCTTTGCGATAGCGCCAGCGCCGCTTTCCGTGTCTGTCAAAATAGGGAGTAGCACCCGGATATTTCCGGCTGGAGGCTTTCACTCGTCCCACGGGTTCACCTCCTTCTCTCCGACCTTCTGAGTGATGATGATGACATGTCCGTTGCGGGGGTCAATCTCGATCCGGGATATGCTCACACCAGCGGCAACCACGCCTTTGACATAGCGCGTAAGGTCAGCCTGCTTGATGGATGCAGCCCGGTTCGCCACTAGTCGTCCCCTTCGCCTTCAGGCCGCGCGCCCAGCGTCGTCATGTTCAGCGGCGAAAGGTATTCGCTGCCGCCGTCGATTTCGGACATGTTCTCCAGGCCGCGAATTTCGTTCGGAGAAAGCCAGCCCCATTCCCGGCCCACGCGATACGCCTCATAGCGGGCCTTCATGTCGCCCCGAAGCAGTCCGGCAAGGTCATGTTCAACGAACAGTGCCCGGCGACTGTTCGCCGTCAGAAAGGCCGTGTTCATCGCCTGCTCGAAACGTCGCGCCAGCGGTGACAGGCAGCGGACAACGAAAGCCCGGCTTTCCTGATCGATGTTCGAATAGGTCGCATTGTCGGTGATCCCGGCAACGGATGGCGGCACGTTGTAGCCTCGGCAAATATCGAGGTTTGAAAGCTTCATGCGCTCGATAAACTCGGCATCCTTTGCCGACATCGACATTGACTTGAATTCAACGCCGCCGTCGAGAACGTGAACACCCGAAGTGGCGTTGTTCTCCTCGATCTTCTGGCGAAGCTTGTCGAGGACGTCGGTTTTCTTGTCCGTAGGGATCGCGTTCGGGAAGGTGAAAACGCCTTCCATACGGTAGCTTTTTGAAGCCTGCTTTGCCGCCGCGTCCTGCTGGGATAGCGCCAGGTTGAAAGACTCCCGCATGATCTGGATCGGCGAAAGCCCCATCACGCCGTCGCGGCCGAGCCGGTAGCGCACATGAAGCATTTCTTCCTGCAGGTAGACGCGGACGCCACGGCGCTCTGTCACCCGATACCGAAGCCGCCCGCTTTCAAGCTGCTCGACCGCGACCGCCCCAGGGTCAAGCGGATAGAGCGCCATAACCTGCCCCCGGTTGTTCCGGGTGATGCGGGCATATGCGTTGCCGTGGATAAGCAGAGAGGCAATCAGATATTCCCGCGCCTCGAAAGCCGTCTGCGTCTCATTCGGCTGATCGTGAAGCACCAGGTAAAGCGGGTGATCGGTCGCCCGCTCCCGCCCGCCATTTGCCGAACGGCGATAGAGGTTCAGCGGCATCGAGGCCAGCGTTTGCGTGATCACCGAAATACAGGCATGAGCGACGGCCTGTCCGGAAGCGCGGGTAGGATCGACATATCCGCCGACGCCACCGCGAAGGCCGAAGAACTCGGCAATATAGGGATCATCGCTCTTGATCGTGCTGGCGCGCTTTTCGCCGCCGAAGATGCTGGGAAAGAATTTCATCGGCCAAGCTCCAGAAGGCGAAGGCTGCGCGCGGCATAGGCCTTGAAGGCGTTGCCGGTCTGGCGCATCCGGGCGTTGATCACTGTGCCGTCATAGGCGGGCCATGCCAGAACAACGGAAATTTCGAAGAGTTCGACGGATCGCAGCTCGCGACGGTCGCCGCTGCGATCCTCATCAAGCGCCGCAAACCCGAAGCTCATGCCGCCAAGGTCGCCACGCTCTGCCAGCGCCAACACGTCGCGGCCCGCCTGCGTGTCGGGAATGTCGAGGTCAAAGGCGAGGCCGCGCGTATCTTCGGAAAGCCGCAGCGAGCGAGAACGGGTCCGTGCCAGCACCCGGCCCGGATCGTGATCGACAAGGGCGAGAACATCGTTGCCGTCGCGAAGCGAAGCGGCGAACGCGCCAGGCGCGATGGTTTCGGTGAAGCTGCCGCCGATGACAGCGGGATTGTTGAAGGTCGCGGCGTAGCCCTCGAGCCTGCGCCCCTTGGCGCGGATTTCGGCGGCAAGCCCGCGCTTTTCGAAGTCCATCATGCGAAATTCTCCCGATACGGGGCAATCAGCCGGTCAACGCCGAAGGGGATGCGCCGCAAGGCCTCATCCGTTGTCGCTTCCCGGTTTGCATAGAAGTGGCCGACCAGAAGCAACACCGCCAGGTCGAGCGGTTCGGGCAAGGGATCGGCGCTCATGTCCACGCCGATCGATGTCAGGTGCGCGCCCGCCGCCGCAATGAAACGCTCAATCACGGCGTCGTCGTCATCGAAGTCAACGCGGCAATGCGCCTTTGCGTCAGCGAGCGTCACCATCATCAGATCTCCGCGAAGGCGAAGGCTTCGGGGTGGCGAACCACCACGTCAGCGTCGAGGAAGGCGTGGAGCAGGGCACCGCCATTGCTGGCCACGTCCGGGTGATAGGGGTTGATCAGGATATCCACCGCTGACCAGTAGCCGATATAAAGCTCGCCCCACTGACCATAGATCAGCGCCGACTTGTCTTCCGTTTCGCCGATATCGTCGGGCACCTGCGTGGAAACCTCGACGCGGCCGTTATGGAAAAGCTCGGCCTGGGAGAAGGTGTGGCCGTCGCCATCCTTCAGTTTCCGGCAAGCCTTGATCACCGTGGGGTTTGTCAGGAAAGCCGCCGTGCCGGTCACGTCGTCCTGTTCAAGCTCGGCAATCAGGTTGGCCGTGGTATCGGAGAAGGCCACTTCCGTTTCCACAGTGGGAATGTCCGCCGTTTCGAGAAGCCCGAGCGGCTGATTATCCGTCCCGGTCCCGGCGATGGCGGCAAGGTCAAGGCCCTGTGCCAGCATCAGGCCCAGGTCGCGGCGAAGAATGGTTTCCATCGCTTCATTGCTCTGAAGCATCAGGCGCCGCGTGAGGCCATATTCGCCGGTGATCGTGTTCGGCGCCATCGACACCTTGCCGAAGGTGACAGAGGAACGGGTGGCATTGCCGCCTTCCGCCACCCACGAGGTGGAACCGGAACCGATCATGTTCGGCAGGTCCAGAAAGCCCGTCAGGCCGCGCAGCACGGTTGCACCCATGCTTTCCACCTTGAGCGAAGGTCGGAACCGATCCGCCACCCGGCCAAGCTGGGTTGCGACGGTGTAGCCGCCGGCTGCTGCCGTACCTACGCTTTGGTCGCGGGTCTCGATCGTGCCCATCAGCACGTCGGAAGGCACCGCCAGGTGAATGCCCGAAGCGCCGGAACGATTTTCCCGACCGCGTGTAAGCTCCTGATGCACTTCCGCCTCGCGGCCGGTCAAACGCCCCGAGAGCGCGCCGGAGATGGCGGCGGCCAGCGAGTAGTTGCGAAGCTCCCGCGAGAGCTCACGATTGTCGTTGACCGGATCGGCGTTTTCTTCCCGCTCGAAAGCGGCCATGCGTTCTTCACGAACAATCTGGCGGTCGATATCCTCGACCTCCGTTTCCAGCGCCTTGAAGCGCTGCTCTTCGTTTTCCTCCAGCTTGTCTTTCGCATGGAGGCTGCGCATTTCGGCCACTTTCCCGGCCCGCTTCTCGCGCAATTCAATCAGCTTTTTCATGTCTTTCTCCGACTGGTGGAAATTCACGTTCGGAGGAAATCAAGCGTATGCGTTGGTTTTGTCGTTTCGCCACATGGCGGAATTGAAATGCCAGCTTGCGCCCCTTGACCGGTTCCTTTGTGCCCCGCGCCCCGGAGAGGCGCTTTCCTTTTTCGGCTGGCTGGCGCAGCCGTTGCTTGATGGCGCGGGGAATTAAAATCCTATGTCGGCCTAAGTGCCTCGATTCGCTTCACGCACTCCGCCCCCTTTTCGGAAGGCCCGTGCTGGGTTGCTTTCATGATGTCGCAGAGGAACCCCAAAGCGCTGAATGGGATGGAGGCCGACCTCGAAAAGAACGGATTGGGGTCAACGAAAACTCGCTCAAGCTCCGACACGTCTTCCATCGACGGAAGTCGGAACTCCAAAATCCCGGCCCCTTTCGGAAGATCAACGTCGATGCCCAGGCGGTTCTCGAAGACGGTGATCCTCACATCGTCCCACTCGTCATCGGACAAATGCCCAGCAGAGGCAGCTCCAAACAGATCGGAAAGCAAATCGATCGCCTTGAGCCGACCGACATTTGTCTGGCAGGAAAGGCGACCATAGATGCTAACCATCTCAGCAGAAGTACGAATGACCGGCTTCAACGCCACCGCCAACAAAAGACTGGCTACGTGACGCCCATTCACATGCGCGATGGCTCTCCCTTTGCTTATCGGCAAGGTGCCGGCATCGATCAAAGCGCGCGCATAGGCGTTGACGGTCTTTTGTTCGACCATCGTCACTGTGGATATCGCTTCGACCATTTGAGAAACCGACGCCATGTCTCGCCCTTTCGATTTGGTTTTACATAAACCAAATCGAAATAGCAAGATTTTTATCGTATACCCATTCTCGGCGCACTGCCGCGCCGTACCCGTGGCACACCCCGCCTGCGAGATATCATCCGAAACGCCTCATATTTGCCGCTCCGGTCAAACCCATAGTGATGGTGCCATTCCTGCGGACCTCTGTCGGAGGTTCGGTCTTTCCGCGATTGATCAAGCCCTTCCGTCCAGCCGCAAAGCGGCTCGTCTTCATCGCCGTTTTGCTCCAGGTCGTAATCGGCATACATCCCCATATTTCCGGTTGCCGTCCAACCCAGCCACGCCTCATCGTCGCCGCCGTCTTCCCAGTCCGCATTATCCTGCTCTCGTTCATCGTCGCAGGACATGACGTTGTTCAACGGATGATCGCCGCAAAACTGGCGCTGGTTCGGCCAGCCATTGACCGGCTCTGCCATTCCATCATCCTCGGCGTTCTCATCGCCGTCATAATCGTCGAGCAGCGAAACAAGGTGCTCGATTGTCTGCTCGATCCGCTTCCGCAGCTCCGGCGTCAGCTCCAGAATGCGGACAAAGTTCTCCTGTTCGCCAAAATGAGTGCTCATCGGCGTTGCTCCATTGTCTGAATTATGAAATCAGTGCATTGTTACGATATCCGCACATCGTCAGTGCGTCAATACGAAATCGGTACAATGTTATGATATTGCCTATTCAATGCAAAATGGCCCGCGCCGCCGTCGGCTGGGGCGTCCGCGATCTTGCCAAACAAGCAAGCGTGTCCGTCGATACTGTTTCAAGGTTTGAGCGGGGAGATGACTTGCTTCCGCGAACAATTGAAGCTTTGCAATCAGCGTTCGAACGTGCTGGTGTGATTTTCGTGGAAGCAAACGGGGAAGGGCCCGGGGTGCGCCTTCAGAAGAGGTTGTGACTATGGTTGGAACTATTCCGCCTAGCGTTAAAGAACGAGGTTTTACCTGTCCGTTTTGCGGCATAAACACCGTCCATACGTGGCATCAAACCTATGCCGGAAGCTTAGGGATCAAAACTCCCACCAAATCCGAGATTTTCGATTTGGCTATGGGGGAAGCCATAACGACGTCCCCGACAGAGCTCGTCGAAATACAAAAAAGGCTTGTTGACGGAGATATCCGGATTGAGCGGAAGTATACAACTCAGAAGAGTTTAAGAGTTCACAATCTGTTTTTAGAGAGGTGCCATCATTGTGGGGGCGTTTCGGTATGGAAGTACGACGTCATGCTCTATCCCTCCGAGCAGGAAATCGCCCCCAATATAGACCTTTCTGAGGGCATCAAGCGCACATTCATAGAAGCATCTCGATGTTTGAGCGCCTCCCCTCGAGCTTCTGCAGCACTTGCTCGATTAGCTCTGCAAGAACTATGCATTGAATTGGGTTGTAGTCCAAAGAAAAAACTTGACGCTCAAATTGGCGAACTCGTTAGCAGAGGCCTTCCTGAAAAAATACAAAAAATGTTAGATGGGGTCCGAGTAGTTGGCAACAATGCTGTGCATCCTGGGCAACTAGATCTTCGCGACGATAGACAAACTGCTAAATTTCTCCTCGTTTGCATCAACCGCATCGTCGAAAAAATGATTACTGAGGAGCGTGAGGCCGAAGAATTATATGCTCTACTGCCCGAAAACACAAAAGCGAGCATTGAGCGCCGCGACGGCAAGAATACTAAACCATTAGCTCCATCAGACACGCCGGAAGCGCCTCCGGCTCGTGACGCCCCGAAACCTGAAGGGCCATAGCCAGCGCCACGAGGCCGTCAATGCGCCCCGTGGCTTTGTCCTTATCCAGCTTGCGTGAACCGGCTGCGTCGCGCGTTATGACGGCATTGGCGGCGCACATGTTCAGCACCGGGTTGCCGCCGTGTGCCAGCATCTTTTCCGCCACATGCCTTTCCAGCGTATCGACGGCGGGCGACATATCCCGATAGCCCTGCCCGAACGGCTCCAGCGGGATCGTCGCGCCGAACAGCGCCAGTTCCCGTTTCAAATCCTCGATGCGCCAGCGGTCGTAGGCCACCGCCTTCAGATCATATTCGCTCGCCGCCTCGATCATCGATTGAGCGACAAAGCTGGGATCGATCGTCGCCCCGGGTATCAGCGTGATATGGCCCTGTCTGGCCCACAGATCGTAAGGGACGCGATCCTCGTTCGAGCGCTCGGCAATGTTCGCCTCCGGCATGAAGAAGCGGCAGAGCACGTCAAAGCCAGTCTCACCGGGGAAAACCAGCACAAAGGCCGTCAGGTCGCGCGCGCCGGACAGGTCAAGCCCGCCATAGCACTCGCGCCCCTTGAGAGCGGCAAGGTCCGGCGCGGCATTGCAGCGGTCCCATTCGGCCTTGTGAATGAAGCGCGCGACGGCGGAAACGCGCTGATTGAGGATCAGGTTGCGGAAGGCCGATTCCTTCGAGGGCACCAGCCGCGCCTGGCTGGCCTGGCGCTGCACATCTTCGAGGCTGCGAAAGTCGTCCAGGGCCGGGTTTGCCAGCGCCCAGGTATCCGGGTCGAACGGATCGGCGTCGGCTGGCGCGGTATAGAGCGTCAGGTGAAAGCTCGGATCCTCGACATCGCCGGCATTGACCTGATTGCCGTAATCGATGAGCTCGGAGAAAACATGATGGTCGGCGGCCGCCTGCGTTGAAATGCACATCATCAGCGGATTGTCACGCGCGCCCATCGCGGTATCGAGCGCGTCGAAAAGATCGCGGTTCGGCGCGCTGCCAAGCTCATCATAGACCACGAAGGACGGCGACAGGCCCATTTTCGAACCGGCATCGGCAGAGAGCGCCGCGTAGATCGATCCCTCGCCACGCCCTTCCAGGACCTCGATTTGCTTGTTGAAGCGGATGACGTTCGCGCGGTCTTCAAGCTCGGGGTGGGCGGCGAGGATGGCAACCATTTCCTGAAACAGCTTCGCCGCCTGGTCGCGCGTCAGCGCCGCCGAATAGACCTCGCCGCGCGGCTCGGCCTCCGGCCCCATCAGGTGGCAAAGGGCGAGCCCCGCGGCAAGCTGGGTCTTGCCGTTCTTGCGCGCCATGGAAAGCACCGCCGTGCGCACCGGCCTGCGCCCGTTTTCATCCTCGGCATAGACGGCCTCAATGAAATCGCGTTGCCAGTCGCGCAGCGTCATCGTCGTGCCCGCGAGCTTGCCCGCCGTGATCGGCAAATCTTCCAGAAAGGCAATAACGCGCTCGGCCCGAGAAAGCCCTTCGACCTCCCACGGCTTCACCGCCCGTTCGTCAATCTGGCCTCGCTTCGATACCGCTTTCGAGCCAATCCCACGCTTGCCCATTCCTGTAACCCTTTGAACCTGTTTTAGAAAATCATTCCAAGAGCACCAAAACTAACTATCTTCCGAGTTAAGCCACCGGTATTCGGCCTGCCAATCGCCCGCGATTTCGACCGCCCCCACCCATGGTGGAATGATTTTGCGTCACAGGTCATCGCCGAACCAATCGTCGCCGGGGTCAATCGGGTTGCCGTGCTGGTCGAAGCCTTTGAACCTTCGGCCCGAGCCTCGGCGATCTGGCCTGTCAACCGCGTTGGTCTTCTCGTTGTGGCATCGCTCGCAAAGGGACATCAGGCCTTCGAGTGGCGGGAAGGCCTCGCCGCCTGCCTTGATGGCCTTGATGTGGTCAACGGCTTTTGCGGCTTCGGTTCTGCCGCGCAGCCGGCAGGCATGGCACAAGGGGTGCGCTGCCAGCTTGGCCTTGCGCAGCCGCCGCCACGCCGCCGTGTTGTAGGGCCAGTCAGCCATCAATCACTTCCTCGTGGTCATATCCAACCTGCATCCAACCTGTGCCGATTAGGTTGGATATTAGGAACGCTTTAAAATCAATTACTTGCAAAGCGATATCCAACCTATCCAACCTATCCAACCTAAAATACAAATACATGCGCATGCGCACACACGGACCTGCCAGATAGGTTGGATAGGTTGGATAGGTTGGATGGACCGTTGATTTGATTGGCTTTTTCAAATCAGGCAGGTTGGATATAGGTTGGATAGGAGGTTGGATATCAGGCATCCCAGTCATACGGCTGCCCTATCGCTGCTTCGAATTGCGCACGACACGTTTCGAGAGGCGGCAGGTCATAGCCCCGCACCTGCCTGATCGACGCATCGTCCTCGTTGACCGTACGCCTCGCGGGCCGGAGAATAGGCATAATCTCTTTCAGCCTCATGTGAAACTGCGTTTCTGCTGCCCGTCTTCGAATGCCGGTCCGTTCCGCGCTCTTGATGTAGTCATCGAAAAGTTGGGCTTTCGAGGCGAAGGCTGGCCACTCATCGTGCCTTTCGGTCGGTCGGCCGTCTTCTAGCCGCGCAAATAGCCAGGCTTCCACAGGATCGAAGGAGTTGATCTTCTGCGAGAGCAAGGCCGTTGTCTTTGGTATCAGGCGTAGGTTGATCTCCGATATGTCGAGTCTCAGCAGGTCATAGAGCAAAGCCTCACGGCCGCCGCTATCAAGCTCCTCGTCCATCTGCCTGAAGTAACGATGATCATTCGCGCAGTTCGGCAATACATCGAAGACAGCGAAGCGCCGCTCGTCCTTCCCGGCCGGGATCACCCAATTTTCGTTGCTGGTCATAAAGAGCCGGATGAAATTCGGCAGTTGCACCGGATCGACGCCTTTCGCCTCGATCATCTGGGTCTTGGACGTCACCAGCCCCTTGAGCCGGCCCTCCGCATCTTTGCTCCCCGCCCATACCGCCTCTTCCGCCTGAAGCAAAAGACACGCGCTCATGTGCACATTGAAATTCCCGGTGATGTAGCGAGGATCATCGACTTGATAATAGTGCCGCCCCAACAGCGAGCCGAACACCTCCCCAGCCTTGGATTTGCCGACGCCCATGCCGCCTCTAAGCACAACGGCCGTTCCGGGCTTCTCGCGCGGCTGCTGGATCAGCTGGGCAAACCAGGCGAAAAGCCACGCGAAAAGAACCTGATCGCCGCCGCAGACATTCGTCAGCAGATGGTCCCTAAAAATCGAATAGGTGCCTCCCTTCCGTGGCGAGACCGCAAATCCGCGCCAGAGGTTGTAGAAGCCATATTTCCCGGTCGCATTGCCAGCGTCGGGGAAGAACTCTATTCCCGCATACTGGCGGCGCTCGCGGTCATTCAGCCAGGCGCGCGCCCAGGTGAGGTTTTTCTTTTCCCCATCGGCGTTCTCGACCTCGACATATTTGTTCTGAAACAGCGTCTCGAAAGCGTCTTTTCGGAGGAAGGACGGCTCTTCCCCATCCATTAGGATCGATACGCCCGAACCCATTTTCACGACCGCAAATCGGGCATTCATCGCCTCGACATCGTACTCGCCATCCAGCGGTTGCCAGTGCTCGCTATTGCCGACGTTCTCCGAATAACCGTAGTCGTTTCCATCGCTCCGGATCACGCGCCATTGTCTGGCGATGAGCTCTTGCTCAAGCTCTTCGTCGCTGATGCCGTTCGCCGCTCGGCGCTTGCGCGCCCTTTCGGAAATCGCTGCTTCAGCTTCCGGTGAAAGCCCACCTTTCTTGTCCTTTGCCATCATCAAGCCTCCAGGTGAGCCTCGATGAGAAATCCATGGTGACGCCACCGGCTAAGGTTCGCCAAGCCACGATTTTCGACAATGATTTCAAAGACGGCATATGCACGGTTCGCCAAAGCAAGCCGCTGTTTTCTCAGGACTTCAACAAAACCTCCAGGCCCACCAATGATCCTATTTAATCTGTTGTCGTCCGACATCGAAACGCCGACTTTGCGACAAAAGTCGGTTTTTCGATTCGCCGCTTGCGGCGATGCCTTGGAGACCTCTTCGCGTTCCAAATCGGGCGCCTGTTGATTTCGCCCTTACCGATGAATTGAAAAAATAGATGCCGCGCAACGCCGCCCAGCCGGTTTTACGCTTCCCGCACCAAGAGACCGGCCTTGTCTGTGTCAATCAGACCCCGCAGCAACACATCCGCTTCCGCATCAGCTCTGACGTTTTCCGGATACCCGAAAGAAACGTTCACGATCGGCGTCCTTCCGACTTTTCCGCTCAGGTGTCGGTGCGTATGCCCAAACAGCCACAAGTCGGGGCTATGCCGCAAAATCCATTCATCCAGATCGGAAGCGAAACAAGGCCTCAGATCATCGACAGGTCCCGCCACACACGGACTGGGCGCATGATGGCTCAAAATGACGGTGCGGCCGTCAAAAGGCTCCTGGACCTTTCGCGTCAACCATTCGAGATGGTCCGCATGAACTCGGACCGTATCATCCGGGCGCACCATTCTTCCGTCGATCCGGATCCGATCATAATCGGTCATGCGGTAGCTCGCCTGCCGGATTGCGGCTTCCCGATCCCCGGTCAGGCAGAAATCAGTCCAAAGCGTGCAACAAAGGAAACGGACACCACCGAGCTCCAACGCCTCCTTCTGGATAAAGCGCATGCCGGCATCTTCCACGAATGACTTCAGCTGCTCGTCACCATCGAGTTGCCACTGATAATAGTCGTGGTTGCCTGGCAGGATAAATACCTTTGCCGGATCAATCAGGCGTGCCAGCTGCTCCAGGCCTCTCGGCCAGTTCAGCAACGGGTTGTTCGTGAGATCACCCGCCAGCACAAGGGCATCAAGCCCATCGAGAATCGACCTGAACGTCGCAAAAGGATCGCGATAGCTTCGCCACCATAAGTCCAGGTGCCAATCGGCTGTAACGAGTATTCGCATCAACCTTGCTTTGCTTCAGAATAGATTCGACTTTGTGGCTGAAGCGACCTCATATCACTCGAACGACGCCTTTGCTATCATGCAAAGAGAAAGCGGACGGTCAGGAATGCGCCCCCATTTCGGCCATTAGATCTCTCTCGACCTTGTCCTGAAAGTAGTCGTTCGTTGCGCTACGTGCGAAGATCTACAAAGGGCGGCTTCCGGAAGTTCGCCGCAGATGCAAAGCCGAGACAGTCTGTGTGAAAAGTACTTGCTCCTTCTTGAGAGGCAGTAGTTTCCAACGCTTGGTCTACGCGGTATGAATGTGCAAAGGATCTACTGGTGAACGAGGCTGGCAGAGTGACGGAAAAAAGAAAATTAACTCAGCTGATTATCGACGGCGATGCCGCCGGACGCCTCATCCCAACCATTCTCGAACTTGAATACAAAGACAGAAAACGTGAACTAGGCAGTTTCTTGGCTGATCTGCACAACTCGGGTGAAATCGTTCTGCTCTCGAACGGCAACCTTGAAGCCATACGACGGCTTGAGCACAATGAATTTTGGATGATATTCGGCGCGTTGTCTGACGCAATTGAGCACGTGGTGGATGATTACTCGGCTGTGCAGCAGTTTGCCGAGTGTCTGGTCGAGAGAGCAGGTAACGATGGGGCATCTAACACCCCGTTTTTGTCTTTCGTTCGTTGGTGCGAAAAACACCCCGCACAAGCTAGAAAAATCATAGTAGGTGCAAGGGGCGGCCAAGAGGATTGCCAACGCTCTTGCGTGTTCGCCTTACAAGGCCTCAATGACTTTGCGTGCTTGGTAGATTTCGTAGAGGACAGTAGATCAGAAATCCGATCTATAGGGTTTCGCGCCTTAGGCAGGCTCAATAACATGACATCACAGGATGACCAAACTGGCATAGATGCTTGTTTGTCGGAAATTCAAAGCCCGACTTCTGATGATTCGCACAATGCTGCTGTTGAAGCCGTTTTTCGCATTTGGGACAAAGAAGCGGGCAAGGAAAAATATCGGCAGGATGAAGTGATCAAGTCCCTTCTCGCCCAGCCGACCGATGAAGACTCGGTGCTCCTGTGTGCGATGCTTTTCTATCACAAGAATGCATCCACAGAGCAAACTATCAGTGCAGTATTGAGTAAAGCACAAAGCATATCCTCCAGCTTTGAAATAGCAAGCCACTGGATAGATCACGCGCTAACCTGGAAAGATGAACGCTGGTCGTTCAAGGAGGTGGTCGCGTTCATCGAGGCCATGGTTCCGCACTTCGAGGAGCCAGCAAAGAGCACGCAGTTTCATAGCTTTTGCGAATGGGTTTGGGAGAAACCTGCAAACGCGTCCTATCTCTTCGCACGATGGCTTAATTCTGGCGACTTTTCCTTGTGCAGTTTCTTAGCCGAAATGCTCAGCGGAGGAGATAAGGGAGCCGCGCAACCTCTCCACCCGCAAGACATTCCCGCCGAAGCGGTCGATCAAGTCTTTATAGCCCGAAAATGTATCGGGTTCCTCTGGCTGCATGAGATCACGGCGGCGTCAATTCTGCTTAGCCTAGTGGAACATGGACACCCAGATGCTGTTCCTGAGATCGAAGGACTTCTTTGGAAGCCACTTCTGCTTAGCTACTCTAGTGAGCTAAGGCCGTATCTTGAGCAGCAAGCGTCTAGTGCTTCTCCGAGTGTGGCTAAGGCAGCTCAAAACCTTATAGCGCGACACAAGGCTTACATCGAGGGATTGAAAAATGCGGAAGAGCTCAGCGAACTTGAACCCTCAAATGAAGCGAGGCGGGCAGCTGCGATAAAAGATCATCAGAGGAACACCGATATTCAAAAACAAGCACACAAGATGTCTATCCTTGGTGATCTGTTTCATACTGCGACGATGCTCTACGGTCGCAAGAGCTTCAGTATGATCACGGGTGCTGATGGCAAGCAGTTTCCAAGTGTCACCCCGCTGAGCGAACACTCCTATAACTATGAACTTCCTCGTCTGTCCGTGATTGACCCGGTTGGGTTTAATGCTCTTCTCACGGTTTGTAAGGTCGAGCAGAAGAAAACAAAATGAAGCTGATACTCAAAGAATATCTCACGTCTCTCAAGGAACGTGGTGACCTTGACAAAGCGTTGTTGCCCAATCTGCTGTCTGCAATGGGGTTGCAGGTGCTGAAAACTCCAATGATCGGAACACGCCAAGACGGTGTTGATATATCCGCTGTAGGTCAATTGCCAGACGATGATCAGAAGTACCTCTATTTGCTCTGCGTCAAGGCAGGAGATGTCGGGCGCAACGATTGGGATACGGGGCCTCAATCTGTACGTCCAGAGTTGCAGGAAATACTGGATGTCTACATTGGTTCAAAAATTTCAAAAGAGCATCAAGATTTACCGATCAAAATATGTTTGTGCATGGGGGGGGGGAGTTAAAGGAAACTGTTGAGAGCAACTGGGCTGGTTTCACGCAGAAAAACGCGACTAGCGAAGTGAGCTTTGAGCTATGGAACGGGGACCGCCTAGCTGGATTTATGGAAAAGTCCTTGATGGCTCGGGAGTTATTGGACGAAGCGGCGCGCAGATATTTTCAGAAAGCTCTCGCGATGGTGAACGAGCCTGAGGCTTGCTACGGGTATACTAGAAGTTTTGTCGCCATCGTTCTATCGCCAGAGGAGATGAAAGACAACGAGCGACTATTGAGGCTAAGACAAGCGTATATTTGCCTGCACGTCATATGCGCCTGGGCGATTGAAGCTAAGAGCCTCGATGTCGTCTATCGAATATCTGAACTGGGCTTGTTGTTCTGCTGGGATGCAATGCGAGAACAACCAGTCAAGCCGAAACCTACTAAGCATCAAACCGCTCTGACGGCGATTTTGGATCAGTACGTTCGGCTCTATTTGATGATGTCCGAGTTGTATTTTGAGAAGGTACTGTATCCTCATGCCGAGACGCTTCATGCGCTGACCGTTTCGGTGAAGTCGCGGGAAGCGGTCGATGCCAATCTTGCGATGTTCGACCTGCTCGGGCGTGCGGCTACCCGTGCAATCTGGACGGACTTCTTTGGGAAAGCTCTCTCAGGGGCGAACCCCGAATTTGCTCGCAGCCTGAGCGAGCAGACTACTAAGATGCTCGACATGTTGGTAGCTCTGATCAACAATAATCCGACTTTGGGGTCTCCGTTTAAGGACGATCACATGATCGAGGCAGCCTTGGTCATGTATCTTGCGCAACAAACATCGTCAGGCAGGCGATTTATGCCATGGTTTCATGCCATGGCTGAGAACGCATCGTTCGCGCTACTAACCAATGCCAATTACCCGACGTGCTTTCGCGACTACAACGATCTGCTTTCGCATCCTTCGAGCAATGAACAGGAATACCGAGACGAGGCATGTGTTGGCAGTATCCTGTATCCCTATCTGTTTGTGTGGCTTCAGTTCGGGGCCGAACAAGACTATATCGAGGAATTTTCCAGACGACTTTCGCAAAAACTACCTAACTGCACTCATCAGGCGTGGTTCCCTGATGAGGAAACGGATCAGAAAGTTTGGCGTGGGGATACCTACAATGGGATTTGCGTAGCCGGCCTGTCGCCATCACGCGGATATGCGGAGATAGCAGGCACCTTGAACCTTGCAATCAAGGAGTGTGGGGCAATTTTTGAAATGACAGTGATGAAGCGAGGTCTGGTTCCATTGTTTTTGACAGCGTGTAGGCACTATCGCTTACCGATCCCGCCAACACTTTGGATGCCGCCGCAAAGTAGTTCAGATGTGGCTCAGGTGGAGCCCAATTCATAGTTGAGCAAGAAGCTTCCTTACCTTTTGGCGATAGCTGCGCCGCAGCACTGTTGAAGTTTTCCAAGGTCCGGTTTGGGCCGAAAGCGACTATACGCCTCTCAAGCCCGAACGTCCGTTTCGCTAATTGGTGAGACCAAACCTGCCAGTCAGCAGTCGGCCCCTTTTGAGTCATTTCGATGAGGCCTGGCTCGTGCCCGGACACGAGAATTTCACACGAATAAATCTCACGGCGGCGGGCTCGAAGGTGCATATCCCGTCGAGACCCTAAGGTTGTGGCAGCTCGATCGCGGGCATCAGACGCCGCCTCCGCTGCACCAGTCCGACTTGGCTTCTATCGAGCCGACTGTCGCCAAAGTCATAGATCGCTATATTTAGGAGTGCTTGCAAGAAGAGATCAAAAAACGCAATGTTGACCTTGCTCCAAGCAATGCGTTGAAAGTGGACTTGCAATGAGTGATGCGGGGTCGAAATTCTGGAAGTGTCTGGCAGTTTTATTTGCTGGCGCGGTGATCTGGTTTGCGCCGATAGCTAACGCAGAAGAACTTTCTATTCGTGAACTTCAGAGTTTCCTGACCGAAAATGGGTACAGGCCGGGGACGGTGGACGGGATCGATGGTCCCAAGACACGTGCGGCACTGAAAGCGTTCCAGGCAGATCACGGTCTGGCAGAGACCGGCATGCAAGATGCGGCCACGCAGGCGGCGATCGGGAAAGAGGCCGAGCCAGATCCGTCCGCAATAGCGGCGCCCCCGGCTGTCAGCGAGGAGCCGGTACCTTTGAACCGAGCAGAGACGGCGCCGGTCAATGCCTTTGGAAACTCCGAGTCTAAAAACAAAGAGGAATTCCCTGCTGAGGACACAAGCGCAACGTCGCCTCCCCTTGAGAGCCCGGCTCCTTCATCTGCGCCGGAGCTTGCGGAGGAAGGGCGAAACGGTGATAGCGCCGACACTCTTCCGCCTCCGCCGTCAGCCCCGACGGAGGTGCCGAAGACGGTTGCCGGAGAGAGCAGTACCTCCTCGTCGGATGACCCGCTTGCGACCGCTATTGCAATCGCAATTCCCGCTCTGTTGATTTTCATCTGGCTCCGGCGCAGACGTATCAAGAGAAAGATCGCGCAAGCTGATGCGAAAAACGACGTCGTCGAGGGCAATTTCGCATCCGCAAATCGTGCGGCGTCGGCGTATTCAACTGCGCCGCTCGTACAACAGGCAGTATCGTCGTCGAGCAAGGGAGTCCCCACCGGAATGAACCGTGTCGGTGGCGGAGCCACATCGGGTTCAACCTCTGCAAAGCGCAAAGCAGATGACAGCCATTTCAGACTGGCGAATGCCAATCCTGCGGCAGGTCTCTTTGCTTCAAAAAGCCATCCTGTTTCGGCCTCTTCTACGGTCGCTGACCGGCGAAGCGCTGGTGGGCTGCATGTCGAGACCGGATCCGATCGCCTGACCAGCAAGCGCGAAACCTCCGATCGTAGGTGGTTCGCAAAGCAGGGTGCCTGGTTGCCACCCGGAGAGACCGTCAAGATAGCCGGCCGCACGATCGCGGGGATGGTCTATGTCGGCACGCCGCCACGGGCCGGTCGTTATCAGGAAAAATGCCGGGCGTATATCGATCCCGGTTTGAAAGCTTCATCGGGCAGCAGCGACATCGCTGGGACGAACATGCCGTATTGGCCGAGTTATTCGGAGATGTCCCCGATCGCCCGCGGGACATATCTCGATTGGCTCGCGTCGGGCCGTAACGATGCCCGATATGACGCCGGTTACATGTTTCTCTATTTTTACGGTCTCGAACGCCGGTTCTTCGTCGACAAGCCCGGTATGCATGAAAAGCTGGAGATAGTGCGCGAGGTCGAACGACTTCAGGCACTCTATTACGAGAACCATTCGGCGCGGCGCTATCTTGGCCTTTTTCTTGAGGCAGCAGCTCCTTTTGTAGAGGACGCGCGCCCGCTTGAGCTGGCATTCGGGTCGGAAAGCGGCGAGCTGCCGCTCCCGGTCAAAATCCTGCTGGGCACGACAATCGCTGAAGGAGGGCGACTATCGTCCGAACAGCTGCTGAGCTTTTGGTATTGCCACCCGGAATGTTACGGACGTACCCCGGCACAGCGTTGTGCGGAGGAATTCCGTGCACTGTTCGGCCTGAAATTCAACGAAAAATATCCGGACGGGCTTAAGCTCCGCAAGCCCAAACGCGATCTCAAGGTTATCTACCGGGCAGCGTCTTCGGAGTTTGAGGTTGAGCTCCTTCCGAAAGCAAACGGTCAGCCGATCCCTGATATATCCAGCCTTGGAACGCCTGTTACTACAGCGAAGTCAATCGCGGACGAGGCCATCGACGAACTCGACAAGCTGAGCCGCTATATCGGTCGAAATCCTGAAGGGCGCGGGAGCGTCGAAGCGCATGCCTTGCTTCCGCCAGCCCTCTGGCCGCTGTTCCCCTCTGCCGATCTCGAGGAGATCAGGCGTTGGGCACACGGTATCATCGACGGTGGCGGGCTGGTACCACTGGTCGATCTCATCGCCAAACTGGAAGGCTCGGTTCCTGACAAAATCGGAAAGAAACAGCTTGTGAGCGCGGCCGATGCCCTTGCACGGCTCGGCATCGGCTTTTCTCCCGATCCGCGCTTCGCCCCGCGCGGTCCGAAGATCGGCGATCCGGTGATGCTTTTTGAGCAAGCGGATGGCGATCTTGAGAGTGTCAGCGATGGATATAAACAGGCGCTGACCGAACTGACGGTCGGCGCTTTCATCGCGCATGCCGACAACGAGATTGCGCCAGCCGAACGCATGGCACTGCAGCGCCTGATCGACGACAAACCGTTGAACGAGGCGGAGCGAAATCGCCTGACAGCCAATCTTGCCTGGCAACTTTCCGTGCCACCTGACGCAAGGGGGCTGCGCAAAAGCCTGCAGAACGTCTCTCCGGCCGAGAGCGGCGCTATCAGAAGGGCCATCGTGGCAATGGTTCACGCCGACAATGTGGTCGCAGCCGATGAGGTCTCCGCGATCGAGAAGATCTACAAGTTTCTCGGTATTTCCGAAGCGGAGGTCTACTCCGACATTCACGCGCTTTCGGCCTCAGATGAACCGGTCACGCTGTTGCGCGCGCAGCCGGCCGAGCCGGGCGAGGCGATACCTGCTGAGGCCCGCCCCGATTTTCTCGACAGCGGCAGAATTGCAACGATCCGCCAGGATACCGAACGCGTCTCCTCTGTTCTGGGCGCCATCTTCGCTTCCGATATCGACGATGATCTCGATGATGAGCCACATGATGACGTGCAACAGGACGTTCTGCCTGGCCTAGATCCGGTTCACGCGGGTTTCGTGATCGAGCTTGTCACCCGCGATCAGTGGTCGGAGGTGGAATTCAACATGCTGGCCAGTCAGCATGGCTTGATGGCGGCTGGTGGACTGGAAACGATCAATGAATGGTCATTCTCGCGCTACGACGATGCGCTTATTGAGGAATACGAAGGTTTCGAGTTGAATACCGAAATCGTCCGGCAATTGCAGTTGCCGGCTTAAGGGGTAACAGATGGCTGCCATAAAGCGACGGGAACGCGACACGATCATCCAGGCATTGCGGGCGGGCGTGGTCCCGCGACTGGGGCTGCAACACATTCAGGTCGGGCGCGCCCGCGAAATCGAGGAACTTGTCAGGGATATGGAGCGGATCGCGGAGGGCGGTTCGGCGATCCGTTTCGTCATCGGCGAATACGGCTCCGGCAAAACCTTTTTCCTAAATCTCATCCGCCTCATTGCCCTCGAAAAGGGGCTGATCGTGATGTCGGCCGATCTTGCGCCTGATCGGCGGCTGCACGCGACCGGTGGTCAGGCGCGTAGCCTCTACAGCGAGATGGCGCGGAACCTGTCCTCGCGCACCAAGCCGGATGGTGGTGCAATGGCGAGCGTCGTCGAGCGCTTCGTCAGCCAGTTGCAGCGGGATGCGGAAAGACAGGACAAGGCGACGGGCGAACTGATCCGGGAGCGGCTGGCGCATTTTGAGGAAATGACCAACGGCTTCGAATTCGCCGAAGTGATCCGCAAATACTGGGAGGGACACGAGACCGGTGACGAGGAGCTCAAGTCGGCAGCGCTTCGCTGGCTGCGTGGCGAGTTTGCGACACGAACAGACGCCCGAAATGCGCTTGGCGTGCGCACCATCGTCGATGATGCCAATGTCTATGATCACCTGAAACTGATGTCCGCATTCGTTTGCGAGGCGGGCTATAGCGGCTTGCTGGTTTCGCTTGATGAGATGGTCAACCTTTTCAAACTGACATCCTCTCAGGCGCGCAATGCCAACTACGAGCAGATTCTGCGGATATTGAATGATGTTCTGCAGGGCAGTGCCAGCCATCTCGGCTTCATCATGGGCGGCACGCCGGAATTCCTGATGAACACGCGGCGCGGGCTTTACAGTTACGAGGCGCTGCAATCCCGGCTTGCCGAAAACAGCTTTGCCCGCGATGGCCTGGTCGACCTCTCCGGGCCTGTGGTCCGGCTTTCCAGCCTGACACCTGAAGACCTGTTCGTGTTGCTGAGCAAGGTCAACCTGATTGCCCATGACGAGGGGCGGCAGCTGCCGGATGCCGCGCTCGAAGCCTTCATGCGCCATTGTTCCGAAAGGATCGGCGAGGCCTATTTCCGGACACCGCGCAACACGGTGACGGCTTTCGTCAATCTTGTCGCAGTGCTGCAGCAGAATCCGGGCACGGAGTGGAGCGACCTGATCGAGGAGATTGAGATCGCCAATGACACCGGAGATGACATGAGCGACATTGAAGATGGCGCAGGTGTGGCGCCCCAACCGGATGATGAACTGAGCAGCTTCAAACTCGGATGAACGCTTTCGACCGGCTTGCACCCCCGCTTCAGAAATGGATACGGCAGCAGGGCTGGCCCTCGCTGCGACCGGTTCAGACGGCAGGCATTGACGCCATTCTCGGCACGAACAATGACGTCATAATCACCGCGGCAACGGCCGGCGGAAAGACTGAAGCCGCTTTTCTGCCGTTGATTTCAGATGTCTTGCTTGAAGAACCCGCTCAGGACCACGGCTTCGACCTGGTCTATGTCGGTCCGCTGAAAGCCTTGATCAATGACCAAACCCGGCGCCTTGAGGATATGTGCAGGGAGGCCGAGCTTGCGGTTGTTCCTTGGCATGGCGATATCGGCTCCGGTGTGAAATCGCGCGCGCTTAAAGTACCCCGTGGGGTTCTGCTGATCACACCGGAATCACTCGAAGCGCTGTTCGTTCGCCGCGGTAGCTCGATCGCGACCTTGTTTGGCGCAACGCGGGCAATCGTGCTTGACGAACTGCACACGCTCCTCGATTCGGAACGCGGCATTCAACTCCGCTCCCTGATGACCCGTATGGAAATCGCCACGGGGCGGCAAATCCGACGGGTCGGCCTCTCCGCCACGCTCGGCGACACCGGTCTTGCTCGTCACTTTCTGCGTAGAGAAGCGCCCGATGATGTGGTTCTGTGTGAGGCAGCGGGCGGTGGCGCGGAATTTCAGGTGCAGCTGAGAGGCTACGTCACGGGTGGAAAAGTGCCTGAGGATGATGTAGCGGCGAAGGAGGATCGTTCCGCCGAAGCGGCGATCGCCATGCATCTGTTCGAGAAGTTGCGCGGCTCCAACAATCTGGTGTTCGCCGGCTCCAGAGGAAAAGTGGAACTCTATGCCGATCGGTTGCGCCTGCTCGGCGAGGCTCAGGGACTTCCGCAGGAGTTCTATCCCCACCATGCATCTCTTTCCAAGGAACACCGTGAATTCGTCGAAAAACGCCTGAAGGATGCGAGCCTGCCGACGACGGCGGTTTGCACATCCACACTCGAACTCGGAATCGATATCGGTTCGGTGACCTGCGTCGCACAGATCGGCGCCCCGTTCACGGTTGCATCGCTGGCGCAGCGGCTGGGGCGGTCAGGCCGCCGTGCCGGCCAGCCCTCGATCCTGCGCCAGTATCAGATCGAGGCGCGACTTGAAAAGGGCAGTCACCTTGCTGACCGGTTTCGGCTCGGTCTGGTGAGGGCCATTGCCATGATCGAACTCTATCTTCAGAAATGGTATGAGCCCCCGCGCTCGTCAGCGCTTCATCTTTCGACATTGGTTCATCAAATCCTTGCGGTGATCGCCGAACGCGGTGGCGCGAGCGCGGAGCGTCTGTACGCCACGCTATGCCGCAAGGGGCCGTTTCATGCGGTCGACACCGCCTTGTTCCTCGCCGTGTTGCGACAGATCGGAAGTCCCGATATTGCGCTGATCGAGCAGTCCGACAACGGCCTGCTTCTCCTTGGTCGACAGGGCGAGAAACTGGTTGAGCATTACAGCTTTTACGCCGTGTTCAAGACGCCGGAGGAGTTCCGCCTTGTCGAACAGGGCAAGGATCTCGGCACCTTGCCCGTCGACAACATCCTGGCGCCTGGCATGACCATCATCTTTTCGGGACGGCGATGGGAAATTGTCGAGATCCACGAGAGGGAAAAGGTCATCCTCGTAACAAGATCGAAGGCAGGTGCGCCGCCATTGTTCGGAGGCGATCCCGGCGATATCCATAACCAGATTGTGGAGAAAATGTTCGAGGTTCTGGAAGGCCAAGCCGTGCCGATCTACCTCGACAAGCAGGCGGCGGCACTTCTTGCCGAAGCGCGGGGGAATTTCGCGCTGGCAGAAGCAGGTTCTCGCCGCATTATTGCCACGGGGGAGGATAGCCATCTCATTGCGACACGCAAGGGCAGTGTCGTGACCAACACACTGGCGCTCGCGCTGGGAGGCTTCGGATTTGAAACATCGATCTATGACGGGTTTATCGAGGTTCGCACGAAAGAAGCTAAACTCAGGCTTGAGGATGCGCTTGCTTTGATTGCAGAAAGCGAGAGGCTTTCCTTGTTCTACCGGCAGGCAGAACCACAGTCTGAAAAATTTCACCCGTTTCTGAACGCAGACCTGTTACAACAGGACGCGCTTTCCTGCCGGCTGGATGAGACTGCCGCGATCCGCCTTGCATCTGAAATTCTGGCGTCGACGCAGCAACAGACCGCACGAAATCGATGACCGGCAAAAAAATCGAAACACTCATGGCCCTGGATTTCGAAGCCTCGTCTCTCTCGGTAGAGAGCTGGCCCATCGAAGTCGGCATATCATGGATTGAAGGTACCCAGATTCAGACATGGTCATCGCTGATACGGCCAGCATCGAGTTGGGAGCGCGCGGATTGGTCGAAGCGAAGCGAAGCTGTGCACGGGATTTCGATATCGGATCTGGAGACCGCCCCGACCGTTGAAGACGTCGTCCAACAGCTGATGCCCAAGATCGAGGGCTTTATTCTGGTTTCCGATGCTCCAAAACTCGAAACCCACTGGCTAGAGCGTCGGGCGATTAGTCTGCAACGCATGCTGTTGATTTGAAGTAGTTC
>NZ_JBAKFR010000041.1:0-41164 GCF_053484295.1 Martelella sp. AMO21009
GTACGCGCATCCAAGCGCTCCATTTCGATACCGACCAGCGCAAATTCGCGCAAAAGCGCATCCGAAACCGACCTGTGACGTGTTCTGAGTGCTTCCAGAGCAGCATCGGGCCATTGCGATTGTCGCATTGAGGGCGCGCCTGAGAGGTTTTTCCTCCTCGCCGCCTGTCCCGCCTTGATCTCGTTCTTTGTCAGGTTGGAGGGGCGTGACCACACCGCCAGATAGGAACGTTCTCCGGTCAGCTTTCGCGGCAAAATCCTGCGGCGCTCGTCAATCAAATCGCCGACATCAAGTCCGCTGTCATGGGCAACGCGGCCGATTGAGCTTAACGCCATGTCGATTTCGGATGCGCCGAGATTCGGCGATTGGCCGAACCAGAATTGCAGGGCGCAGCCGGGGGAGGCGAAATAGGGCGTGATGGTGCGTCGCAGCTGTTCGACAGTCTGCGACACCTCCACTTCACCGGCCAGCGAGCGGAACCCTTCGAGCGCAAAGACACTCACCAGCGACCCGTCGTCGGCGACAAGAGTATCGTTGTCCTCCGCGGTTACCAGACGGCAATAGCTATCCAGCGACTTGCGGAAGGCCGAGCGGCTCAAGGCCGCTGCGATGTAGTCGAGGGTTTCGCCGAAACGTGCCATATCAGTTGATGCTTCTCAGCGTTCCATCAATGGTCGACGTATCCGCACCCGAGCCGAGGAAGCTCGTGACACCAACGCCGGCCCAGGCCGGCAAGCCGATCAACAGTGCGCCGGCGAGAAACCAGATGAGCATCGACATCGGGGAATGCTGTTGATGCGGATTTCTGGAGTTCGAGACTAGTTTCACAATGCCGATGATGATGCACAAAAGGCCGCCGAAGAAGGCGACTGAGCCGAGAAGGTCGGCCCATGGGCCAAGCGTGGTCGTCGAAAAGTTGCTGGCAAGATCGCCCAGCGATTGTTGCGCCATCACGGGCCCTAGCGTGGCCAGATAAAAGCCGGAAAATGTCAGCAGGCCGGTGCACTTTCTCTGCATTTGGTCTCTCCTTTTTATTTGACCAGAAGTTTTTCAAGCATCTGCAGGACAACGACGATGTTGATCGCCAATGTCCCTGCCACGAGATGGACAATCCCGCGTCCCGTATCGCCGATTTGCCCGCCATTGCCGGCGCGGGCGAGCAGGAACAGACCCCGTACAAATCCGAGAAGGCCGATGAATTGCGCGAAACGAACGAGAGCAATAACGGCTCTCTGGCTCATTTCGGCGGAAAGCGGCTTGGTGATTTCGGGCGCGTAGGTGAATACCTGTTCCGCCGACACGCTCTCGGATTGCAGGAAGAAGCTCATCAGGAATGCCCCGATGACCGTCGACAGCGAAATCAGCAGTGAGCCGACGAAGAACAGGACCAGCGGACCGGTGTATGAGCCAGACACCGCGCCCCCAATACTACGGAGCTCGTGGGCTGAAGCCATGCCGACGATCGAGCGCGCCACGAAGATGAGACCCACCAAAAAGCAGGTGCCTGCGACCAATGCCTGCAAGGGGGCAATGATCGCGACACCGCGCTCCAGAAGCTGGACAAAACTATCCATAGCCCGCCCTATTCCGCACTATCCCCGTCCGGGGCCGGCATGGCGACGACCGGATGGGTTACAATCTCGTGCTGCACGCCAACGCCGCCATTTGCGGCCTCTAAGCTCAGAGGTCCGCCGGTGCCTTGGAGTGTGACCAATTCGTTCAGGATGAACCTGTCCTGTTTCTTCAGCTCATTCACATGGCCGATAATGCGCTCGAGAACGCCGTTCCTGGCGGTCAGTGTGTTCAGTTGCTGTACCAGGTCAGCCTGTGCGGTTTTAAGCCGTTGTACCTCTGAATGTAGCTCTGAGACCTGCGCCGATGTTGCATCGGAGACCCGGCCTGATTTGACCGCCACTGGTTCACGCAAAAACAGATAGAGGTTGGCCGCCGACGCGGCCACAGCGACCACGATCGCCGTGAAAACAAGCGATTTAGGGCCAATTTTCAGCAAATTAGGGTTGCGTCGATACGATTCGTGTTCGTATAACTCAATTTGATTTGTCACGAGAGCCCCCGATGAGGTCTGATTTTTCCCCGAAATCACCCGCCTTCCAAGGGGACTTCACAGCTCCAATGTCTTGATGTATTACAGGCTCACGCCATTAAATGCAACATTGACAGGAACAAACTAGCGCCGGGGGCCTCCTTAATGTTCAAACGCAAGTCGGCGGTTTCTACGTCCGTCCTTTTCCCCGCCGCCTTACTCGGCCTGTGGCCACTCGGGGCGATCGCCGAAAACGTCACTCAGGCCGACATCGATCTGCCCTGGCAGACCACCTTTGTCGGTTGCAGCACATCAGCAGCACCTTTCATCGAGAACCAGCTCAACCTTTACGGCGCGCGCCCGTTGATGAAGGTCGGTGGTATGCAGGCATGGGCTGTGCCGCAGGGTGACGGCACAGAGAAATTTGCGCTGACAACGGAAGACGGACTGACGATTTTCGGCTCGGTTGTCGGGCCGCAGGGCGAGGACATTTCCGGCGCGTTGCTATCGACCAAGCCGAATGCCGTCTCACTCAAAACCGCCAGCGCCCCTTCTCCTTCACGGCCCCCTTCACCGAAGGTCGCCAAAGAGGAACCCGCTGCATCGAACCCCGGCGCTCTCAAAGCCCCCAAGCGGTTGACCGAGGCAGATACTGCGGAAGCTGTCGAAGCACCGTCTTCGGATGTGGTTGAACCGGGCGAGGATGCCGCGCCGGCCGCTTCGCCCGTCGAGGTTGACGCAGGCAAACCGCCCAAATTGGCGTCGGTCGGCTCTCAAAATACGCCTGACATTCCGACCGCTCAGTCTTTGGATGAGCTGGTGCAGCAGGCCCATGATTTCAGCGCGTGGTTCCCGGTCGGCAAGCCAAAGCCCGATGCGCCGACCTTCTTCCTGCTTGCCGATCCCACTTGCCCGCATTGTGCATGGTCGATCGATTCAATGAAGCCGCTCATTCAAAACGGCGATATCGACCTGCGCATCATTCTCGCTCCGATCCTCAGCGAGGCGGCTTTCAATATCTCTGCGGCAATCCTTCAGTCGGACAATGTCGGCACGGTTTTCCTGAAAAATGAGTATGCCGCGACCTCAAGCGTTGGTGGTCAAAAGGTTGCTGCAATCGCTCCCGACAAAATCGACGATCAGACGGCGGATATCCTTCGCAGAAACGTATTGTGGATGCGTCAGAACGTATCCATCCGAGCAGGACCGCGGGATTTTTGCTTTCGCACGTGGTAGATTGGCGGAATGGAGATCGACGAAGGCAAAATCGAAGATGCGGTGTTGGCGCTGCTATGGCTGACGCTTCACAACGAGCGTTTCGCCTGGAAGGGGTTTGACTGGGCGACAACGGATCGGTTGCACCAGAAAGGCTTGATTGGCGATCCGGTGAACAAGTCGAAGTCGCTGGTGCTGACGGATGAGGGTCTGCGCCGATCGGAAGAACTCTTCCGGCAGTTATTTACGCAGCAACTGCACCCTCCACCGCCTTGATCCTCTTCCATCCCCACGGCAACAATTCGTGCAGGAGGGAGACGGGCAGATCGGCGATGCGGGCCAGCACGTCCGCCAGCCAGGCCTTCGGATCGATGTCGTTGAGACGAGCCGTGGTGATGAGGGTCAGCATGATGGCGGCCCGGTCTGCGCCGCGATCGGAACCGGCGAAGCTCCAGTTCTTTCTTCCGCAGGCCACGCCGCGCAGGGCTCTTTCTGCCGCGTTGTTCGTCATGCAAATCCTGCCGTCGTCGGCGTACCGGGCAAAGTCTTGCCAGCGCGACAGCATGTAATTGATCGGCTCAAGCACCGGCGAGGATCGTGACAAACCTTCGCGCTCCTGCCGCAACCAAGCCTCCAACTCGTCGAGCAGCGGTTTGCTCTTTTCCTGGCGCACGGCAAGGCGCTCTTCGGCGCTCTTGCCGTTGATATCACGGTCAATGTCAAACAGCGCATCGATGCGTTTGACCGCTTCCAACGCCGTCGCAGAGACAGGCCTCAAGCCCTTGCCCCGCCGGGCGCTGCGAGAGACATCCGCCAGTTCGAAGAACTTTCGCCGCGCATGGGCAAAGCAGAAGGCCGGCGTCACCGGGATTTGTTTCCTGGTCCGGTCGAAGAGCGGATTGAAGCCATTGTAGCAATCGGCCTGCAGGATGCCGGTGAACTCGGCCAGGTGTCGTTGCGGATGTTCACCCCGCCGGTTGCTGGAGGCGTAGAAGACGGCCGCCGGCGGCGACTGCCCGCCAAAGGGCCTGTCGTCGCAAACGTAAGTCCATATTCGGCCGGTGGTGCACTGGCCTTTTGCGAGAATTGGGATAGTCGTGTCGTCGCCGTGCAATCGCTCGGCGGCAAACACATGGGTCTCGATCATATCGAAGAGTGGCTTGACGGCGGCGCTGATATAGCCAACCTGATCGGCAAGCGTCTGGGTCGACAGATCGATCCCCTCGCTGCGGAACCGGCGACTTTGGCGGTTAAGCGGCTGATGCTCGGAGAATTTGTCGAAGACGATGGTGGAAAGCAGGTTTGGGCCGAGGAAACCGCGTGGCGTTGCATGGAAGGGCGCGGGTGCCTGGCTGATGCAGCCGCACTCCCGGCAGGTAAACTTCTCCCGCACGGTCTCGACCACCTTGAATCGGCGCGGGATCTCCTCCAGCGTCTCGGTGATGTCCTCACCGAGCTTCGACAGGCGTTCGCTGCCGCAGTGATCGCAGGCACCGGGTGCGTCGATGACGACGCGCTCGCGCTCGATATTCTCTGGCCAGGGCTTGCTTGACTGCCGCTTGCGGGTGAAGGCACGCACAACTTGGGTTTTGGCCGAAGCCGCTTCTGAAGCGATCTCATCTTCGGTCGCATCGGCAACCAGCTCTTCGAGCTGCAGTTCCATCTGGTCGATCAGCCGCTGGGTGCGCTCCCGGCTCGGACCGTGTTTGTCCCGCTCCAGCTTGGCGATCAGCAATTGCAGATAGGCGTTGAGCGCCTCGATGCTGGAAAGCTCTGCTTTGGCTTTGGTCGCTTCGGCCTCGGCCTGCAACCGTGCCTCGCGTTCTGCCAGCAGCGCGGCATGGGCGCTGGCAAGATCGTCAGGAAAGGAAAGCGGCGGCAACGACATGCCGACACAAGAGCATATTTCTTCAACGAATTCAATGAATAAGACAATCAAATCCGTGTCGGACGCCAGGTTTCCTGAGGGGCCCGCCAGTCAATTCCGGACAGCAAATAAGAAAGCTGCGCCGGTGTGATTGCCACTGCGCCGCCCTCCACAACAGGCCAGATAAACCTACCGCGCTCCAGCTTTTTCGTGAACAGGCAGGCGCCCTGGCCATCATGCCAGATCAATTTTATCAGATCACCGCGGCGGCCCCGGAAGCAGAACAGATGACCGCCCAGCGGATCGTGCTTCAATACCTCCTGTACCCGCAACGCCAGCGAAGGGAAGCCGCACCGCATGTCTGTATGTCCGGTCGACAGCCACACCTTGATCCCCGCTCCCATCGGAAACGGGTTCATCGCAACGTCTCCAGTCCACGCATGATCCGCAGCAGGACCTCAACGTCGACATCCTGGCCGACGATCACACGGCGGCCGTTCGCACTCACCACCTCCATGCGGCCGTGGTCGATGACAGGCGGCGGCACAGCGACAGTCGCCGCGGGCGGCGTGTTCGCAACAACCGGATTGCCAACAACGACCGCCGGAACAAACCCGTTCGGCGCGCCGTGGACAAGCCGTCCTTCCCGCGCCGCCCTGCGCCAGGCATTCAACTGCCAGCGCGTGATCCCATGTCGCTGCGCGGTCGCCGTCACCTGCCGCGGGCCGTTATAACTCTCAGTCACAATCGCCAGCTTCGCTTCGTCCGTGAAACGACGGCGACGCCCGCTATCGACAATCTCCATCCGGCTGAAATGCCCGGTGAGATCGCTTGTGATGTCCATCATTAATGCACCGTCTATATTGCCGTCTATATAGACAGAGCATTCACACGATCACTCACATCCGCAATGCGGCCCTGCTCGGATGCGTACGTCAGAACGGGATCAAGGGCGTTCCTTTTTTCATCTACAAGACCCCCGAGGGCGGACAATTCGCATTTGGCAATCTCACCCAGCAGGCGCTCGATACGGCGCTCACGATGGAGTGAGGCATGAGCGAGCAATCCTATGGCGCACTCGAAACCGTCATGAAACGCACACAGACGTATCGGACAGCGTTCCGGGTGATGTCGGTGATCAGCGGTGCGCTTCTGGTCACAACCGTCGTTTCGGTGGGCGCGGCGGCCTACCTTGCCACCCATAAGCCCGCGCCGCGCTATTTTGCGACAACGACCAACGGCCAAATCTTGCCATTGGTGGCTTTGGATAAACCGCACCTCAATGCAAACGAAGTCGCCAACTTCGCCACCCAGGCCGTGACCGCCGCGTTAACCTACTCGTTCACCAACTATCGCGCCGACCTCACCGCCGTTCAGAAATATTTCACCCAGCCCGCCGGATGGAATTCGTTCATCGACGCTCTGGACAAGAGCGGTCAGCTCGAAATGGTGAAAGAGCGCAGGCTGAATACTACGGCAGTCGCACAAGATGCGGTGATCCTGTCGCAGGGGCCAAACGCCCGCGGCGTTTATCAGTGGGTCGTGCAGATTCCGCTCCGCATCACCTATGAATCCGCGAGCGAAGTGTCCGGGCAGGATCTTCTTGTGACAGTTACCATCAATCGGATGGAAACCTATCAGACCCCTGAAGCCGTCGCGATCAACCGCTTTATCGCAGCGCGTGGAGGCGCCTGATGACAATGCGTATTTCAGGCGTCCTTCTGTGCACTTTCCTGGCCACGACTACCCCTGCCCTCGCGCAGGACGCGCCAAGCGGGCTTGCCCAGGCGGCCGCGCAAGGCACACAGCGCGCCGAACAGATCAATCAGCAGAAGGCCGACCAACAGCAATATGAGCAGCCTGAGAGCGAGTTTCCTGTCATTGGGTCTGACCACTTACTCAAGTCGCTGGATGAGTTGGACCGGCCGCTGTCACCGGAAGAAATCACCGCTTACGGCGCGGCGGTTCAATCTCAAATGCCGATGACTCCCGAGTTGATCCGCGACTACAAGCGTCGGGTGAATGAAAGCCAGAAGGCCGCGGCTCAACCCGCGGCCGGCTTTCGGCCGAAGGCGATCTCTGATCAGGTTCAGGTTTCGCTTGAGGCATCCGCACAAACCACCGCCATCAAAACCTCGCTCGGAACGATCTCCAACCTCGCCTTCTTTGACCGCACCGGAAAGGCTTGGCCCATTGCCAGCTATGGCGTCGGTCGCCCCAATGCGTTTCAGGTCTATGCGATGCAGGAGGGCAGCAATCAGCTCATGATTACCCCGCTTCTTCCGCATGCCTTTACAAACCTGACCGTTTCGCTGGTCGGCGAGGACCGGCCATTGATCATTGACGTCGAGACAAACGAGAAAGTCA
This sequence comes from Martelella sp. AMO21009, assembly GCF_053484295.1. NCBI lineage: Bacteria > Pseudomonadati > Pseudomonadota > Alphaproteobacteria > Hyphomicrobiales > Aurantimonadaceae > Martelella > Martelella sp. AMO21009. The sequence goes on from NZ_JBAKFR010000041.1 coordinate 7,494, forward strand.
CGCAATATCGGCGCGACTATCAGGTCGACGGACTTGGCCCGAACGCCCATGTTTCCACGGCTGTCAGCGCACCGCCGAGCCGCGCCTCGAACCAGGTTATGATGGCGTTCGTGCAAGGCGCTGGCATTCCACAAAACGCTACGAGGCTTTCCACGGACGAGCCGTCCGTATCGGCATGGCGCTACGGAAAGGATCTCTACATTCGCACGACCAGCACGCTGCTTTCACCGTCCTGGACTGAAAGCCTGACCGGTCCTGGCTCGGTTCACGCCTACAAGCTCAAACCTACGCCCGTTGCACTGATCTCGTCCGATGGCTCTGTCAAGAAAGTGAGAATTTTCCAATGACCGATTCAGAAAACCGATCTGACGAGAACCACAACAACCCCGATACCAGCGAAACGCACCAGGGCGCGCCGGAAGTCGAGACTGAATCGCCCATGAACGATGAACGGCGTTCCACGATCGATCGGAGCGCGCAGCGCAACAATCGCATTGTCTACGGCGGTATTCTGGTGATCGCAGTCGGTCTTGGTTTCGTGTTGTGGCAGAGCTATTCGTCTTCGCCCGTTCCATCGTCGAGCGTTGCGCGCCCACCGAATGTCGAGAGTACGCCCGGCGGCGAACAGCAGGGACGGTCGGAGCGCTACCAGAATACGCTCGATCAGTCTAACGAGGTCGGTGCCAAGACAGCTTTCGAAAACGACGAAAGCTTCATCGCGACACCTGACGAAGCCATGCGGTCGATTGATACGATCGGGCAAAAGAAAGAGCCGCCGCCGGTAAAACGGCCAGTCGCGCCCGCCAATGTAATCGAGCGTCGCGACCAACCTGTTGAATACCGAACCGCCGATCGTCGGCCGCCCCCCAAACCGCAAACTGACTATCGACGCATCGATCAGCTTGCGAGCGCCATGAGCGCGCAACAGCAAGGTTTGCTTCAGTCCTGGCAGCCTGTGGCCTCACAGGCAACAGTTGTCGTCGAACAGGATCTGTATACGCCGCCAGAACAGCTCACGGCCAGTAATGGACAGGGCGGTGGCAATGGTTCCGTCCAGTCGTCCGGATCTTCACCGGTTCAAACCTATGCGGTCGCCGGCGACACGGTCATGGCGCGTATCCAGAACGCTTCCGATTCCGATACGCCCGGACCTGTGATCGCCGAGATCATCAATGGCCCCCTCGATGGCGCCCGCGCCATTGGCGCCTTAGAGGTGAACAAGACGCAGAGCGCGCTCGTCATTCAGTTCGATCGGATCGTGATGCCCGATGGCGCAAACTACGACACCAGCGCCTATGCGATCGATGCGCAGCAGTCGACCATCGCCGTGAAAACAGACATCGACCGTCGTTATTTTCAGCGGTATGGCGGCAAGATGGCAGCCGCGTTCATTTCCGGGCTGAGTGGTTCTCTATCTGAACCACAGCAGCAATATGTTGGCATTTCCGACAATATTGGCTCCATCATCACCAACAAACCGACGGTGAACGAAAGCATCTATGCCGGCTTCGCCGCGGCTGGCGACGCCATTTCCAGCGACCTCAACAACAACGCGCCGAGCGGCCCCTTGGTCAAGGTTCGTGCCGGTCAGATGATCGGCATCCTTTTCCTCGAAAATGTCGGGGTGGCGAACTGATGGCGGAAAGCAGCTTTAATATCTACGGCACGCCGGTCTACTGGCGGGAAACAGTGCGAATGCCGCGCCTGCTTATCTTCGATGCACGCCTGATATTCTTCTTCCTGCTTCTGACGTTGCACTTGCGGCTGTGGACCTTCATCGCTCTCGTTCTCGCTTGCTGCGGATTCTGGCTCATCGAGCGCTATGGGTACGCTTTCCCGAATGCATTGAGAGCTATTCGCAGCCATGTTGCAGGTCGTCAACGCCCTGCCCTGCCCGGCTACAGATACCGGTCAATGATCGACTATGGCTTTGAGACGCGTGAGGTTCAGGGATGAGCACAGGTCGAGCAAACACCGCCAAAGCTCTCGTTTGCGCATGTGTACTCTCGGAAGGCACTGCCGGTGGCGGCGCAATTTGCGCTGTGCGTGGCGACTATAGCTTGATCAACGCGATACAGAACCAGTTGGCGGATGCCGCTGATTCTATTTTGACTTCGGTGAAGCCCAACTCAGCCTCGACAAAAAGGAGAGAGAATTTGAGGTAGCCTCAAAACGACAAAGCCCCGCGCGGCGGCAACCGGCGGGGGCTTAGTGCTAAAAATAGCCAACACTTGGATAGGTTCTTTTTAGCATTCGCCCGACATCGTAGGCAAGAGGAAAAACGCAGTTTCTGCGCACGATACCCCTTTGCCTGCTTCCTGCTCGAAAGCAAGGAAAACGGAATGTTAAAATCATCGACCGGGTGGCGCAAACAGACGGCATTGCCAAGTTGTTTGTCTTTGGTCGCGGGTTGGCGAGGTGTTCGTTTTTCAAGCTGCCATTTCTGCCGTGTAATCGGCCCACAGGCAGAAGGCATCTGCTCTTGCGTGTCGATATGAGAGAGCTGAGAGGTTGTATCGGCGGGGACGAAAGAGGGTGTTTATCTGATCGTGGGCTGACAGAAAACGTTGAGCTTGAGGAGGTGATTTGAATCGCCCCATGATCTTCTCTCGCTTCCTCGTCTGACGGTATGAGTTTTCAATTCTGTTGTTCAGGCCCTTGTGGGCCCGATGATCAGCATCTGGCGTCAGGTCTTGTATCGGCTTGATATAGCTGCGCAGCTTGTCCGTCACGACGACACGTGGTTCACCGAATTGCTTGACCAGCCTTGAGAAAAAACGCTTGGCAGCTTTGGTATTGCGGCGAGCTTGAACCAAAATGTCGAGCACGTCACCAGCGGCGTCAATTGCCCGCCAAAGCCAGAATTTCTTTCCGCTGATCGTGATGACAGCCTCATCCATATGCCACTTATCGTTCGGCTTGGGCCGGTCTGTGCGAATACAGTCGGCAAAATGTCGGCCAAAGCGGTTGATCCAGAGACGAACCGTTTCCCTGCTCACGATCACACCGCGTTCAGCAAGAAGATCTTCCACATCGGCCGTGCTCAACGCAAATCGATGATAGGCCCAGACCGCGTAGGCGACAACTCCACGCGGAAAACGAAACCCCTTCAGACGGGGAAATGAGCTCGGCAACTTCATCTCGTCTCGATACCCGAAACGCGGAGGTCAAACAACTCGGCAATGCCTACGAGAGGCATCAAACTTCCAATCGGCGGACGCTTCTGACCGGCTGATGTCGGCGAGCGGATACGAGCGAGGGGAAGACTACTTCCGCCTGATCTCAGCAGGATAGTCGCCAATCCGGCCGTCAAGCGCAACAAGCCAGGCCCGTGCGCCCTGGTCATCCGCCAGATACGCGTCGAGGAAGGCGAGCGTGAGTTGCGAGACTGCGGTACGCTGGCTGGCATTGCCCGGCGTGGGGTCGTTGTCGGTCATACCGCCGAGATAGTGGTCTGCGTTCCCAAGCACGGCAAGATATTTGTCGCTGGCGGGCGCAAGGTCGAAGGGCTCGGTCTTCCAGTGCCAATCCTGGCCCTTGGCGCCGCCGTCACGGCTACCGGTCACCGTCAAAACCGGACCATCCATAGCGTGCCATGAGCCGTCTCGCAGACCTTGCTGGTCGCGGCCCTGGGCACTCAGCAGAATAGCGGCGGAAAACCGCGGATCGCGAAACGAACGCGGCCCCTCGCCCGGCAGGTCGATTTCCGCACCGGCCAGAAGCTGCGCGGTATAGGCCCCGAAGGAATGACCGGCGATCGCAGCCGGCAGGGGCTCGTCCCAAGAACCCAGCGTCGCCGCACGGATCGACCGGAAATTGTCCATGATCGTCCCGACAATCCGGATCCGCGCCAACCAGTAGGCTGGCGTGTGCAGAATGTCGTATAGACGCGTCTTCAGCGCCGGAACGGTTGTCCACCGTAAAAGCTCCGGCGCATCGGGGGCAAAGCCAAGCTCCGGTTCGGCGGCCGCGACCGCCAAAATGCCATCGGCAAAGCTCGGATGAATGACGAGATAGCCGTGGCTGGCCAAAAAAGTCGAAAGTTCGACATGATCCTCACCACAGGCGCCAAGCCCGTGACAGAAGATGATGTATCCTTTCGCCCGGCCGTCCGACGGGAACCGGCAGACGAGCGGCAAGCTACCCTGGTCACTGCCAAGGCTGATCCGCACTGTCCTCGCAGTCCCGGGTTCACCCGGCCAATCCATGGTTTTCATGGCCATTCCTCAGATTACTCCGGCTGCACGCAGGCCGGCGATCTCGCTCGCCGAAAGTCCGAGACCCTCAAGCACGCTTGTCGTATCGGCGCCGAGTTCGGGCGGCGGGCTTGCCGCCGTCACCGCCGCGCCATTGGCGCGAAAGCTCATTGATGGAACATGGATCGGCGTGTCATGGCCTGCAATGGTGAACTCGGAAAGCAGCCCGCGCGCATCGATATGCGGTTCGGCAAGCGTTTCGTCGAGACCGCGCACGCGGGCGGCAGGGACATCGACCTCTTCCAGCGCTGCTTCCCATTCATCGGCAGATCGGGTGAGGAAGGTGGCGTTCAGCGTTTCGCGCAGAGACGCGCCGTTCTGCTTGCGCGCCGCCGGGTCGCGCCAGCGCGGATCGGACAGGATATCCTCGCGGCCGATCGCGCCGCAGAGCTTTTGAAACTGCGGCTCGTTGTTGGCGGCGAGCATCAGTACGCCGTCCATGGTCTGAAACGCGCCCGAGGACGGGCTTGCGCTCCAGGCCTCGTTGCCGTTCTGCTCGGGCTTCCAGTCGGCGGTCTTCTGCTGGGTCATCAGCGAGGCCATCAGCATCAGCGCGGTATCGAGCATGGCGACATCAACCTGCACGGCCTCACCGGTACGTCTGACTTCCAGCAGGCCGGCCATGATCGCCTGGGCGGCGTTCATGCCGGTTGCGAAATCGACATAGGGCGCGCCAACTTTGGTGGGGCCATCACCCGGCTTGCCCGTGGTCAGCATGATACCGCACATGCCCTGGATGACATGATCATAGGCGGGCCTGCCGCTCCACGGCCCGTTCTGGCCGTAAGCGGAGATCGAGCAGTAGACGATATCGCTCTTCAGCGCCTTCACCGTTTCGAAGCCGAGGCCGAGACGCTCGGCGACGCCCGGCTTGAAATTTTCAACGAAGACGTCCGCCTCCGCGATCAGGCGTTTTGCGATTGCCAGTCCTTCCGGGCTCTTGAGATTGAGTGTCACGGATTTCTTGGCGGCATTCTGGGTCAGATAGTTCGAGGCCATGCGCCGCTCGGCAAGTCTCGGCAGCAGGCCGCCAAGACGCGTCCAGTCGCCCTCGCCCGGCTTTTCGATCTTGATCACTTCGGCGCCCATCAGGGCCAGTTGATAGGTGGCGTAGGGACCGGCCAGAACCTGGCTCAGATCGATCACCTTCACACCCGTGAGCGGCTGAAACATGTTTACGTTCCGATTTTTTGGCGGGTGCGCCGCGCCAGGGCGCGACGCGATTTGACGCGGGGACCTTACTTGGCCGCTCCGCCCATGATGATCGCCTTGTTCTTGTCGTATGTGGCCTGCATTTCCGCATAGGCCTCATCGACGCCGAAATAGTCGATCGGGATACCGGCCGCTTGAGTCACCTTCTGGAAGCCGGGATCGGTTTCGGCGACCTTCAACGCTTCGGAAAGGCGATCGAGGATTTCCCGCGGCGTGCCCTTTGGCAGGAACAGCGTGGTGCGTGAATCCATGGCCAGCGGATAGCCCTCCTCCTCGATCGTGGGAACGTCAGGGGCGGAGGGATGGCGGAAACTGGTCAGCGCGGAAACCGACTTCAGTTCGTCCGGATAGCGGTAGTGGATACCCCCGGAAAAGGCGAGCGCCACCTGATTGCCGAGAAGCACATTGATCATTTCGCTGCCGCTCTGCAGCGGTACGATGTTGACGTCGAGGTCATTGGCCTTGATCAGTGCTTCGATATAAAGCCGGGCTTCCGGACTTAACGCGCCATAGCTCGAGCCCGGATTTTCCTTGGCCCAGGCTACATATTCGGTGATGTTGTTAAAGGGCTGGTCCTTCTGGCTCGCCATACCGACCTGGTAAGCGGTGATCATGCCGGCATATTCGAAATCACCCGGCGTGAAACTGACGCCCTCCATGATGAAGGGGGCCGAATTCACCACCGTATTGGAGTGAAACAGCATGGTATAGCCATCGGGCTTTGCCTTCATCAGCTCGCGCGCGGCAACGGCGCCACCCGCACCCGGCTTGTTGACGACATTGATCGGCTGGCCGAGACTGGTCGCCATCACCTGCGCTGCGGCACGGGCGATCAGGTCGGTCTGGCCGCCGGCGCCGTAGCCGACCAGCATGGTGATCGGCTTGTCAGGATAGGTATCGGCAGCAACTGCTGCGCCCGAGAAGCCGGCAAGCCCGATGGCCGCACCCCCGATGAGGCCGAGCAGGCCTCGTTTGGTAATCGATTTCATCGCTCATCCTCCCTTTTGGTTGCGATAAATTCATTGTCGTCCCGTCCTTCGGGGCCGGAAAAATCATGCGCGTCATGCTTGACGACCGAGGTCGCCATTCTGCTGCCATGGCCGATCCACCACGTGACCACGACCGTCAGGATCAGGAAGACAAGCGCGATCGGATGCTTCGCGATATTGAAGGCGTTGTGATCCAGCAATTGCAGCGACTGGCGGAAGCTCAGTTCCAGATTGGGGCCGATGACGAAGCCGATCAGGAACGTGACAAATGAAAAATCGAGCTTGCGCGCGAAAAACCCCACCAGCGCAAAGGCGAGCATCACATAGATCGAGAAGATGCTGCCGGTCTCCATGTAAGCGCCGACGCAGCACAGCAGCAGCACGCCGGGAATGATCAGGCGCATCGGCACCTTGATGATCTGCGAGAACACGCGCTGGCCGAGATAGCCGATCGCGAGCATGATCACGCTGGCGCACAGCATGGCGGCGTAGACATCGGCGACAAGGCGCGGCTGCTGCCTGAACATCAGCGGACCGGGGGTCAGCCCGTGCAGAATGAAGGCGGCGATCAGGATGGCGGCGATGACGCTGCCCGGAATGCCAAGCGCGAACAGCGGGATCAGGCTCGAGGGAACCACTGCATTGTCCGCGCTTTCGGCGGCCGCCACCCCTTCGATCATGCCCGTGCCGAATTTTTCGGGCGTCTTCGAGGCCTTCTGGGTCGCGCCATAGGAGAGGAACGAGCCGACGCTTGCGCCAAGCCCCGGCAGAATGCCGACCACCGAACCGATCAGCGTGCCACGGGCAATGGCCGGGAAACAGCGACGCCATTCCGACCACAGGATCACCCGGTCCTCGCGCTTGTCGCCGTCGCGAATCTGACCGGTTTCCGCATCCAGCGTCTTCAGATTGCCGGCCTGCACCACCATTTCAGCGACCGCCAGCATGCCGATCGCCATCGGCACCAGCTTGATGCCATCATCGAGTTCGAGAAAGCCAAATGTCAGGCGCGGCACGAAGGTTTCGGTCTCGAGCCCGATCGTGGCGAAGAAGATGCCGAGCGCGCCGGCAATCAGCCCCTTGGTCATCGATGAGCCTGAAAGTCCGCCGATGAAGGTGAGCGAGAACAGCAGGATGGTGCAAAGCTCCACCGGCCCGATCAGCAGCGCATAGCGCGCGATGGGGGCGGCCAGAACGATGAGGACGATGGTCGACAGGAAATCGCCAATCACCGAGGCAAGCAGCCCCATCTTCAGCGCCTTCTGCGCCTTGCCCTGGCGCGCCAGCGGGTAGCCGTCAAGCGCGGTCGGCGCTGACGACGGCTCGCCCGGCGTGTTGAGCAGGATGGCCGAAACCGCGCTGCCCGCGCCGCTGCCCTTGGCAATGCCGATCAGCATGCCGAGCGCTGCCGGCGGGGTGAGGTAGAAGGTCAGCGGAATGGCGACCGCCACGCCCGTGCCCTTGCCGAGGCCAGGCAGCGCGCCGACGACATAGCCGATGAACACGCCGAGCGCGACCCAGAACAGCGTCGTCGGGTTCAGCACATCCTGGAAGCCGAGAAGAAGATGGCTCATAGAATGCCCGTCCCGAGTATCTTGTAGAACAGCAGCCAGACCGCAAACAGCAGACCGACGGTCATGCCGATAATCACCAAAGGCCGGCGTTCGCCGAGAACAAGCAGGCTCGCGACCAGCAGGAAGGCCCCGCCGGCAAGCGGCGACACCCAGACGAACAGCGCTATGGCGCCCAGAAACACTGCGCCGATCTTGATCAGCGCCAGCAATTCGCTTGCGAGAATCGGCGGCTCGGCATCCCTTTGCGCGGGTTTTGCGCGGAGGTTGGACATCACGAGAAGAACCGAAAGCGCAACCACGACGACCATCATCATGCTCGGTACCAATCGTGGCGACATCATGCCCTGCGGCCCGTGGCCGATCGCGTTCGGTATGATCACGACAAGGGTCAGCAGGCCCAGAAGGACCAGAACCACGCCGGAAATGATGTTGGCGCGTCTCATTGCACCTCCCGTTTGATGACGTTTCGCCGGCACACAGCCTGGCCGTCACGCTCCTCGAAGAAACTATCGCCGATATAGCGAAAAGAAATAGTCGAAACTTTCTTCAATGTGATAAGATATGCTTATGACCGCCTCTTCAAACCGGCTCGATGGCCTCCGCCTCAGGCATCTGCGCATCCTCGCACTGATCGACGAACATCGCTCGCTCAGGGCCGTGGGCGCTGCCCTGAACCGTACCCAGCCGGCGGTTTCGCAGATGGTCAAGGATCTGGAATATGCGCTCGGCGCCCAATTGGTCGAGCGTTCCGTGCGCGGCGTCGAACTGACGCCCGCCGGCCATGTCGCGCTGGAGCGGGCCCGATCCGGCCTGTCCTCGTTCGATCACCTGCAGGCCGAGCTGAAGGCCCAGCCGTCGCCAATTCTGAGGATCGGCGCCAATCCCGCGCTGATCTTCAACATCATTCCGGCCGCGCTTCGTATCCTCGATGCCGAGAAGGGTGCGATCCGCTTCCGGCTGTCGACCGGCGTGGTCGGGGATATCCTGCATGGGCTCTGGGACGGCCAGCTCGACTGCTATGTCGGACGGATCGACTGGGACCAGATCCCGCAAAAGGTGATGCCGGCGCTGCGGCACGATCCCTTGATGCGCACCGATCTGGTGCTCGCCTGTTCGAAAAGCCATCCGCTGGCCGGTCGCACCGATATCGATATCGCAAGTCTTGCCGACTGGGCCTGGGTGCTGCCGCCCGCCGACAGCAACAACCGCATCGCGCTCGAGGCGGAACTGCGCAATCACGGCGTGACAACGCCGCCGCCGATGATGGAACTGACCGCCGACCCCGGCGCGCTGATGACGCTGACGCGCGACATGCAGGTGCTCACGCTCGCCCCCCGCTTCGTGCTGGAAACCAGGATCGCCGCCGGCGAGGTGGTGGCGCTCGACCTGCCGGATTTCAAGCTGCCGCCGATCCAGATCGGCTTCGTCACGCTTGCCGAACACGAGAACATGGCGACTATTCGCGCCTTCCGTCAGGCGATCAGGCAGGCCGCCGAGGCACTCGATCCATCCGCCCTTTAAACCGCCTCACATATGCGCGCATACGCGTTCTTCCATATTTGCCATTAGTCTGATTTAACTTAGATGCAATTGATGTTATCAATTTCTGAAGTCTTACTTCGAGAGCATCATGGACCTGAGGCAAATCCGTTATTTCGTGGCCGCGTGCGAAGAGGGCTCGCTCAGCGCTGCCGCCCAACGGTTGAATTGCACAGCACCTGGCGTCAGCCAGCAGATGAGTGCGCTCGAATCCCGCATCGGCACCAGCCTGTTCAAACGCACCCGCCGCGGCGTGGTGCCGACCGATGCCGGCCGCCGTTTCTATGAGCGATGCCTGGTCGTGTTGAAGGCGGTTTCGGAGGCCGAGATCGAGCTGGAGGATTTTCGCGCCGGCATGAGCGGCACGGTTTGCGCCGGCTTTGCCCCGGGCCTTGCCAAGGCAATTGTGCCGGCAGCCCTTGCCCGCTTCACCCGCGAATTTCCCCGCATCGACATCGAGATCGCCAGCGGCACGGCCGATACGTTGGTGAACTCCACCTCGTCCGGCGCGCTCGATTTCTACGTCGGGCAGTTCGTGCGACCGCAGCCGGGGGTCTCTGACGTTCATATCGGGCGCTATCCGGTCTCGCTACTCTCCGGTTCCAGGCGCGGTCTGGTGCAGATGAGGCCGATCCGCCTTGGCGATACCCCACTGAAACTGTTCGTGCCATCCGCCGCCAACAGCCTGCGGCCGCGGATCGAAGATGCGATCCGCAGCGGCGAGATCAACGTCGACCGCCGGATCCTGATCGACAGTCTCTCGGCTGCGCTAGAATTCCTGAGCCAGACCGACTGGTCCGGAATCCTGCCCTACTGGATCGGCTTGAAGGAACTTGCCAATGACCGGATCACGGTCAACCCGATCGCCGATCCGGCGCTGAGCGTCGACCTGGAAATGACTCACCCCGCCCAACGCTCGCTGTCGCGCCCGGCGCGGGTGCTGTTCGATTACGTCTGCCAGGAGCTGCAGCGAACCGAGGAAGAATGGCGCAGGCTGACGAATGTCAGCCTTAAGTAATCCTTAGGTTAGTTGTTAGAAGAAATAACTGCACGGAATGGCTGATCGCCTTTACAGAATGGAACGTCGGCAAGCTCTCATTCGCTGTCGGCGCGCAATTCAAAGGAGCAGCGCGACGAGCGCGCGGATGTCGGCGGTGTGGAGCGTCGACCGTCCGGATCCGTGGAGGAGAAACAATGCGACACCTGATTCTGGCCGGCGCACTCGCGCTGGCAAGCCTTGGCGGCGGCACCGCCGCGTACGCAGCCGACGGACCCGAGCTGAAGATGCAGTTCGCCTCGCCGGACGGCACGCCATGGAACGATATGGACCGCCGCTTCGCGGCTGAAATCGGGGACATCACCGGCGGCACCGTCGAATTCTTCCCGCCGAATTCGGTCAGCCCGTTCAAGGACTGGCTGCAATCGACAGGCGCCGGCCTGCTCGATCTCGGCTTCGTCTGGCACCCGGTTCTGCCCGGAAAGTTCCCGCAGATGGACCTTCTGAGCCTGCCGGGCCTTGCCAAGAACCAGACGATCGCCACCGTGGTCTACTGGCGCCTGCGCGAGAAATATCCCGAACTTGGAGAACTGTTCACCGACCAGGACAATGTCGTCGAGCTCGCGACCTTCGTGGCGATGGGGTCGCATCTGCATTCGGAGGATCCGGTCAAGACGTTGGCCGATTTCAAGGGCAAAGTGTTCGGCGCGCAGGATCCTGCCGGCGTGAAGGTGCTCGAGGAGCTGGGCGCCAGCGCTTCGGTCATGGTCGGGCCGGACGCCTATCTGGCTCTGCAACGCGGCACCATTGACGGCGTGCTGTGCGCCTGGGGCTGGGTCAACAATTTCAAGCTCAACGAAGTGACCACCTATCATACCCTTTTGAACCTCAATCCCGGCACCTATACATCGGTGATGAACAAGGATGTGTTCGACACGCTGACGCCGGAGCAGCAGGCAGCGCTCACCGGCATGGAGCCGCTCTACTTCTTCTACAACACAACCGATGGCGCGGCGCAGGCGACCGCCGACATTCCAGCCGAAAACATCTTCACGCTGTCGACCGAAGATCAGGAAGCGCTGACCGACAAGATGAAGCCGCAATGGGATGCCTGGGTCCAGAAAGCCAATGAACTGGGCTGGCCCGGACAGGAGATTCTGGACGAAGCCCAGCGCCTGATGACGCTGTACGATCAGAACTGAGGGATGATCCGCGCCGGTGCGCCGGCGCGGCTTTGTGGAGCGGCTCCGCGTTTCTCGGAGACGCAAATCCGCTCCATCTCTTTGTTTGCAGCATTTTCAAGCTGGTCAGGTGTCTCCGCCTGACCACGAGATGCGCCATGGGACATGACATGAATAACGCCACGCCGATGGTTTCCGGGACAAACGGGGTCGCAGCCCTGATCGAGGGCGCCGCTGCCGGTCTGCGCGCAACACTTCTCTGGCCGAGCCGGCTTGCGATCACTGTCGGCGGCCTCGCCATCGTCCTGCTGATGGGACTGACCGTTGCCGATGTCATCCTGCGCAATCTGTTTTCGCTGGTGGTGCCCGGCGGGCTGGAGCTTGCCGGCCTTTTGACCATCCTCGTCGTGCTCGCCGCCGTCAGCGTCGTCGAGATAGAGCGCAATCATGTGCAGGTTGATCTGGTGCTGGACGCGTTGCCGGAATACGCACGGACGCCGACCCTTGCCGGCGGCCTGATGCTTGCCCTGGCGGCCATGATGATCACGACCGTGGAGATCGGCAAACAGGCGCTGTACGTCAAGGGCAACGGCATCGTCACCGGCGTTCTCGCCCTGCCGGAATGGCCGTTTGTGGCTGCTGCCGCCGTGTTCCTGTTCCTGTTCGCCGTCGCCCTCCTCGCCAATCTGCTCGGTGCGCTCGCCAGGATCGCGGCAGAGCCGGACGGCCGCGCGCTTGCCATCCTCGCAGTCTGGGCACTGGTCGCCGCAGCCATTCTGTTTCTCTGCTTCTATCCCAAGCTCTCGCCCTTCGACTTCGCGCGCAGCACGCGGGCGCTCTTATCGATCGGCTTCTGTTTCGCCATGATCTTCCTCGGCGTCCATGTCGCCGCCGCCATGGCGCTGACGGCGCTGGTCGGCATCTCCGTGCTGATTGCGCCCGGCGCGAGCTTCACCAGCCTTGCCACCACCTCGATCTCGGTCGTCAGCGACCAGACCTGGAGCGTCGTGCCGCTGTTCACCTGGATGGGGCTGATCGTGGTCGCGTCCGGCTTCGCCGCCGAACTCTACCGCTCCGCCAATCGCTGGATCGGTCACCTGCCGGGGGGCCTGGCCTCCGCCAGCACGATCGCCTGCGCTGGCCTCTCCTCGATCGTCGGCGACACGCTTTCCGGCGTCTATTCCATGGGCGCGATCGCGCTGCCGGAAATGCGCGCCCACCGCTATGACATGAAGCTTGCCACCGCCTCGATCGCCTGCGCGGCGACGATCGGCGTGATGATCCCCCCGAGCCTGGCCTTCATCGTCTACGGGATGATCACCGAGGTTTCGATCGGCAAGCTGTTCATGGCCGGCATTCTGCCGGGCGTGCTGTTCGCCGTGATTCTGATCGGTTTCATCACCATCCGTGCGGCGCTCTATCCCGAGCTTGCGCCGCGCGGCGAGAAAAGCACGTGGAGCGAACGCATCCGCTCGAGCCTTTCGACCTGGCCGATCCTGCTTCTGATCCTGCTTGTACTCGGCGGAATCTATTCCGGCGCGGTCACGCCCAACGAGGCTGCGGGCCTCGGCGTCTTCGGCGCCCTGGCGATCGCCACGCTGATGGGGCGGATGAACTGGGAAAAGTTCATTGCCTCGATCACCAGCACGTTGCGGCTGACGGCGGGGATCATCGTGATCTTCATGTTCGCCGCCGCATTCAGCCGGTTCATCGCACTGTCGGGCCTGACCCAGCAACTGGCCGATCTGGTGATCAGCCTTGATCTCGGCAAATACCAGATCATCGCCGCGATCCTGGTGTTCTACCTTGTCATCGGCATGTTCATGAACGCGCTGCCGGCGCTGGTGTTGACCGTGCCATTGTTCTTCCCCGTCGCCATGAATGCCGGTTTCGATCCGGTCTGGTTCGGCGTCGTGGTGGTGATCATGGTTGAACTCGGCGTGGTGACGCCGCCGGTCGGCGTCAATGTGTTCGCGATCTCCGCGATCGCCCGCGACGTGCCGATGTACGACATCTTCCGTGGCGTATTGCCCTTCTGGCTCGCCTATCTGGCGCTGATCGCCCTGATCGTCATCTTCCCGCAGATCAGCCTCTTTCTACCCTCTCTGATGTAGGACCGTTTCAACAGGAGTTTTCCCATGACCATCGACCTGACAAACCGCGTCGCAATCGTTACCGGCGCCGGCGGCGGCCTTGGACGTCAACATGCGCTCGCGCTGGCAAAACGCGGCGCGAAACTGGTCGTCAACGATCTCGGAGGCAATGTCGATGGCACCGGCGGATCTTCGGCGGCCGCCGAGGCCGTCGTCGAGGAAATCCGGCAGACTGGCGGCGAAGCCATTGCCAACGGCGCTTCCGTCACCGATTACCAGGCGGTGGAGGCGATGGTAGCCAAGGCGACGGAACGCTTTGGCAGCGTCGACATATTGGTCGCCAATGCCGGCATCCTGCGCGACAGATCCTTCGCCAAGATGGATATAGCCGACTTCAAGGCGGTGCTCGACGTTCATGTCATGGGCTCGGTCAACTGCGCAAAGGCGGTGTGGGAGGGCATGCGCGACCGCGGCCACGGCCGCATCATCTTCATCACCTCTTCCACCGGCCTGTTCGGCAATTTCGGCCAGTCCAACTACGGCGCGGCCAAGATGGCGCTGGTCGGTTTGATGAACACGCTGGCGCTGGAAGGGGCGAAATACGACATCAAGGTCAATTGCCTGGCCCCCTCCGCCGGCACTCGCATGCTGGAAGGCCTGATCCCCGAAGACCAGTTGAAGGCGCTCGACCCGGCGCTCGTCAGTCCGGCAGTCGTGGCGATGGCGGCAAAGGACGCGCCGACCAGGACGATCATCTGCGCCGGCGCCGGCAGCTTCGAGATCACCCGCGTGCTGATGAGCCATGGCGTCCATATCGGCGGGGCCGACGATGCCGCCGAACAGATCCTCGGCGCGATGGACACGCTGAAAAGCATGGATGATTTCATCGATCCGCCGAGCGGCTTCACCCAACCCAGCCACGAACTGACGCTCGCCGGTTTTGATACCAAAAAGGAGAGCTGAGCCATGCGCGATGCCGTGATCGTTTCCACCGCCCGCACCCCGATCGGCAAGGCCTATCGCGGCGCGTTCAACATCACGCCGGCACCAACGCTTGCCGCCCATGCGATCCGCGCGGCGGTCGAACGGGCCGGCCTCGAGGGCGGCGAGATCGATGACAGCGTGTTCGGCGCGGCCCTGCCGCAGGGCTACCAGCACACGATCGGTCGCACCGCACCGATGCGCGCCGGCCTGCCCCAGACCGTTGCCGGCATGACCATGGACCGGCAATGCTCCTCCGGCCTGATGGCGATCGCGACAGCTTCCAAGCAGGTGACCGTCGACCGCATGGATATCGTGCTTGCCGGCGGCGTCGAATCGATCTCCACGGTCCAAACCGATCCGCTGCGGATCGACGAGGATGCCGCCTTACTCGCCATGCATGACGACATGTTCATGCCGATGATCGATACCGCTGAGGTGGTGGCCGCCCGCTACGGCATCGACCGCGCGCCCCAGGATGGCTATGCGCTGCAATCCCAGCAACGGACCGCCGAGGCCCAGAGGCAAGGTCGTTTCGACGACGAGATCATCCCCGTCACGGCCACCATGCGGGTGACCGACAAGGCGACGGGCGCCACCTCCGAGCGCGAAGTGACGCTGGAGCGCGACGAGGGCAACCGCCCGGAAACGACCGCCGAGGGCCTCGCTGGCCTGAAACCGGTGCGCGATGGCGGCGTGATCACCGCCGGCAATGCAAGCCAGCTTTCCGACGGCGCGTCCGCAACAATCGTGATGGAGGCTGGCCTTGCAGAACGCAGGGGCATCACCCCGCTCGGCCGCTATATCGGCATGGCCGTTGCCGGCACCAAGCCGGACGAGATGGGCATCGGCCCGGTTTTCGCCGTGCCGAAACTGCTGGAGCGTTTCGGTCTCGGGATCGACGATATCGGGCTCTGGGAACTGAACGAGGCCTTTGCCGTGCAGGTGCTTTACTGCCGCGAGCGGCTCGGGATTCCCGACGAGATTTTGAACGTCAATGGCGGCGCGATCTCGATCGGCCATCCCTATGGCATGTCGGGCGCGCGCATGATCGGCCATGCCCTGATCGAGGGCCGCAGGCGCGGCGTGAAATACGCTGTCGTCGCCATGTGCGTCGGCGGCGGCATGGGCGCGGCAGGCCTTTTCGAGGTATTCTGATGACGACATTTTCAGAGCTGCAAACCAAGATCGGCTCCGAACTTGGCGTCTCCGACTGGCATCTCGTCGATCAGGGGCGCATCTCCGGCTTCGCCGATGTCACCGAGGATCATCAGTTCATCCACACTGAACCGGAACGGGCAAAAGGCACGCCACTTGGCGGCGTCATCGCACACGGCTTTCTCACCCTGTCGCTGCTTTCGGTGTTCTTCGCAGAGGTCGTCGGCGAGATTGAGGGCACCTCGATGTCGATGAACTACGGTTTTGATGCCGTCAGGATGCTGAGCCCAGTTCCGGTGGGAAACCGGGTTCGCGGCCGGTTTTTGCTGGAGAAATGCACCGAGCGCCGACCCGGCCAGTGGCAGCTTTCCTTCACGGCATCAGTCGAGATCGAAAACCACGAAAAACCCGCGCTCGTGGCAAGCTGGCTGGTTCTAGTATGGCTTGGCACATAGCAAGGGTGAGGGCGTTGTCACGTAAACCGGGTTGCAGTTGCCTGCATTTCGGGTTGGGCGTAGATTTCTGCGATGCAAACACCCGAAATCAGCTTCAAGCGTCACCGTTTTCCGCCGCAGATCGTTGCCCATGCAGTTTGGCTGTATCTGCGATTCAATCTGAGCCTGCGTGAAGTTGAGGAAATGCTTCTTGAGCGTGGTATCGACGTTTCCTATGAGACGGTCCGCCGCTGGACCGCCAAATTCGGGCCCAAGATCGCCAGCAATTTGCGACGACGGCAGGCCCGCCCCGGCGATGTTTGGTATCTGGACGAGGTCGTCGTGAAATGTTCTGGAGAGAAATTCTGGCTTTGGCGTGCGGTAGATCAGCATGGCACCGTTCTTGAAGAAATCTTGCAGAAGCGACGTGACAAAAGGGCGGCAAAACGCCTGTTGGTGGCGTTGATGAAGCGCTATGGCTTTGCACCCAAACGGATCATCACCGATAAACTGCGCTCCTACGGCGCAGCAAAGGCTGATGTAGCCCCCGGCCTCGACCATTGGTCGCATAAGGGTCTCAACAATCGGGCTGAGAATAGCCACCTGCCGTTTCGAAAACGGGAACGAACCATGCAGGGACACCGATCACAGGGAGCATTGCAACGGTTCGTCTCCATGCACTCTGCTACCCGCAATTGCTTTTCAGTTCCATCCCGACGCCGAGCCGCACAAACAATTCGCTACCATCGGCTCGAAGCGTTCGATGCATGGAATATTGCGGCCTGCTGCGCCTGAAATTTTGGGAGCGCGGCAGGCCTTTCTCGGCATGGAAAACTCAATGTGACAACACCGGCGCGCAATATCCGTCATCGATCGAGTGGCCGGACAATGTCGAACGGATCGAGCATGTGCCGCCAGCCGAACATGCCGATTTCTACAGCCGCCAGCGCTTCACCCTCAATGTCACCCGCCAGGACATGGTCCGCGCCGGCTGGTCGCCGAGCGTGCGGCTGTTCGAGGCCGCCGCCTGCGCTACGCCGGTGATCAGCGATATCTGGCCCGGGCTAGAGGAATTGCTACCTGACGGTGAGGCAATCATTCTCGCACCTGACGGTGACGCCGTTGTGGCGGCCCTGAGGGAAACGGACGACGCGCAACTTGCGGCGATTGCCGAAGCGGCGCGCCAGCGGGTGATGTCAGGCCATACCGGCCTCGCCCGCGCCCGGGAATTGATCGCGGCGCTCGCCAGCCTGAAAGGCAGTAGCGCTGCAACGACCGCATCCGCCATCGACCAATAGACCAGCAAGGAGGAACACGATGACTGCACCGACACGTCACGGGGCCGATGCCGACATCGCTGCACTGGGACCCTGGTTCCACAACCTGCGGATCAACGGCAGCGAGACGGCGCCCGACCACTTTCTCGGCGACTTTCCGTCGAACAAATGGGCGGGCTTCAGCCACGTCCTTCCCGACGATCTGCAAGGCTGCAGCGTGCTCGATATCGGCTGCAATGCCGGCTTCTATTCACTGGAAATGAAGCGCCGCAATGCCGGGCGCGTGCTGGGAATCGATTGCGACGAACGTTATCTGGCGCAGGCGCGGTTTGCCGCCGCCGAATTCGACGTCGACATCGAATACCGCCAGATGTCGGTCTACGATCTGCGGCAGCTCGACGAGACCTTCGACCTGGTGCTGTTCATGGGCGTGTTCTATCATTTGCGCCACCCGCTGCTGGCGCTCGATCTGCTGCATGAAACGGTGGTGGGCGAGCGGATGCTGTTTCAGTCGCTGCAGCGCGGCGCAACGCAAACGGCCGAGCTTGCGGAGAACTACCCGTTCGATGAACAGGCATTGTTCGATCGCCCGGACTTTCCGAAACTGCATTTCGTCGAACAACGCTACGCCGACGATCCCACCAACTGGTTCATTCCCAACAGGGCGGCGGTGGAGGCGATGCTCAGAAGCGCGGGCTTTGCCATTCTTGAAAACCCGGAGCCGGAGGTCTTTCTCGTCGAGAGGGGCGAACGCTATTTCGCGGCGGATCCGGCGCCGCACACCGGTCAGGCTTGATGCCGCTGGCGTTGCGAAGGCGGCGCGTCGTCCGGCATTTCGCCGTTGTCGGCATCGAACAGCCGCCTGGCGGCCTCGTCGCTGCTTTTTTTCTCGGCGCTGGTAAGCCGCCGTTCGCGCGCAATGCCATAGGCGATCGCGGCGCCGAGCAGAACCGGGCCGATGGCCACGGCAAACAACCACAGAAGATTGGACATTTCGTCACCTTTCTCTCTGGAATCTCTCTGGAAACAGATTTCGTCCCAAACCGGTGAGGCCGACCTTTGTTCCGTCTCGAAAGACTGCGGGCGGGCGCGCTTTTCCGGGAACCGATCCGCGACGCGATGGTTAGAGGGCGGTGCGTCCATGCGGACGCGAAACGTGTTGAATCTGCGACAGGCAACCAACAGGAGAATATCCCATGGCAAATTCTGTAGCGCTGGTCACCGGAGCCGGTTCCGGGATTGGCAGGGCCGCCGCGATAGCGCTGGCGGCGGATGGTTTTGTCGTCGGTGTGCTCGGCCACACGCCCGGGGAGAATCGCGAAACCGTCGAAACGATCGAGGCCAGCGGCGGCACGGCGCTTGAACTTGCCGCCGACGTGGCCGGCGAAGAGGAGATGAATGCCGCTGTGGAGCAACTGGTTTCCACGCATGGCCGGCTCGATGTTGTCGTTGCAAATGCCGGCGTCAACGGCGTCTGGGCCCCGATCGACGAACTCGCACCAAAGGAGTTCGACCGGACCATCGCGATCAACCTGCGCGGCACCTATCTGACGATCCGGGCGACCGTGCCGCACCTGAAGTCGGCCGGCGGCGGCGCGATCGTGGTGGTCTCCTCGATCAACGGCACACGCACGTTCTCTTCCCCGGGGGCCACCGCATACACCGCAACCAAGGCCGCGCAACTCGCCATGGTCCAGCAACTGGCGCCGGAACTCGGCCAGTCGTCTATCCGCATCAACGCCGTCTGCCCCGGAGCCATCGATACAGAAATCGACGACAACACCAACATCCGGCATGCCGACAAGAGCGGCATCGAAAGCGAATGGCCCGAAGGCAATATTCCGCTTACCGGTGGAAAGCCCGGCCGCAGCGAAGATGTCGCTGCCGTTATCGCCTTTCTTGTCTCCGGCAAGGCTCGTCATGTCACCGGCACGCCGGTCTGGGTAGACGGCGGCCAGGGACTGCTGCGCTGATCATCTCGTATAGGAGCTGAAAATGACCCAATCGAAAACCACCACGGATCACGACGAAATCCGCCGCTGGATTGAAGATCGGAACGGACGTCCCGGCATCGTTCAGACCCGCGGCGTAGGCGGTATTCTGCGGATCGATTTCGCCGAACCAGAAGAAAGTCTGAAGCCCGTCGACTGGGACGAGTTCTTCCGCGTCTTCGACCGGAACAACCTCGCCTTTCTGTATCAGGAAGAGACGGGCGACGGCGAAACGAGCCGTTTCAACAAATTCATTTCCCGGCCGTGAGGCGAGCCGGGTTCTCGTTCCGGTCAACCGGAATCAACGATCAAAGGAGTACGAAATGCTGAAATGGGCACTGATATTTCTGGTAATCTCACTGATTGCCGGCTTCTTCGGTTTTACCGGAGTTTCGGCTGCCGCCGCAAATATCGCAAAGATCCTGTTTTTTGTCGCGATCGCGATCTTCATCATACTGTTCGTGCTCATGCTTCTGGGCGTGGGGGCCGCCTTCTAGAGCCGTCTCGCCGCCTTCAGGAAAGCCGTCAATCGGCTTTCCGACACGCGCAGACCGCCTGCTGGCTCGGCAGGCTGTGCTGCCTGCCGAGCCAGCAGGTGGCGCTCACTGTCGTCATTCGAAAGCGCTAGCACGGCCGGGTGGATATAGCTGCTGCGGCAGATCGTCGGGGTGTTGGAGAGTTCGCGCGCGGCGGCCTCGGCCATGTGCCTGATGAGCGGCGCCTGATTGCGGCCGAGTTCGTCAAGCGCCGCCTCGAATGCCGCAACCGTTCCGCCCCAGGTCCGAAAGGTCTTTGCCGAAAATCCGGCCCCGGAGATCTCGCCCAGATAGGCGTTGAGCTGGCCGGATTCGATCACCCGCGTCGTGCCGTCGGCCTCGCGCCAGCCAAACAGTTCCCGTCCCGGCAGATCGGCGATCCTCTCGAACACCCTTTGCAGGCGGGGCCCGTGCAGCCTGCGGCGCACCCGCCGACCGCCCTTGCCAGAGAACTCGAGTTCCAGATGTTCCCCGAAACGAAGATGCCGTTTCAAGAGCGTCGAGGCGCCAAACGTGCCATTCTCGTCGCGGTAGGAGCGGTTTCCGACCCTCAGATGCGCCGCGTCGAGCAACAATGTCATTGCCCCCAGCACGGCGCGCGGCCGATCGTCGAGCCGTTCCGCATCGCGCCGAGCGCGGCGGCGGATGCGGGGCAGCGCCTCAGCAAAATCCACGAGCTGATCGTATTTCTTCTCTTCCCGGAGCGCACGCCAATCCGGGTGATAGCGATATTGCTTTCGCCCGCGCGCATCATACCCGGTCGCCTGCAGATGACCGTCGGCCCGAAGACAGATCCAGACTTTTTCGTGGGCCGGCGGAATGCCGAGCGCTTCGATGCGCCTGCGCAAGTCCTTGTCCCGCACCAGGCCGCCATCCGGCATCCGGTAGCAGAAACCGCGCCCCCGGCGTTCGCGGCGGATACCGGGGTCGCGGTCGCTGACATAGACAAGCCCCAGCTCTTTCAACCCGGGAACCTCTTTGTTCATGCCGCTGCTCACCCCGGATCGCTCGACCTCGACAATCAGGAACGTATGTCCAGCGGCTGCGGCGCATCTTGAGCCGGGTAGAGTGGATTCGGCGGTTCCCGGCGCGCCGGGGACCATAACAGTCCCGCCTCAAGCGTTGCGGCCAGGAAAGCCTCACGCGAGGCGGCCAGTAGGCCGGTCTTCCATGTCGCCGCATGACAAATCTGCAATGCCCTCCGGCAGTGCGGTCCATTGGCGGCCGCGCGGCCGCTTTCCAGCAGTTCCACCGCCTCACCGGGACCTTCGACAGCCGTCGCTGCGCCGGCTTCAGAGCGGATATGGACCGGCACGCTCCAGAATGTGTATAGCTTTCCCATTGTTTATTCTCCTTTTTTGGGCATCAGTCTGCAAAGGTCATCGATAACGACGCAGCCGCGGTTACGCCTCAGCGGTCCCGCTTCGTCTTCATGGCGTCCGAAAGATCCTTCTTGCGCGGATCGCGCAGGTTCTCCCCCGTTGCGTCCCGGTCCTTTTCCGGATCGTCCTTCGCCGGCTTGTAGGCATTCGGCCGGTTTTCCTGCGGACCTTCCCAGCGCGGCCTTTGCGCAATGGTGCCGGGACGCGCCTGCTCTGGCTTCTTGTCGGGCATTTCCGTTCCTTTCGAGCGAATTATCTCTGCCGCATCAAACCGCTATCGCCGGGATTTGTTCCCAGGATGAAGCGGGAACATTCGTCCCCTCCTTCGAGTTCGGTGGAGGAATTCGACGGTGACAGACGCCGGAACCCTTATTTTACGGATGGAGATGGAATGTTCAGAAACAGGCTTGCACCACTCGTTGTGGCTCTTGTCGTGGCGGTCCTGATGCTGGCGGCGGTGGCGGCGGTCTACCGCTATACGGCAGCGCCGGTCACGCCGCCGAGCCGCCATCCGCCGATAGACGACGTTCCGCCGAGCGCGACGGGCGATGCCGATACCCCCTGACATGGTGCGTCGCGCCCAGCGCCGATGATCCAAACCAAGGCACCTGCCGGCATAGGCAGCATCGGATCGGGGCTGCGAATCTCTCAGGCGATGCTGAGCACGACCTTGCCCTGCGTATGCTGGTTCTCGAGGACCTCATGGGCCTTCGCGGCTTCGCTGAGCTGCAGCGTTTGCTGCACGCAAACGCGCAGTTTCCGCCGCTCGATGAGGTCGGCGATTTCCGCGAGTTGAGCCGCGTTCGGCCTGGCCATATAGCCAGCGGTCCGGATATTGAACTTCGAGGCGGTCTCCCCATCCGGCTCGCCGAGCGTGGAGACCAGGATGCCGCCTTCCTTCAGCACCTGAAACGAGCGTGCACGGGTTTCGCCGCCAACGAGGTCGAAAACCATGTCGACCGGATCGAGAATGCCCTCGAACAACTCCGACTTGTAGTCGATCACGCGATCCGCCCCGAGTTTGCGCGCAAAGACGACGTCTTCGGGCGAAACGGTCGTGGCAACCCACGCACCCTTCGCCTTCGCGATCTGGACGGCCAGATGGCCGACCCCGCCGCCGCCGCCATGCACGAGAACGCGCTGCCCCTCCTCAAGGCCGCCGTGATCGAAAAGTCCCTGCCACGCCGTGATGCCGGCGAGCGGCACGGCTGCGGCTTCCTCGGCGCTCAGGGATTGCGGCACGGCGGCGAGTTCCTCCGCCGGAACGGCCACATATTCCGCATAGCCGCCACGGGCCATGTCGAGAAACGCGAATACGCGATCGCCGGGCGAGAAGTGCCCGACATCCTCGCCGACGGCGACAATTTCCCCGCAGATATCGCGACCGGGAATGATCGGCAAATCGTCCTCGCCGATGGCGCCGTAATTGCCCGAGCGTATCTTCCAGTCGACCGGGTTGACGCTTGCGGCCAGTACCCTGACCAGAACTTCACCGGCTGCTGGAACGGGGCGCTCGAGCTGCTCGAGTTTCAAGACCTCCGGCGCACCGAAATCGTGGATGCGGATCGCTTTCATCTTTGCCATGACGTATCTCCTTGTTCGGCGCGGCAGGCGCTCTGCCGCCGTGTCCTGTCTCAACGATCGACGGGCCGGAATGTTCGCCCGACGTCATGCCTTGGCCCCGAAAAAGTCCGGAACCAAATCCGGCATTCCGGGTTAGGCGCAGACCCCGACAGGCCAGGTCGCCATCCTGGGCCGCCATCCTGGTTTTGCGTGATAACGCGCGGCGGGCCGCATCCAATAGGAGGAAATCTGGTGAAAGCACTGCGTTGGCAAGGAAAGCACGACATTCGCTGCGAGAGTGTACCCGACCCCGAGATAGAGGACGGTCGCGACGCGATCATCAAGGTCACGGCCTGCGCCATATGCGGCTCCGACCTGCACATCTACGAAGGCACGATACCGGAGATGCATCATGGCGATGTCATCGGCCACGAGGCGATGGGCGAGGTTGTCGAACTCGGCCGGGACAACACCAACCTCAAGGTCGGCGACCGTGTCGTGATCCCCTTCACCATTGCCTGCGGCGAGTGCTTTTTCTGCAAGCGCGGCTTCTTTTCCGGCTGCGAACGCTCAAATCCCGACAGGGACAAGGTCAGCAAACTCTGGGGCAATTCTCCCGGCGGGCTGTTTGGCTATTCGCACCTGCTTGGCGGTTACAGCGGCGGCCAGGCGGAGTATCTGCGCGTTCCCTTCGCCGATGTCGGTCCCTGCAAGGTGCCTGACGGTCTCACAGACGAGCAGGTTCTGTTTCTTTCCGATATCTTTCCGACGGGTTATATGGCCGCCGAGAATTGCGGGATAGAGCGGGGCGACACCATCGCCATCTGGGGATGCGGTCCTGTCGGACAGATGGCGATCCGCTCGGCTTTCATGCTGGGAACGGAACGCGTCATCGCGATAGACACGGTGCCTGAGCGGCTCGCGCTCGCCGAAAAAGGCGGCGCCGAGACTATCGATTTCGGCGAAGAGGACGTCTACGACCGGATCATGCAACTGACGCGCAGTCGCGGCGCCGATGCCTGTATCGACGCCGTGGGTACCGAGGCCGACGCATCGGCAAGCTGGGATTCCCGCTGGGACAGGATCAAGGTCGCAACGTTCATGGGGACGGACCGGCCGCATGTCCTGCGTCAGGCGATCCATTGCTGCCGCAATTTCGGAACGGTCTCGATTGTCGGCGTTTACGGCGGTTTTCTCGACAAGGTGCCGATGGGCTCCGCTATCAACCGCGGCCTCACCTTCAAGATGGCGCAGACGCCGGTACAAAAATACCTGCCGACGCTGATGGACCTCATCGAACGTGACGAGATCGATCCGTCCTTCGTCATCACCCACACCGCCTCGCTCGAGGACGGCCCCGAACTCTACAAGACCTTCCGCAACAAACAGGACGGCTGCATCAAGGCCATCATGAAACCCTGAAAGGCAAAATCATGGACACCCAAAAGCAGGACGAACTCGCGGTGATCACGGGCGCATCGTCCGGCATCGGCTATGAACTGGCCAGATGCGCGGCGAACGAAGGTTACGATCTGGCCATCGCAGCCAATGAACCCGAGATTCAGTCGGCGGCGGACAAGCTGACGGCGATCGGCGTCAAAGTTTATGCGGCGGAGGTCGATCTCGCCACGCGCGAGGGCGTGGAACGCTTCGCCCACGCCATTGAGCAGACCGGCAAGCCGGTCGGCCTGTTGATGGCGAACGCCGGTCGCGGTCTCGGCCATGGCTTTCTCGATCAGCAGCTCGATGAGGCGCAAAGGGTGGTGGACACAAATATCAGCGGCACGATCGCGATCGTCCACGAACTGGGAAGACAGATGCGCGAACGCGGCAAGGGACGGATACTGTTCACCGGCTCGGTCGCCGGCCTCATGCCGGGAAGTTTTCAGGCCGTCTACAATGGTACGAAGGCATTCGTGAATTCGTTCTCTTTCGCGCTGCGCGAGGAGCTGAAGGACGCCAGCGTCTCGGTCACCTGCCTGATGCCCGGCGCCACCGACACTGAATTCTTCGAACGCGCCGGCCTCGCCGACACGGCGATCGGCCAAGGCGACAAAGACGATCCGGCAAGGGTCGCCAGGGTCGGTTATGACGCGATGATGGCCGGAGAAGGCGACGTCGTTCCGGGATGGAAGAACAAGATGATGGCCACCGCCTCCAATGTGGCCTCAGACGAAAGACTGGCCGCCCAGCACCGCAAGATGGCGGAACCGGGTTCGGGAGAAGACTGATCGCCCGTCAGCCCCGATACGGATCATGGCAAAGCGATGGTCATCACAGTTTCAGCAATGGCATCCGTACCGACGCGCCCGGCCCGAGGGGCCGGCGCGCCGCGAATTCTATATCTTGCTGACGGCTCCCTTGCCTTTCATGCCATCATGGCCATGCTGGAGATCGAGGCTCGGCTGCGGCGCCTGTTTCAATTCGTCCGGAACCATCTGCCCCGGGCCGCCCTTGGCAATGGTCGTGCCGCCATCGGCATACCACAGCGCTCCGGTAACGTTCGACGCCTCGTCGGAGGCGATGAAGGCGTAGACGTTGGCGATTTCCTCCGGCGTGCCCCGGCGGCCAAGCACCGTGCCGGCGAGCGTCATTTTCTCCATCTGCTCATTCATCGGTCCGGTGTCGGTATGAGTCCAGGCGGTATCCACAGGCCCCGGGCAGACGCAGTTCGCCCGCACGCCATATTTGCCCTGCTCGAAGGCGACGCCGCGCATGAAGGCGTGGACGAAACCCTTGGTTCCGCCATAAGCCGCATTGTTCGCCTCTCCGATCTCGCCGGCTTCCGATCCCGCGGAAACGACGACGCCATGTGTCTTGTGCAGATGCGGAAGCGCGTATCTGGTCATCAGAAAGACCGAGCGGATATTTTCCGTCACGGTGCGGTCGAAGTTCCCGACCGAATAGTCCTGGCATTCCGCGGTTTCGAGAAACATGCCCGCATTGTTGATCAGGATATCGAGGCGATCGTAGTGAGAAACGGCTTGTTCGATACAAGCCCGGGCGTTTTCCTCGTCGGCGAGGTTACCCGAAAATGTCTCCGTCTGCCCTCCCTTTTCGCTGATCGACTTTGCGACATCTTCAACCGGGTCGTCAGGCAAACCGGCGAGCAACAGCTTC
Source organism: Martelella sp. AMO21009 (assembly GCF_053484295.1). Taxonomy (NCBI): domain Bacteria; kingdom Pseudomonadati; phylum Pseudomonadota; class Alphaproteobacteria; order Hyphomicrobiales; family Aurantimonadaceae; genus Martelella; species Martelella sp. AMO21009. The sequence goes on from NZ_JBAKFR010000041.1 coordinate 33,777, forward strand.
GCGCCCTCCCGCGCGAATTTGTGCGCGATCGCTTCTCCTATTCCCGTGCCGGCTCCGGTGACGATGGCAACTTTTCCTTCCAGGCGTCCAGTCATGGCATTTTCCTTTCTTCACTAGCAGTTTGCCGCCGTCTAACCAGCGCCGGCGTTTCATGTTCCAGGAACTTTGCGCTACCGTCAGTTTTCGATTTCATTGGCACGGGCGGTTGAAATTCCCGTATCCGACACGACGTCTGGAGGACAGAACTTCGGTGATTGCGACTGAAATTCCGGTACAATCGCCATATTGTTCAACAGCGCGACGTTCGGAACACCGTCGGCTCGACCTCACGCGAGCTGCCTTGCGACGATTGCCTGTCGGCATTAGCAGTTGCGGCCATCCCTAAACCAAAGGACAGGTGAATGTCAGACCCAACCCGCAAATTTCCGATCGTCGGCATCGGCGCCTCGGCCGGCGGCGTGGCTGCGTTGCGTGATTTCTTCAATGACGTGCCGGCCGAATGCGGAATGGCGTTTGTCATCGTCACCCATCTGAGCGCCGATCGCGAAAGCCTGCTGCACGAAATCATCCAGCGCCAAACGGAATTGCCGGTCACCGTCGCTGAAGACGGGCAGGTGGTGGAAAAGAACAATGTCTACGTGATGCCGTCGGGCGTGTCGCTGTCGATCGGCAACGGCATTCTTTCGGTTCGGTCGCTTTCAGGCAAACGCGACCGCAAGCCGATCGATGCGTTCCTGAGCACGCTTGCGATCGACCAGGGCGAACATGCGGTCGGCATCATTCTCTCCGGCGGCGATGGCGACGGCACGCTCGGGGCCAAGGCGATCAAGATGCATGGCGGGCTGACGCTCGCCCAGACCGGTGACGGCTCAGGACCGCAGCAGGCCGACATGCCCCGCAGCGCCATCAAGACCGGGGTCATCGATCTGGCCGTTCCGGTCGAAAGCATGGCTTCGAAGCTTGCCGACTATGTGCGCGGGTTCAGCCTTCTCGAACAGATGGGAAAGAGCGGCGAGGCGCTTGAAAACGATCTGGAGACCGCACGGCTGAAGATCTGCGCAATCCTCGGCAGTCACACCGGTCATGACTTCTCGGGCTACAAGCCCAAGACCTTCCTGCGGCGCACCCGCAGACGCATGCAGATCATGCATATCGGCAATATCGACGATTATCTTGATTTGCTGTACCGAGACACAGAAGAGGTCGATGCGTTCTTCCGCGACCTTCTGATCAACGTCACCAGTTTCTTCCGCGACGCCCGCGCGTTCAAGCTGCTCGAGACGGACATCCTTCCGAAACTCTTCGCGGACAAGGACGAAACCGACACGCTTCGCATCTGGATACCCGGCTGCGCCACCGGCGAGGAGGTTTACTCCATTGCCATACTCGTGCGGGAACATATCGCGCAAAGCAGCGGCGCCGCACCGCGCATCCAGATCTTCGCCACCGATATCGACGAGGCCGCGCTGTCAGTGGCAAGGGCCGGACGGTATCCGGCGTCGCTGCTCGAAGGCGTTTCGCCCGAGCGCCGCCGACGCTTCTTCACCAGCGATGACACGAGCTATGTCATAAACAGCGAAATTCGTGAATTGTGCATCTTTTCGCCGCACAATGTGACGCGCGATCCGCCATTCTCCCGGATGGACCTCGTATCGTGCCGCAACCTCCTGATCTACCTCGGGCCGGAGGTTCAAAAGCGGGTGATACCGACTTTCCACTACGCCTTGCGCCCGGGCGGCTTCCTGTTTCTGGGAACGTCGGAAAGCATCAACCAGCACCACGACCTGTTCACGGCGGTCGACAAGCAGAACCGGATATTCCAGGCCCGCGCCTATAGCGGCGCGACAAGCCGCCTGCCGATCAACCTCACAGATGCCGTGCCGGGCGTCGATGCGCGAGCGGACAAACCCGACCGTCGCGGCTCATCGAAGCTTTCGCTTCACCACATCGTCGATCTGCAGGTTTTGGAACGTTTTGCCCCGCCTCACGTGGTTGTCGACGAACATGGCGACGTGGTCCACTACTCCGCGAGAACCGGAGGTTTCCTCGAAGCGCAGCAGGGTGCGCCCAATCGCCAGTTGCTGGGAATGGCGCGGCGCGGCCTGCGGTTCGACCTGCGAACCGCGCTCGGCCAGGCCCATGACACCGGCAAGACGGTCGTCCGCGACAACGTGGTTCTCGATCAGGAGGCGGATGTCACGCAACTCGTCCGCATCACGGTCGACCCGATCCAGAAGAGAAGTGACGTTGCGGACACGCTCTATCTGGTGCTGTTCGAAACGATCGGCATGCGGCAGGACTCTCATACGGCGCGGGCTGAAAACAACGATCAGGATGCGGCCTTTGAGTTGGAAAGCGAATTGCGCGAGACGCGCGAGCGGCTGCAGGCCACCGTCGAGGAATATGAAACCGCCCTGGAGGAACTGAAGTCCTCCAACGAGGAACTCATTTCCGTCAACGAGGAGGCCCAGTCGACAAACGAGGAGCTTGAGGCATCGAAGGAGGAGATGCAGTCGCTCAACGAGGAACTGAGCACGATCAACACAGAGCTGCACGACAAGGTCGATGAACTCGACCGCGCCAACAACGATCTGAAGAACCTGTTCGCCAGCACCCAGATCGCAACGGTTTTCCTGGACAAGAACCTCGTCATCCGCAATTTCACGCCGGCCGCCAGCAAGTTCTTCAATCTGCGGCCGCACGATATCGGCCGTCCGCTGACGGAACTTTCCAGCACCCTGAACTATTCGGACATGGAAAGGGACATTGCGGCGGTGTTCAAGTCTGGCGACGGCCATGACGAGCACCTCCACCTCGACGGCGAGGACAGCAGCTATCTCGCGCGCCTTCTTCCCTATCGCGGCGAGGGTGAAAAGATCGAGGGCGTGGTGTTCACGCTGATCGACATCACGCAGCTGACAAGAGCGGAGGAACACCAGAAAGTCCTGAACTCCGAACTCAACCACCGGGTCAAGAACATGCTGGCCGTGGTAATCGCCGTCGCCGATCAGACGCTGGAATCCACCTCGTCGATCACGGATTATCACGCCGCGCTTGTCGGCCGCCTGAGAGCCATGTCACGCGCCTATATACTGCTTTCGCGCGAGCAATGGCGGGAGGCGTCCCTCAAGGAAATTCTCCTGAATGGCCTTGAGCTGTTCGAGACCTCGCATTTCAGTTTCCGGGGACCCGAATTCAAGGTTCCGCCCGAAACCGGTCTCGCGCTCGGGATGGTAATCCATGAACTGGCCACGAATGCCGCGAAATACGGCGCCCTGAGCACCCCGAAGGGCAAGATCGATATCAGCTGGACCGTGGCGGGCGGGCATTTCCGCATGGAATGGCGGGAGACGGCGGGCCGCAAGATCGAACCGCCGCAGAAATCCGGCTTCGGAAGCAGCCTCATCGAGGGCGAAATTTCCTACCGCCTCGGCGGAACCGTGGAGAACACCTACGAACCGACAGGCCTTACAGTCAGGCTCGGCTTTCCGGTTGGTGATCAGAAGGTTTCAGTGTCTTGAGCAGTATTCCTATGCGGCGATGCCGCGTGTGGTCACCCGGGAAAGAAAGTGTGGTCTGACGACGGAAAATCCAAACCGGATCGACGTTTGCACCGTAGCACTTCTAAAGAGAAAGAAGAGGTAGCTTTTTTGCACAACAAAGACGACCGACTTCGTCCGTTTTCCGGCAAGCATATCCTCGTCGTCGAGGACGAGTTCCTGCTCGCCGAACGGCTCAGGAGAGGGCTCGTGGAATCCGGCGCGCGCGTGGTCGGACCGGTGGGAAATGTCGAGGGGGCGCGGGCGCTCATCGCCGAGGCACATATCGATGCTGCGATACTGGACATTTCCCTGAACGGCGAGATGGTGTTCGCGATCGCGGAGCGGCTGGAGCGCGAGGCCATCCCCTTCGTCTTCGCCTCGGCGCACAACGTCAGCGACCTTCCTCTCCGCTACAGAAAATACCCATTATGCAGCAAGCCAGTAGAAATCCACCAGATCGCCTCGGCGCTGTTCGGCTGACATGGCCTTCTTGCCAGCGTCTGAAGTGGGTGGCAGTGCGAAGCGAGGAGCTATCGACCTCACCTTGCTTTTTATCAAGGGCACTGTAGGTTCACGCACACTGGGCCTCCTGCGCGAGAGGTCGCCTGGGTTAGCGGTGGAACAACATCCTTGTTCATGCGTTGGTCTGCTGGAATGCGATTTGACTTTTCACGACGGGGATTGCACGCCGTTTCTCCCATACGCAGGCCAAGCGATTTTGCGACTGATGAATGCGTGGAAAGCGTGTGGACCGAACGAGGATCCAGATCCCCTGTTATTCCCACGCTCCGGTCATCTGAACGCCACCGGAGGTTCGAATATGCAACTTGCAACCCAACACAATCCTTTCAACGGATCCGGTCCGGCGCCTCATGGCAGCGATTTTGCCCTGCAAAATCTGCGCGGATCCAGAATTCTGATCGTTGAAGACGAGTATCTGCTCGCGCGCAACCTCTCCCAGACGTTTGAACAGATCGGCGTCAATATCCTGGGTCCGGTTCCGACCATTCAACGGGCAATGCCGCTTCTGGCGCGCGCGGACGCAGCCGTGCTGGACATCGATCTGAATGGCATCCCGGTCTTCCCTCTCGCCGATCTTCTCGACCGCAACCGCACCCCCTTCGTTTTCTTCACCGGTTGCTCAGATATCGTCGTACCGGAGCGATTCCGCTATGTCCGCAATCTGCCCAAACCGGCGGATGTCCGCGACATCGTGTCGTCGCTGGCTTCGTCCTGCAATGCCTCCGAACACGTATGCGGCGAGACCGAAAGCGTCATGGAGACGATCCCGAGCCTCAGACTTGCCGCCCGGCTGATGATTTCTGACGAAGCAGCGGCCGACAGGCTTGTCGAGCGGACGTTCCTGCGGGCCATCGAGTCCGTTGCAACCAAGGAGGATGGGACGGTGACGCTCGGATGGCTGTTGACCCTGCTCGAAGACGTCCGTCGCGAAGAGGGCCAGTTCTGCCTGAACTGATGATGCCAAGCCACGATCTGCTTCGACCGGTTGCGGCGCGGCGAGGCGGCCGCGCGGGTCACCCTCATTTTATTACCTGTGGACCGCGCATGCGACCCGATGTCGGGCGCATCGTTAATAATTCATCCTGCAGGCTCTCCGCAGCGAGCCGCTGACGAACTATGGCGACGGCCGCCAGACCTGCTCCTTCTGCTTCTTTGATGGCCACCTCAGCGGCCTTGTGCGGTCGATGAACCTCACGGTCAATCCGGGGCCGTTGGAAACGGTTTCTTGCGAGCGCTCCGCCACGTGCCGGTTCGAGGAATTTTGCCATAGATTGAGCGCCAATGGTGCCTCCTCCAATGGAAAGGCGCGTGAACCCAGATCTCGGGTAATTTTGCCGCTGCCATCGACTGCGACGAATGGAATTTCCACGTGCTTTGGCCGGTCTCTTCTTCGTGTCCGGCTTGGAGCATCAACTTGCAGCCGGAAGTCGCCGAGCTGCTTCTTCAGCACCTCCTGCTCATAGCGTTGAATAATTGCCGCGCAGGGCTTGCACGACGCTTTCTCGAAGATCAGCGTGTTGTGGCCGTGTGCGAACGGAATGATATGCTCGTCAGTGAGATCAATGTGAGAGAATGCCGAGCCGCAATAGATGCAGACGCCGGGTAACGCGATGCGCCGCTTTTCGAACCTGTCGATCTCATATGTTCTCGTCCTCATCCAGCAAAGATAGGCGAGCGATTGCAGGGATGCCAGCAGGGGAACCCTGTCAGGGCAAATCCAGTCGTGCTGAAGGTCAATCGCCTCACAAAACTTTACGAGATTTACGAACTTGACGAACTAACGAAAATAGCCCATATTGGCGGTGAAGGAGCACCAAGATCATGTCTACCGCTAAAGCTATTGAGAAGCGCGGTCGAAAGTCCAGCCACGGCGGGTCACCCAACATTACGTTTTCTACAAAGCTCGCTGGAATTGCGGCGTTCAAGAAAGCGCTTATCGAGCAATACGGCGAGGCAGTCCGTCGCAGCAAGAAGGTTGGGCACCGGGTCAGCTTTCGGGTCGATGTCGATCCAGAAGCCGGAGCGCAAACCATCACAGTTGTCGAGGAGCAACCAGGCGCGGCCGCGGATGGGTTTCCCGTCGAACAGGTCGAGGAGCCGGATGCGGACCTCAAGGCAGCTTTGAGGGAAGCCCGAGCTCGCGGGAAAAAGCGTGTCTCCGAAATCGTTGCCGCAGACGATATGCTCACCGCAGAGGCGTTTGCGGATCTGTTGGGTGTGTCCAGAGTGACAGTCAACTCACGGCGTCAAAACGGCCAGCTTCTAGGCATCGATGGGGCCAAGAGGGGCTTCCGCTTCCCTGCCTGGCAACTTGATGATGAGGGCCGTCCGTTCGAAGCGCTGCCCGAACTCCAGCAAATCCTCGGTGGCAGTGCCTGGGCTGTCTATAGGTTTCTGGTAACACCGCAAGGCGGTCTTAACGGGCTAACCGGACTCGATGCGTTGCGGAGTAAGAAGCCTGATGAGGTTATCGAAGCTGCCAAGGGTATTGCTCACGGTGACTTCAGGTAATGCCAGCAACTGCGCCGCCCGCCGGCTTCGAGAACGCAAAGCTCGATATTGAAACTGTTCCTGCCGGAAAGCGGTTCGGGCGCATCTATCTGAATGCCTATCCGGATCCGCTCGGATTCGGAAAAAGCCCGAGCCGGTTCAGCGACCCGAGACGCCGGATCGCTGCAAACCGGTTCGGCGTCCTCTATCTCGGTGGATCCTTGAAGGTTTGCTTTCTGGAAGCTCTCCTTCGCGATCGCCGGGATGGACAAGTCGGCGACCTCCCGATTGAGGAAATTGAGATTCACGCCCGCCGGTTTGCCGAGATCGAGACGACAGAAGAGCTTCATCTCGTCGACCTGCGTGACGATCATGCCGTACGTATGGGCGTGCCCTCCGACGTCGCGAAAGCCTCGCGCCAGAGCCTTGCTCGCGCCTGGTCGTTGGCGTTCTATGAGCACAAATCTTCGCCGGATGGGATTATCTATCCCTCACGGCTCAATGGGCATGTCAACTTGGCAGTCTTCGATCGGGCGGTTTCCAAACTGGCAGCAAAACGTGTGGTTCCCCTAATGGGCGCACCGGGGCTGGCATCTGTTTTGCGGGAATTGCTGGTGGCACTGGTCTGAGAAGATCGGCTATTCTCGAATTGCCCGCAATTCAGGTTCAAGCCTTCCGACGCCGCTTGTTGGTGGCCTCGATCATCGACTGTGGCCGCGATATGTCCAGCACGACAACCGAAAGCTTCTCCTTCAAGTGAAGCGGAAGGTCATCTACAAGCATCGCCTCAAGCGCCTCGGGACTGTCGGCGCCATCGCATCTCTTAGGCGCGTT
>NZ_JBAKFR010000042.1:0-39617 GCF_053484295.1 Martelella sp. AMO21009
CGTGACCCTCAATGCAAGGTTCAGAGAGAAAATCATCCAACAGAGTTGATGACCCGGAGAGAAGGAGACGGCCGTGCCGGCTGTCCGCCAGCCGAAAACGCACGTTTCCGCGCTGCCCCGAATCCGTGTATGGCTGCATCATGATCTTCCGTCGCATCGCCCGCATCTTCGAAAACTGGATCGATCCGCTTGCCGACCGGCCGGTGGAACAGCCGCCGGGCACGCTGCTCGGCTTCATCTGGTTCTATCTCCGGCAGGCGAAATGGCCGTTCTTCGCCATGCTGGTGCTTGGCGGCGGGACCGCGCTGATGGAGACGGCCTCGTTCTGGTTCATGGGCGTGCTGATCAACATTCTCGACGAAACCTCGCGCGAGGCCGGCTGGTCGGGTCTGATGGCGACCCATGGCTGGGCGCTGATCGGCATGGCGTTTACCATGGTCGTGGTGCGCGTGACGTTACTGTCGGCCTCCATGCTGGTGGAGGAGCAGACGATCACGCCGGGCTTCCAGAACATGGTGCGCTGGCAGTCCTATCGCTATGTCGCGCGCCAGTCGCTGACCTTCTTCCAGAACGATTTCGCCGGCCGGATCGTCACCAAGGTCTCGGCCGCCGGCCAGTCGATCGGCGATCTGATGTCGTCGCTCCTGCAGGTGGTCTGGTTCATGGCGATCTACACGATCTCGACCATGGCGCTGGTGGCCTCGCTCGACTGGCGGCTTGCGGCGCTGATCGCGCTCTGGATCGCGATCTTTGCAGTGCTTGCCCGCTATTTCGTGCCGCGCATCCGTCACAACGCGAAGGAACTGGCCGAGGTCAACTCGATGATGTCGGGCCGGCTGGTCGATTCGTTTTCCAATATCCTGACGCTGAAACTGTTCGGCAGCGATGAGGGCAATGATACCTATATCCGGCAGGGCTTTCTGCGGCTGATCGCGCAGATCCAGAAACTCACCCGGCTGATCACCGGGGTGCGGGCCGCGCTCAACCTGCTATCCGGCGTGATGATCACCGCGATCGCGGCTCTTTCCGTGCAGCTCTGGTTCACCAGCGACATTTCCTCCGGCGCGGTGGCCTTCACGCTCGGTCTCGCGCTCAGGCTCTCCATGCTGCTCGGACGGCTGATGATGCAGTTGAACGGCATCATGCGCGCCATCGGGACGGTCCAGAATTCGGCCGAGATGATCGCTCAGCCGATCGGGTTGACGGACAAGCCGGATGCGAAAGCGCTGACCGTCAGCCATCCCGAAATCCGCTTCGAGAACGTGGCCTTCGGCTATGACGGAGCGGGCCCGGTGATCCGCAACCTTTCGCTCGCGATCGGGGCAGGGGAGAAGGTCGGCATTGTCGGGCGCTCCGGCGCCGGAAAGTCGACGCTGGTGAACCTGTTGCTGCGGTTTTACGATGTCGATGGCGGCCGCATCCTTATCGATGGCCAGAACATCGCCGATGTCACGCAGGAAAGCCTGCGCGCCCATATCGGCATGGTGACGCAGGACACCGGCCTGTTGCACCGCGCCATCCGCGACAATATCCGCTTTGGCTCTCAGGAAGCCGATGACGACAGGCTGTGGGAGGCGGCGGAGCGGGCCGAGGCTGACAGTTTCATCGCCGACCTTTCCGACCTGCGCGGCCGCAAGGGGCTCGACGCCCATGTCGGCGAGCGCGGGGTCAAGCTTTCCGGCGGCCAGCGCCAGCGGATCGCGATTTCGCGCGTGATGCTGAAGAATGCGCCGATCCTGGTGCTCGACGAGGCCACATCCGCGCTTGATTCGGAGGTGGAGGCGGCGATCCAGTCCAACCTGATGAAGCTGATGGAGGGCAAGACCGTGCTGGCGATCGCCCACCGGCTGTCGACGATCGCGGCGCTGGACCGGCTGATCGTGATGGACAAGGGGCGGATCGTGGAACAGGGCACGCATGGCGAACTGATCGAGAGGAAAGGGCTTTACGCCTCGCTATGGGACCGGCAGTCCGGCGGCTTTCTGCCCTCGTTCGAAGCGGAAGAGTGACGCGCCGGGACGCGTATAACCCCTCTCCGCCGTTCGCATTTCAGGCCCTCGCGACGGCTTGTCCTTTTGCTTGTGATTGAAATCTGTCAAACACTGGACATCGTTGGTGAACATGCATAAAACTTGGCGGATCAAATGGACGCTGCCACGCGCCTTCGCTGGTAGACATGCGGAGGAAGGACGGTCCTCGGTGGCAGCGGCATCAGCTATGGAGGGACAGCGGTGCAAGACGAGATTGTTTCGACGGATCATTCCGGCGAACCGACCCGGCGCGATTTTCTTTATCTGACTACCGGAATGGCCGCAGCCGTCGGGGCCGCGGCGGTCGCCTGGCCGTTTATCGACCAGATGCGACCCGACGCGTCGACCCTTGCGCTATCGACCGTGGAAGTGGATGTTTCGAGCCTCGAACCCGGCATGTCGCTGACGGTTAAGTGGCGTGGCAAGCCGGTTTTCATCCGCAATCGCACGGAGCAGGAAATCGAGGAGGCCAAGGCCGTCCCGCTTTCCGACCTGAAGGATCCGGAAGCGCGCAACGAGAACCTGCCCTCAGGCTCGCCCGCGACCGACCTCGATCGCTCGGCCGGCGAAGCCAAGGAAAACTGGATCGTGATGATCGGTTCCTGCACCCATCTCGGCTGCATACCGCTCGGTCAGGCCGGTGATTTCGGCGGGTGGTTCTGTCCCTGTCATGGCTCTCATTACGATACGGCGGGCCGTATCCGTAAGGGGCCTGCGCCGCAGAACCTCGCCATTCCGCTTTACGAATTTACGGCCGATACCGTGATCAGGATCGGTTGAGGGGGAGAGACTGTTTCATGAGTGGACACTCAAGCTATGTGCCGTCGAACGGCGTGTCGAAATGGGTGGATTCGCGTCTGCCGCTGCCCCGCATGCTTTACGACAGCTTCGTTTCCTATCCGGTACCGCGTAATCTGAACTACGCCTACACATTCGGCGCCATGCTGTCGGTGATGCTGATCGTGCAGATCGCCACCGGCGTCGTGCTGGCCATGCATTATACCGCCTCCACCGGCGCCGCCTTCCTCTCGGTCGAGAAGATCATGCGCGACGTCAATTATGGCTGGCTGCTGCGCTACATGCACGCCAATGGCGCGTCGTTCTTCTTCATCGCCGTCTACCTGCACATTGCGCGCGGGCTTTACTACGGCTCCTACAAGGCGCCGCGTGAAATCCTCTGGATGCTCGGCGTGGTGATCTATCTTTTGATGATGGCAACAGGCTTCATGGGCTATGTTCTGCCCTGGGGGCAGATGTCGTTCTGGGGCGCCACCGTCATCACCGGCTTCTTCACCGCCTTCCCGCTGATCGGCGACTGGGTGCAGCAGCTCCTCCTCGGCGGCTTCGCCGTTGGCGAGCCGACGCTGCAGCGCTTCTTCGCGCTGCATTACCTGCTGCCGTTCATGATCGCGGGTGTCGTTATCCTGCATATCTGGGCGCTGCACGTGACCGGGCAGACCAACCCGACCGGGATCGAGGTCAAGCAGAAGAGCGACACCGTCGCCTTCACGCCCTATGCGACGGTCAAGGATGCGCTCGGCGTGACCGTGTTCCTGATCGTCTATGCCTGGTTCATCTTCTATATGCCGAACTTCCTCGGTCATCCGGACAACTACATTCCGGCCGATTCGATGAAGACTCCGTCGCATATCGTTCCGGAATGGTATTACCTGCCGTTCTACGCGATGCTGCGCGCGATCACCTTCAATATCGGCCCGATCGACTCCAAGCTCGGCGGCGTGCTGGTGATGTTCGGCTCGATCCTGATCCTGTTCTTCCTGCCCTGGCTGGATACGTCCAAGGTGCGTTCGGCCGCCTACCGCCCCTGGTACAAGCTGTTCTTCTGGGTGTTCGTCGCCAATGCGATCATGCTCGGCTGGCTCGGCTCGCAGGCTGCCGAAGGCATTTTCGTGGTGCTGTCGCAGCTTGGCACGCTCTACTATTTCGGGTTCTTCCTCGTCATCATGCCGGTTCTGGGTCTTATCGAGAAGCCGACAAGGATACCGAATTCCATCACCGAGGCGGTGCTTGAAAAGGAAGCCGCCCGGAAAAAGCCAGCCGGTTCCGGCGTGTGAAGGGCGGGGGAAATATCATGAAGAAACTTGTTACCCGCATCCTGCTCGTCGCGCTGATGTCGCCCGTCTGTCTGACTGGCGCCATGGCGGCCGAGGAAGAGGGACACGAAGGCGGCACGCCGCACTATCCGCTGAAGCATCCGCACAACATGGAGTGGAGCTTCTCCGGCCCGCTTGGCAATTATGACCGCGCCCAGCTTCAGCGTGGGCTGAAGGTCTACAAGGAAGTCTGTTCGGCTTGCCACTCGCTGGACCTCGTGGCCTTCCGCACGCTGACCGATCTCGGCTATTCGGAAGATCAGGTGAAGACCTTTGCCGCCGAATACGAGATCGAGGCCGGTCCGGACAATGACGGCAACATGTATATGCGGCCGGGCATCCCGTCGGATTATTTCCCGGCGCCGTTTGAAAATGCCGAACAGGCCGCCGCCTCCAACAATGGTGCTGCCCCGCCCGACCTTTCGCTGATGGCGAAGGCGCGCGGCATTACCCGCGGCTTCCCCACTTTCGTGTTCGACATGTTCACGCAGTATCAGGAAGGCGGACCGGATTATATCTACTCGCTGCTGACCGGCTACGAGGAACCGCCTGAAGGCGTCGAGATTCCGGCGGGCGGCCATTACAATCCGTACTTCGCCAATGCCGCGGCGCTTGCGATGGCCCCGCCGCTTTCCGACGGGATTGTCACCTATGATGACGGCGCGCCGGAAACGCTCGATCAGTACGCCAAGGATATATCGGCATTCCTGATGTGGACGGCGGAGCCGAAGCTCGAGGCGCGCAAGCAGACCGGCCTTACGGTCATGGTCTTCCTTGTGATCCTGACGGTTCTGGTCTACCTGACGAAGAAATCGATCTACGCGCGCAAGCCCCATTGATTTCTTGATGGTTTGCATAAGCAGGAAAAGGCGGCGGCAGCCGCCTTTTTAACGTGTTCGGTCTGGCACGACGAAAGGACCCCTGAAAATGAAATCGAATCCCGAACTGGCCGCCGCCATCCGTTCGATCCCGGACTATCCCAAGCCCGGCATCATCTTCCGCGATATCACGACGTTGCTGGGCGATGCCCGCGCCTTTCGCCGTGCCGTGGATGAACTGGTGCAGCCCTATGTCGGGATGAAGATCGACAAGATCGCCGGCATCGAGGCGCGCGGCTTCATTCTCGGCGGCGCGCTGGCGCACCAGCTTTCCGCCGGTTTCGTGCCGATCCGCAAGAAGGGCAAGCTGCCCGACAAGACCGTCTCCATGGCCTATCAGCTCGAATATGGCGAGGACACGATGGAGATGCATGTCGACGCCATCAAGCCCGGCGAGAAGGTGATTCTGTGCGACGACCTGATCGCCACCGGCGGCACCGCCGAAGGCGCGGTCAAGCTGCTGCGCCAGATGGGCGCCGAGATCGTCTCGGCCTGCTTCATCATCGACCTGAAAGACCTGCCGGGCCGCAAGAAGCTCGAAGCGATGGACGTCGAGGTGCGCTCGCTCGTGGAGTATGAGGGCCACTGAGGCCGGTTGCGCTTGCTTTTTGAGGAACGCTTGGCGGGGCTGGCGTCACCGCCGGTTCGGCCCGACGCATAAAACCAAACAGATCGGTCTGACTGCTTCTCCCCACGTTCTCCGTCACCCTCGGGCTTGTCCCGAGGGTCTAAGCACCTTTCAAAACGACTGGCGCTTGAGGCAGAGAGCGAGTGGTGATCAGTGTCTTGTTGCCCGCGAACACCGCTCGTGTCGATGCGGGATTAGATCCTCGGGACAAGCCCGAGGATGACGGTCGGTGGAAGGCGATCGGTCGGTCAGTAGAGCGCTCAGGCTGCCTTCGCCAAAGCGTCGTTGATATCGTCCTGAATATCCTCGGGCTTTTCGGTCGGGGCATAGCGCTTGATCGGCTCGCCATCGCGGCCGATCAGGAATTTGGTGAAATTCCATTTGATCATGCCGGAGCCGAGGAAGCCCGGCCGCTCCTTCTTCAGATATTTGAACAGCGGATGGGCATCGTCGCCATTGACGTCGACCTTGCCGAACATCGGAAAATCGATGTCGAACTGGGTCTTGCAGAACTCCGCGATCTCGCCCTCCGCGCCTGGTTCCTGTCCGCCGAACTGGTTGCAGGGAAAGCCGAGAACGGCGAAGGCTTGATCCCTATACTTCCTGTGCAGCATCTCCAGCCCCTCATATTGCGGCGTGAAGCCGCATTTGCTGGCGGTGTTGACGACCAGCAGCACATGGCCCCTGAAATCGGCAAGGCTCACGTCCTCGCCGGTTATGCTCTTGGCCGTGAAATCATAAACGCTCATGCCCGTCCCCTGATGCTGACTGGATGACAGCAATGTGGCGCAGGGGAGGGGTGACTTCAAGCGGGCCTGCGAGGCGTGGGGCCTCAGGTATTGAACCGGAAGTGGATCACGTCACCATCGGCGACGATGTATTCCTTGCCTTCGTCACGGGCCTTGCCGGCTTCCTTGGCGCCGGTTTCGCCGTTGAAGGCGATGTAGTCCTCATAGGCGATCGTGTGGGCGCGGATGAAGCCGCGTTCGAAATCGGTGTGGATCACGCCGGCGGCCGCCGGGGCCTTGGTGCCGCGGCGGATGGTCCAGGCGCGGGTTTCCTTGGGGCCGACGGTGAAATAGGTAATCAGGTCGAGCAGCTTGTAGCCGGCGCGGATCAGTCGGTCGAGCCCGGGCTCCTCAAGACCCATTTCGGAGAGGAACATCTCGGCTTCCTCCGCATCGAGCTGGGCCACCTCGGCCTCGATCGCCGCCGAGATGATTACGGTTTCCGCCGCCTGGCCGGCCGCCATTTCGGCGACGGCCTTGGTGTGCTCATTGCCGTTCGCCGCATCGCCCTCGGCGACATTGCAGACGTAGAGCACGGGCTTGGAGGTCAAGAGGTTGAGCGCCTTCAGGATCTTCAGCTCTTCAGGGTCGAGGGTGGCAAGCAGCCCGCGCACGGGCTTGCCATCCTGCAAAAGCTTCAGCGAGGCCTCCATCACCGGAAGCACGGCCAGGGCCTCCTTGTCCTTGCCGGTGGCGCGCTTGCGGGTCTGGTCGGCGCGCCGTTCGAGGCTTTCGAGGTCGGCGAGCATCAGTTCGGTCTCGATGGTCTCGGCATCGGCGACCGGGTTGATCCTGCCTTCGACATGGGTGATGTCGTCATCCTCGAAGCAGCGCAACACGTGGACCACGGCGTCGACCTCGCGGATATTGGCGAGGAACTGGTTGCCGAGGCCTTCGCCCTTGGAGGCGCCGCGCACGAGGCCGGCGATGTCCACGAAGGAGATGCGGGTCGGGATGATTTCCTTCGAGCCGGCGATCTTCGCCAGCGCCGCCATGCGCTCATCGGGGACGGCGACTTCGCCGGTATTGGGCTCGATGGTGCAGAACGGATAATTGGCGGCCTGCGCCGCGGCGGTCTTCGTCAGCGCGTTGAAAAGGGTCGATTTGCCGACATTGGGCAGGCCGACAATTCCGCATTTGAAACCCATGGAAATATCCTGTTTCGTGAATTCGCTTCTGGCCTGTGGCTATGGGCGATCTAGGCCGCCAAGGTCAAGGCTCGATCGACGAAACCGGGCTTTTCTCGCCCCGGCCCTTGCGAAAATCCCGCTGAAAGCGCAAAATGGGCGCATCGTCGGGCGCCGTAATGACTGGCTGGCGCCGACACACAATCCTCATCAGACACGAAATCAGAGAGCAAGCGCGTGAGCGATACGGGCGCCGATACCAAACGCAAGACCAAAACCGTCCCGAAGGTTGAGAAGCCGCGGCTCTACAAGGTCATTCTCGTCAATGACGACTACACGCCGCGCGAATTCGTGCTGGTGGTGTTGAAGGCGGTTTTCCGCATGAGCGAGGATCAGGGCTACAAGGTCATGATCACCGCTCACCAGAAGGGCAGTTGCGTCGTCGCCGTCTACACCCGCGACATCGCCGAGACCAAGGCGAAGGAGGCGATCGATCTGGCCAAGGAGATCGGCTTTCCGCTGATGTTCAAAACGGAGCCGGAAGAGTAGGGCGGTTTAGTCCTTCTTCGGGCCGAACATTTTTTTCAGCATATCGGCCATCGGGCCGCGTTCGGGCACGGCCTGCTGGCCGCGCTGGCGGGCCTTGTGGATGTGAGACTGGCCCTTGCGGGCGGGCGCGGCCTTTGGTTCCGGCTTCGCCGGCGCAGTACCCGCCGAAAGCGCAAGCTTGTTCATCAGCGTCGAATCCTCGCCGCGCACCAGAAGGTCGGCATTGTCGGCGAGTGCTGAAAGCAGCGGTTCTAGCCATTCGGAATCCGCCTTGGCGAAATCGCCCAGCACATGGCTGTGGACACGCTCCTTGCTGCCGGGGTGGCCAATGCCCAGACGCAGCCGCCGGTAGTCATTGCCGCAATGCGCGTCGATCGACTTGATGCCGTTATGGCCGCCGGAGCCGCCGCCGGTCTTGATCCGCGCCTTGCCCGGCATCAGGTCCAGTTCGTCGTAGATCACGATCAGATCAGCCGGCGTCAGCTTGTAGAAGCGCATCGCCTCGCCGACGCTTTCGCCGGAAAGGTTCATGAAGGTCTGGGGCTTGATGATCAGCACCTTCTCGCCGGCAAGGCTGCCTTCGGCGATCAGCCCCTTGAACTTCTTCGACCAGGGCGAGAAGCCGTTCTTTTCCGCGATCGCGTCGGCGGCCATGAAGCCGATATTGTGGCGATTGCCTTCATATTGGCCGCCCGGATTGCCGAGGCCCGCGATGATAAGCATGGAACTGTCCTGTCGTGAAAACCGGTTCTCAACAACCGGTTTTCGTGGCCGGTGTCAACCGCCGGAAAGCCGGGCGATGGTATCGGAAAGCGAGAGCGGCCGGGAATAAAGGTATCCCTGGCCATATTGGGCGCCGATGGCGTGGACCTGGCGCGCCTGTTCCGCGTTCTCGACGCCTTCCGCCACCATCTGACAGCCCATATTGAGCGAGATGGCGGCGATCCCCTCGATCAGGCGGCGCGACCGGCTGGCGACGGCGGCGTCGGGGTCGGTGAGGTTGCGGGTAAACGACTGGTCGATCTTGATCACATCCACCTGCAGGCGCGAGAGATAGGAGAGCGACGAATAGCCGGTGCCGAAATCATCAAGCGCCAGCCGGCAGCCCATCAGCCGCAGTTTGTGCAGGCTGGCGCGGATCCGGTCGCTGTCTTCCAGAAACACCGCCTCGGTGATCTCGACGGTCAGGCGCGCCGGATCGATGCCGAAGGCGTCGAGTTTCTCGGCCATGAAATCGATCATGTCGGGGGTCAGCTGCACCGGTGAGAGGTTCACGGCGAGATAGAGCGCGTCATTGCGCAGTTCTCTGCCCATTTGCCGGAAACCCGCAAGCGTTTTTGCAAAGAACTGGCGTCCCGCCGGTACGATCTGCTCCGTTTCCTCGGCGATCGCGATGAATTCGCCGGGCATGATCACGCCTTTTTCGGGGTGGTTGATCCTGATCAGCGCTTCGAAGCCGATCGTTGCGCCGCTCGCGAAGCTGATGACGGGCTGGAAGTGCGGTTCGAACAGGTTCTCCTCGATGCCCCTTTGCAGATGCGTCTCGGTTTCCGCGCGTCTTCTGGTGTTGGCGAACATCTCCGGCTCGAACCACAGCGTTCCGTGGCGGCCGGCATTTTTCTGAACCGAAACCGCGATCGTGGCAAGCCGCAGCAGATCCGTGCCATCGGTGGCGTGGTCCGGCGCGCAGGCGATGCCGATGCTGACATTGGTCGTGATCGAAGCCGTCTTCACGATGAAGGGCAGATAGATTGCATCCTGGATGGCGCTGGCGAGCGCCTCGGCCCGCGCCTTCGCATCGGGACCGGCGAGCACGAAGGCGAACTCATCGCCCCCAAGGCGCGCGGCGGCGGTCATTTCATCCAGCGCCGGGGTCAGCCGCTTGATGAAACCGCGCAAGACCTCTTCTCCGGTGCGGAAGCCGTGGTGGTCGACAATGGTCTTGAAGCGGTCGAAATCGACCAGAACACAGATCACGTCCCGGTCGGGGTTTGCCAGCAGGCGATCCAGAGCCCGCTCGAACCCCATTCTGTTCAAGAGCCCGGTCAGAGGATCGGTGAGAAGCGGCGCGTGCGCTTCCGCGCTGCCCGATATCTCGGGGAGCTCCCGGATGACGGCGAGTATGAAATTATCGCCATCGGGCGTGGAGACGGGAACGGCGGAAAACCAGATATCGATGCTGCTGCCATCGGCGCGCAGATATTTCAGCGTGCCCGCCTGCGACAGTCCCGAAGATCGCATCCGCTCCAGCCGGTCAGCCACCATGCGGCGGTCGGGATCGGCGATGAACTCGGTCATGTGAACGTTCACGACCTTTTCGCGGCGGTATCCGCCCGCTGTCAGCCAGCCATGGCTGGCGTCTACGATCTGACCGGTGACCGAAATCAGAACGACCATCTCGCTCTCGCTTTCGAACAGTTCGCCGAAAGCGGTGGTGGCCGGCAGCGCTTTGCGTTCCGAAAGGGCGAAGCTGCGCGAGAACCTGTTCAGTTTCGCCCGGCGGCGGCGCAGCCTGCCTTCGATCAGTTCGCGCTTGAAGGCGCTATCCGCAAGGGCCGGCGGCGCCCGCCAGATCAGAAGACCCAGCACCACTGCGGCGAAGGCGCACATGCCGCGCAATAGCCAGGTGCTCCAGAATGTGGGGTCGGAAAAATAGAATGACAGCTGCCCTGCGCCGCCCACCTGGCGCGCGAAAGCAATCTGCTGGGTATAAGCGAGCAGGCCCCGCTCCTGCTGTGTCGAAAGATCCTTATCTCTGACGACCAGCTCAAGCAGACCAGTCTGATTGGTAAGTTCGAGTTTCCGTATAACGGGCGTGTCGACGATCGCAGTCGCGATTTTTCCAATGGAGTTGATATCTGCGAGCCCGATCGCCGGCGCCACGGAACTTGCAATTTCCGCAATATGATCCTTGGCCTCAATCCTCCTTTTTTCCGCCACCCAAAGTCCGAGAAGCGCGGTCAGCAACATCGTGCATGAAAGCGCTATTCCGCATGAAAGCGCTACCATATTTGCTCTGCTCAACTTACGGCGTACCACCGAGCGCGCTCCTGCCTGACGCATTGATTGCTGATCCCAAGGGGGAAATGTGCCGATATCCAAAGGCCTCGAACGCGTTTTCCCGGCGGGAACAAGGCGCAGTCGACAGACTTAAAACCCTGATATTAAACGCTTCGGCAAGATGATTGGCAAGCGTATTTTAGTCAGCGCTTACAATAAAAGACCGCGAGCTTGCGCCCGCGGTCCCTGTCTGCCTGTCTTTGACGAAATCAATTCTCGTCGGAATTATCGTCGCCAGACTGCGCGGTCGCTTCAACCTCATCGGCCTCGGGCGCTTCCTCTTCGTCGGACTTGAGACCCGCGGGCGCCGCGATGGTGGCGATGGTGAAGTCGCGGTCGGTGATGACCGGCGTCACATTCTTCGGCAGGTCGACCGACGAAATGTGGATGCTGTCGCCGAGCTGGGCCGAACCGAGATCGACCGTGATGCTGTCGGGGATCGCGTTCGCCGGGCAGTGGAACTCGACTTCGTGACGCACGATGTTGAGAACGCCGCCCTTCTTGATGCCGGGGCAGGTTTCATCGTTGATGAAGTGAACCGGAACGGCGACGGTCACGATGCTCTTTTCCGAAATACGCAGGAAATCGACATGCATGACGAAATCGCGGACGGGATCGAGCTGATAGTCCTTCGGCAGGACCATGTACTTGTCCTTGCCGACTTCGACGTTGAACGTGGTCGTCATGAAACCACCGCCGAAGATCAGCTTCGTGATCTCGTTGCGCGAGATCGCGATGGAAACCGGGGGCTGTTTGTCGCCGTAGATCACGGCGGGGACCATGCCATTGCGACGCAGTTCGCGGGCGGACCCCTTACCAACCCGTTCGCGCGCTTCGGCTGTGAGCACAGAAGTGGTGCGGCTCATAGCAATTCCTTTCGGTTGTGTGCGGAGCGTTTTGCGGCGATATCTGAAAGCCGCAAAGCGGAGCGCCGTTGCCGGCCCTCATTCGCGCTGCCTCCAAGGGTGTCTGCGCGAACGCAGTGCCTATATCCGACACGGTTGCAAAAGGCAAGCGTCGTGCCGCTATGCGCTACCGCCGTCCGCGCGGTCTGCCGCCGCGCATAGGACGACCGCGCTTCGACTTGTGGAACGAGCGGGTCGCCGCCGGCAGCTTCTTGCCCGCGCTCAGCATCTCGAAGCGCAGCGCGCCGGCAAGCGGGATGGCCTCGACGAGCTGGACCTCGACATCGTCGCCGAGCTGGTAGCCGAGGCCGGACTTTTCGCCGACCAGCGCCTGGCGCACCTCGTCATGGACGAAATAATCGGCGCCGAGCGTGGAGACCGGAACGAAGCCATCGGCGCCATAGTCCGGAAGCGCAATGAACAGGCCGGATCGGGTGACGCCCGCAACCCGGCCATCGAAACTCTCGCCGATGCGGCCCGCCAGATGATGCGCGATCAGCCGGTCGACGGTCTCGCGTTCGGCGGCCATGGCGCGGCGCTCGAACGTCGAGATCTCGGCGGCGATATCGTCGAGCTGTGCCTCTTCCTCGGCCGTCAGCCCGCCTTCGCCGAGATGCAGCGAGGCGACCAGCGCGCGATGGACGATCAGGTCGGCATAGCGGCGGATCGGCGAGGTGAAGTGGGCGTATTTCATCAGGTTCAGCCCGAAATGCCCGATATTTTCCGGCGAATAAACCGCCTGGCTCTGCGAGCGCAGCACCATCTGGTTGACGATGTCCTTGTGCGGGCTGTCCTCGGCTTTCGACAGGATGCCGTTGAACGAATTGGCGCGCAGATTGCCGCCCTTTGCCAGTGGAATGGAAAGCGTTGCCAGAAATTCGCGCAGCGTCTCCTGCTTGGCGAGCGACGGCGCGTCGTGGGTGCGGTAGATCAGCGCCTGGCGCTTCTGCTCAAGTGTCTCGGCCGCAGCGACATTCGCCTGGATCATCATCTCCTCGACCAGCTTGTGGGCATCGAGGCGGGGCGGCACGACCACCCTGTCAACCGTGCCGTCATCCTTCAGCAGGATGCGGCGCTCCGGCATGTCGAGTTCGAGCGGCTGGCGACGGTCGCGGCCGATCGTCATCGTCCTGTAGGCGGCCCAGAGCGGCTTCAGCACCGGCTCGAGCAACGGGCCGGTCTTGTCGTCGGTGGTGCCGTCGATCGCGGTCTGAGCCTGCTGGTAGGAGAGTTTGGCGGCACTCTTCATCATGATGCGGTGGACGGTGTGGGAGGCTTTGCGGCCTTCCTTCGAGAACACCATGCGCACGGCAAGCGCCGGCCGGTCCTCGCCCTCTCGCAGCGAGCAGAGATCGTTGGATATCCGCTCGGGCAGCATCGGCACGACGCGATCCGGGAAATAGACCGAGTTGCCGCGCTTCAGCGCCTCGCGGTCGAGCGCGGATTTCGGGCGGACGTAGTATGAGACATCGGCAATCGCGACGGTGACGATGACGCCGCCCTCGTTTTCCGGCCGTGTGTCGGGCTCGGCATAGACGGCGTCATCATGATCCTTGGCGTCGGCCGGGTCGATGGTGACAAGCGGCACATCGCGCCAGTCCTCGCGATGCGACATGGTGGCGGGCTTCGCCGCATCGGCCGCGTCGAGCACCTCTTTCGGGAAGATGTGCGGGATGCCATGGGCATGGATCGCGATCATCGAGACCGCCTTTTCCGAGGCGAGCGAACCGACCACGGATAGCACCGAGCCGCGCGCAAGACCAAAACGGCCAGAACGCTGGACATCGACTTCCACGAGATCGCCATCCTTCGCGCCGGCAAGGTCGGCAATCTCGACCTCGTCGTCGCGCCGGTCGATCGGCATCAGCCGCGCCGAGCCGTCATCGAGCATGCGGACCACGCCCAGAGCGGCGGTGCGGCGCTTGTCGATCACCTTGATGACACGGGCGGTATAGGCCGGCCCGGTATCGGATTTGGACGGGAAGATCTTGGCGAGCACGCGGTCGCCGATGCCGGCGCTTGCCGGTTTGCGCTTGCCGTTCTTGCCGCCGCCCTGCTGGCGGATGAGCACGGCGGGCGCTGCGCCTTCCTCGACCGGCCATTCGGCCGGACGGCCGATCAGTTCGCCATCCTTGTCGCGGGTGGTGATGTCGAGCACGGTGACGGGGGGTAGGGCGCCCGGCCGCATCAGGCTCTTGCGTTTCTTCTGCAAGAGGCCCTCGTCCTCAAGCTCGCGCAACATCGCCTTCAGCACGACGCGATCGTCGCCCTTGATCCCGAACGCCTTGGCGATCTCGCGCTTGGAGGCGCGGTCGGGATTGTCGGCGATGAACTTCAACAGAACATCGCGCGGCGGCACTTCGCCGTGAATGATCTCATCCGGCTTGCGGGACCGGGAGGCGGTTGGTTTTGCGCTCAACTGTCGCTCTTTTCAGCCTCGGCCGTCTTCTTCTTCGAACTGGCCGTTTTCTTTGTCGCCGTCTTGGATTTCGCGGTCGTCTTCTTCGCCGCGGACTTCTTGGCGGGCTTCTTTATACCTGCTTTTTCCGCGCGCGCTGCCAGAAGCGGGATCGCCTCTTCCATGGTGATCGACTGCGGGTCCTTGCCCTTGGGGATGGTCGCGTTGATCTTGCCCCATTTGACATAAGGCCCGTAGCGTCCTTCATTGACGGTCACTTCGCCGCCATCGGGATGGTCGCCCAGCGATTTCAGCGCCGCCGGGGCCGAACGCCTGCGTCCGCCATTGGCGCGCTTGTCGGCAATCGCCGAAACGGCGCGGTTGACGCCGACCTCGAACACCTCGTCGATGCTTTCGAGATTGGCATAGGTGCCGTCATGCAGCACGAAAGGTCCGTAACGGCCAAGCCCGGCGGTGATCATCTTGCCGTCTTCGGGATGCGGTCCGACATCGCGCGGCAGCGCAAGCAGCCGGAGCGCCTTTTCAAGGTCGATATCTTCGGGCTTCCAGCCCTTGGGCAGCGAGGAGCGCTTGGCCTCCTTGCCGTCGCCGCGCTGGACATAGGGGCCGAACCGGCCGGAACGCAGCGTGACGATCTCGCCTGTTTCCGGATCGGCACCAAGCTCGTTGGGCTCGTTCGGGTTGATACCGCCATTGGCGGCCTCGGCATCGCCGGAAAGCTGGCGGGTGAAGTTGCAGTCCGGATAGTTCGAGCAGCCGACGAAAGCGCCGTATTTGCCGAGCTTCAGCGAAAGCTGGCCGGTGCCGCAGGCCTGGCACTGGCGCGGATCGCCGCCATCCTCGCGCTTGGGGAACACCAGCGGGGCGAGCGCTTCGTTCAGCGCGTCCAGAACATTGGTGACGCGCAGTTCCTTGGTGCCTTCGACCTGGGCATAAAAATCCTTCCAGAAATCGCGTAGCACCTGCTTCCATTCGAGCGAGCCATCGGAAATCTTGTCGAGCTTTTCCTCAAGCTCCGCCGTGAAGTCATATTCGACATAGCGGTTGAAGAAGTTTTCCAGGAAAGCCGTCACCAGCCGGCCCTTGGGCTCGGGCGTCAGCTTGCGGCCCTCGATTGTGACATATTCACGGTCGCGCAGCGTCGCCAGCGTGGAAGCGTAGGTCGAAGGTCGGCCGATGCCGAGCTCTTCCAGCTTCTTGATCAGCGAGGCTTCCGAATAGCGCGGCGGCGGCTCCGTGAAATGCTGGGTGGCGCGGATCTTGTCCTTGTCGACGTTTTCGCCCTGATTGATCTCGGGCAGACGGCCGTCGTCCTCATCCTCGTCGGACGGCGTCTTTTCCTCGCGATTGTCGGCATAGGCGGCCAGGAAGCCGTCGAATTTCACGACGGTGCCGACGGCGCGCAAGCCCGCGCTCTCGCCGCCCTTGGCGGCGGTAATCTCGGCGGTTGTGCGCTCCATTTCGGCCGACGCCATCTGGCTCGCGATGCCGCGCTTCCAGATAAGGTCGTAGAGTCGGAACTGGTCGGAATCGAGGTATTTTTTCACCGATTGCGGCGTACGGGTGAAGTCGGTGGGCCGGATCGCCTCATGGGCCTCCTGCGCATTCTTCGCCTTCACCGAATAATGCCGGGCGCTCTCGGGCAAATAGCGGGCGCCGAACTGGTCGCCGATCGCATCGCGCGCCGCCGTCACGGCTTCCGGCGCCATGGAGACGCCGTCGGTACGCATATAGGTGATGAGACCCGCCGTCTCGCCGCCGACCGCGATGCCTTCGTAAAGCCGCTGCGCCACCTGCATGGTGCGCGAGGCGGAAAAGCCGAGGCGCGAGGAGGCGGCCTGCTGCAGGGTGGAGGTTGTGAAGGGCGGGCCGGGATTGCGACGGACGGGCTTTGCCTCGACGCTCGCCACCGAATAGGTCGCACCCTCGAGCAGGTCGCGGATGCGGAAAGCCTGTTTCTGGTTCTTCACCGAATTCTTCTGGACGCGCTTGCCATCGGCCTGCACTAGCCGGGCTTCAAAGGCATCGCCGCGCACGGTCTTCAGATCGGCGACGATGTTCCAGTATTCTTCGGGAACGAAACGTTCGATCTCGTTCTCACGGTCGCAGACGAGCCGCAGCGCCACGGATTGCACGCGGCCGGCAGACCGCGCGCCGGGGAGCTTGCGCCAGAGAACCGGCGACAGGTTGAAGCCGACCAGATAATCGAGCGCGCGGCGGGCCAGATAGGCGTTCACCAGCGCTTCGTCGATATCGCGCGGGTGGGCCATTGCGTCGAGCACGGCCTTCTTGGTGATGGCGTTGAAGACGACGCGCTTGACGGGCTTGTCCTTCAGCAGCTTCTTCTTGTTCAGGAGGTCGAGAACGTGCCAGGAAATGGCTTCGCCTTCCCTGTCCGGGTCTGTTGCGAGGATCAGGCCGTCGGCATCCTTGACAGCGTCGGCGATATCCTTGACGCGCTTGGTCGATGCGGTATCGACCTTCCACGACATCGCGAAATCATCGTCGGGCAGGACCGATCCATCCTTGGCGGGCAGGTCGCGGACATGGCCAAAGGAGGCGAGAACCTTGTAGTCCTTGCCGAGATATTTGTTGATCGTCTTGGCCTTTGCGGGCGACTCTACAACAACAACGTCCATGTAATCCGTATCCTGGGTCTGCGTCGGACTTCGTTCGACGCCCGCATCTTCGCGGCAAATTATCGCTCGCGCGCTCGGCCGTGCCCGCCGGCTTGGCGGCCGCGAGGCGCATCCAGGCAGATGGCGGATATGACGGGGCGTCCCGCGTGTTGGAGAACGCTACCGAGGCGTTCGCCTGATGGCAACCGTCGTCTCCGCTTCTACCAATTTCGCCGGGAGATCAAGCAGAATAGACATTTTTGGGCTGTTTCAAGCTGCATTTACTGTTCCGGCCGGTCGCCCACGAGATGGACAGAGATGGCGGCCGGGTCAAGCCCTTGGAGCTATTTTTGCATGTCTACACGCTAATACAACCTAAAGAGAATACTAATTGTAATTGCAATCCTGACCTTTGGCGGTATTGTTTGGCCGGATGAGTAAAGTGCGGTTCGGATTCGATCCGTAGCCGAAAAATAGGTGTTTGTATGTCGTCCTTTCAAGCCAAACGCGAAGGTTCTCAAAAATTGACCGAGGAGGAAATAATTTATATCCGTCAGATATTGGGCCAGTTGCGCCGGCTTTCAAACAAGGACGGCGCGGAAATGCTCTGCTACCTGATCGACATGGCCTATATCGAGGCTGGGGATCTGCAGACGCAGGTGCTCGCCACCTCGGTTGGCAAGGGCTGAATTCGGTTTTGATGGGCAACGACCCGCAGGGTCTGTTAGCGCTATCATTGCCCCTATGAAAGCCGCCTGTCTCAGATCAGCGAAACGCGCCCGCCCGGGTGTCGCGCAAGCCTGCCGGCGAGATCCAGCTCCAGCAGGATCAGCTGCACGGCGGCGGGGTTCACGCCGGTGAAGCGTATCAGGTCGTCGATCTCGCACGGGCTCGGGCCCAGCGCCTCGGCGACGCGGGCGCGATCGTCATCATCGGGGGCGGCGGGCGGCAGGTCTTCGGTCTCCTCCTCGTCGGCTCCGCCCCGGATCGGCAGTTCCATCTGGGACAGCGGCGCCAGCGCCTCCAGCACGTCCTCCGGGCTGCACACGATCATTGCGCCCTCCTTGATCAGACCGTTGGTGCCCTGCGCGCGCGGGTCAAGCGGCGAGCCCGGCACGGCGAGCACCAGCCGGCCGCATTCATTGGCAAGCCGGGCGGTGATCAGCGAGCCGGAGCGGTTTGCCGCCTCGATCACCACGACGGCGAGCGAGCAGCCGGCGATCAGCCGGTTGCGACGGGGAAAGTCGCGGGCGCGCGGCTCCCAGCCATAGGGCATCTCGCTGATGGCGACGCCGCCATCCTCGCAGATGGCGCGATAGAGCTCGATGTTTTCGGGCGGGTAGGGGCGGTCGAGGCCGCCGGCAAGCGCGGCCAGCGTTCCGTGGGCAAGGCTTGCGCGGTGGGCGGCGGCGTCGATCCCGCGCGCAAGGCCCGAGACCACGGTGTAGCCGGCGCTTGCCGCCGCACTGGCGATCATGGCGGTGAACTTTGCGCCGGCGACCGAGGCGTTGCGCGCGCCGACGATGCCGAGTGCGGGGCGGGTCGCGACATCGCCGCTGCCGGACATCGCCAGAAGCGGCGGCGCGCCGTCGATCGCGCGCAGCGCCGGAGGATAGTCCGGCTCGCCGATCGCGACAAACCTGCCCTTGTGGCGGGCGGCGGTTTCCAGCTCGCTCTCGGCCTCGGCAATGCTTGCCACCCGAAACCGCTTCTGTGCGCCGCCGCGCACGGCAAGCTCCGGCAGACGCTCAAGCGCTGCCTCGGCACTGCCGTAGTGATTGATGAGTTCGCGAAAGGTGACGGGGCCGACATTGTCGCTGCGGATCAGACGAAGCCAGGCGATGCGCTGGCTTTCCGACAGGGCGATGCCGGACCGGGGTGTCAAAGGGGCGTTTCCGTGGATGGAGACCGTTCGGCCCCGATGCGGAAAATCCCCCTTACTGTCACCCCTTGTCTCCGATCCTGCTTTCGGTGCCCGAAATCAGGCGCTCGATATTGGTCTTGTGCCGCCACCACGAAATGACCGTCAAAACGGCCATCACCAGTGAAACCTGCGGTAGGCCCATTATCCACAGGGCAACCGGGATGGCAAGCGTCGCAATCAGCGCGGAGAGCGAGGAATAGCGCGAAAGCCGGGCGATCAGCAGCCAGACGAAGGCGAAGATCAGCACCGCCGCTGGCGCGACGCCGAGAAGCACGCCGATATAGGTCGCAACCCCCTTGCCACCCTTGAAGCCGAGCCAGACGGGAAACAGATGGCCGATAAAGGCGGCCGCGCCCGCCAGAAGCCCGGCATCGCTGCCGTAAAGCGTTGTCGCCAGGATCACCGCGAAGGTCGCCTTCAGCGCATCGAGCACCAGGGTGAGGGCGGCCAGATGCCGCTTGCCGGTGCGCAGCACATTGGTGGCGCCGATATTGCCGGAGCCGATACCGCGGATATCGCCCAGGCCAGCGGCCTTCGTGATCAGATAGCCGAACGGGATCGAGCCCAGAAGGTACCCCCCGGCAAGCGCAATCGCGGCCTGCGTCGCGGTCAGATCGAATGAAAAGAATGCCGGCACGTCGTCCCCTTCCGGTCAGTCCGCCTGGTGGACCTTGATGCCGCCAACATATGTCGCGACGGCCCGTCCCGAAAAGCGGGCATTTTCGAATGTCGTGTTTTTGGAGCGCGAAACCAGTCGATCGGGCGTCACCACCCAGGGTTCGTCGAGATCGATCAGGGCGATATCGGCCTTCGCGCCGGGGCGAAGCGAGCCCGCATCGAGATCGAACAGCTTCGCCGGTCGGGTCGACATCGCATCGATCAGCCGCATCAGCGGCACGTCGCCGCTGTGGTGGAGGCGAAGGGCGGCGGCCAGCATGGTCTCCAGCCCGATCGCCCCATCTTCCGCATCGGAGAACGGCAGACGCTTGGTGTCAACGTCCTGCGGATCGTGCGAGGAAACGATGATGTCGATAAGCCCGTCCTTCAGCGCCTCGACCATCTTCTGCCGGTCTTCTTCCTGCCTCAGCGGCGGGGAGAGCTTGAAGAAGGTGCGGTATTCGCCGATGTCGTTTTCGTTGAGCGTCAGATGGTTGATCGAGATGCCGCTGGAAACCGAAGCGCCGCGATCGCGCGCCACGCCGACGGCCTCGACCGATTCGGGGACCGATATCAGGGCTGCGTGGTAGCGGGCCCTGGTGAGGGTCGCCAGCCGCAGGTCGCGCTCGAGCGGAATTACCTCGGCCTCGCGCGGCGTGCCGGAAAGGCCGAGCCAGCTTGCGAACAGGCCCTCGTTCATGACGCCGGTTTCGGAGAGATAGCGGTCGCGCGGCTCCAGTGCCACCACCGCGTCAAACGAGCGGGCGTAGGTCATGGCGCGGCGCAGCACGCGGTTGTCGGAGAGCGAATAGCGGCCATTGGCAAAGGCGACAGCGCCGCCCGCCTTGAGCATGCCGATCTCGGTCATCTCGTCGCCCTTGAGGGTCTTGGTCAGGGCCGCGGCGGGGTAGACGTTGACGACGGCATTGTCGCGTGCGGTCTTCAGCACGAATTCCAGCAGTGCGATATCATCGATCGGCGGCTGGGTGTCCGGCATCATCACGAAGGAGGTGATGCCGCCTGCCGCCGCCGCCTGGCTTGCCGAGCGGATGGTTTCGGTATGCTCCGCGCCGGGCTCGCCAACGAAGACATGGGCGTCGACAAGGCCTGGCGTCGCCACAAGGCCATCGCAGTCGACAATCTCCGCGCCCTCCGGCGCGCCCTGGTTCATGGCATCGGCCCCGGCGGCCGCGATTTGGCCGTCCTCCACGATGATCGTGCCGGTTTCATCGCGGTCGCGCGAGGGGTCGATGATGCGGGCGTTTTTCAGAACGAGCGGCTTCATGAGCGTGGTCCCCCGTGTTCCGAAAGCATCAGCGTTTCCATCACCGCCATGCGCACGGCGACCCCCATTTCAACCTGCCGTTCGATCACGCTCTGCGGGCCGTCGGCAACATCGGAGGCGATTTCGACGCCGCGGTTCATCGGGCCGGGATGCATCACCAGCGCATCCTCCTTGGCCGCCTTCAGCTTCTCGCGATCGAGCCCCCAGAAGTGGAAGTACTCGCGCACCGAGGGCACAAACGCGCCGGACATGCGCTCGCGCTGGAGGCGGAGCATCATCACCACATCGGCGCCCTTCAGCCCTTCCTCCATCGTGTCGCAGACCTCGACGCTCATGTCGCGTATGCCGGAGGGCAGCAGCGTGGCCGGGCCCACGACCCGCACCCTGGCACCCATCGTGTTGAGCAGGATGATGTTGGAGCGGGCGACGCGCGAATGCAGGATATCGCCGCAGATCGCCACCACGATATTGTCGAGCCGGCCCTTGGCCTGGCGGATTGTCAGCGCGTCGAGCAGCGCCTGGGTCGGGTGTTCATGCGCGCCATCGCCGGCATTGATCACGGAGCAGGCGACCTTTTGGGAGAGCAGTTCGGCGGCGCCCGCCGAGGAATGGCGGATCACCAGCACATCCGGGTGCATGGCGTTCAGCGTCATCGCCGTGTCGATCAGCGTCTCGCCCTTCTTGACCGAGGAATTGCCGACCGACATGTTCATCACATCCGCGCCGAGCCGCTTGCCGGCCAGTTCGAACGAGGCCTGGGTCCGGGTCGAGGCCTCGAAGAACAGGTTGATCTGGGTGAGGCCGCGCAGCACAGCGTTCTTCTTTTCGCGCGACCGGTTGAAGGCGATTGCCTCTTCGGCCTTGTCGAGAAGGGTGTTGATATCGATGGGAGAAAGCCCCTTGATGCCGATCAGGTGTCGGTGGGGAAAGAAGACCATGAAGCTTTCCTCCATATGAGGTCGGGCGGTCCGTCGGGAGAAGTCCTGGCGTCTATAATGGCTCGTCGGCCTCGCCGCAAGCTTTGACAGATGATATCGAAGCATGCCAACTGCGGATAAGCTGAAAACGGAACCATGTACGCCGATGGCCGACGCCGATATTTACAAGACCCTGAACCAGCCAAAGCCGTGGAGCAATCTCAACGCGTTCCAGTCGGACCCGCTGCTCGGCGATCTGACGCGCACGCTCGGACGGTCGCTGCGCGACGAGTTCGATGCGATCGGGCGCTACGTCACCTCGCCCGACGCACAGGAACTCGCGCAGATGGCCAATACCAGCCTGCCGCAGCTCAAGACCCACGGGCCGGCGGGCGAGCGGCTGGATGTCGTTTCGTTCCATCCCGCCTGGCACGCGCTGATGCGCCGGTCGATGGCGTCCGGCCTGCATTCCCTGCTGTGGGAGCCGCCGCGCGATGCCGATTCAAAATCCAAGGCGCACAAGCTGCGCGCCGTCCGGCTGTTCCTCTCCGCCCAGCTCGAATGCGGCCATCTGGAGCCGATGTCATCGACCTCCGCCTCGCTTGCTGTTCTCGCCGCAGCCCCGCAATTGCGCGACGAATGGGCGCCCAAGATTCTGTCGCGCAAATATGATTCGACCAACCGCGCCCAGAACCAGAAGGCCTCCGCCACGATCGGGCTCGCCATCGCCGAAAAGCAGGCAGGCAGCGACATGCGCGCGCTTACCACCAAGGCGCACCGGGTCAGCGAAGGGGTCTACCGGCTTTCCGGCCACAAATGGTTCGTCTCTGCGCCGATGAGCGACGCCTTCATCATGCTCGCCGATGTCGACGGCAAGCCCGGTTGCTTCCTGGTGCCGCGGCTTCTGGACGAGGGCAGGGGCAACGCGTTGCGCTACCAGCGCCTCAAGGACAAGCTTGGGCTTCGTTCCAACGCCGCCGCCGAGGTGGAATTTGCCGATTCCTTCGGCTTCCTGCTCGGCGCGCCGGATGGCGGGCTGAGGACGATCCTCGACATGCTGACGCTGATGCGGCTCGACAGCGCCGTGATTGCCTCGGGGATGATGCGTGCGGCCGTCGCCGAGGCGACCCATGCCGCTCGGGGCCGGAAAGTGGCGGGCCGCACGCTGGTGGTCCAGCCGCTGATGATGCGGGTGCTTGCCGATCTCGCGCTCGATGTCGCCGCAGCCGGCGCGCTGTCGTTCCGGCTTGCCGAAAGCTTCGACCGCGCCCGCGACAGCGCCGAAGAGGCCGCCTATGCCCGGGTCATGACCCCGGTCACCAAATACTGGACCACCAAGATCGCGCCCGCCGTGGTGGCCGAGGCGATGGAGGCGATGGGCGGCAATGGCTTTGTCGAGGACCGGCCGATCGCGCGTCACTATCGCGATGCGCCGGGTCTTGCGATGCATGACGGCGGCGGCAATCTGATGGCGCTCGACCTGCGCCGCGTCGTGGAACATGGCGGTGAATTGTTCGAGGCCGTGTTCCAGGTCATCGCGCGCGATCTGGGCGCTTCGGGGGGCAAGATCGTGGAACTGCTGCGCGCGGCGATGGCGCTCTGCAAGAGCGATGAGAGTGCTGCCCGTATCTTCATCGAGCAACTGGCGCTCGCCGCGGGCGCCGCGGAACTCTACCGGCTTGGGGCCGGGCGGATTGCCGATGCCTTCCTGGAGACCCGCCTCGCCGCCGGCTGGCGCTCCACCTATGGCATGCTCGATACCCGCTTCGACCCGAGCTACATCGTCGAACTGCTGTTTCCCGAAGTCGATTGACGAGCTTCAAAGACGGGAAAACAAAAGGCCACGCCCGAAGGCGCGGCCTTTTTGGTGAGGATCATACCCCAAGCGAATGCAAGCGGGGCAATCCCTATCGTGGAAGCGTAGCGCGTCGACCGTTCAGATCGCCGAGCGACTCGCGCGTTTGCCGACGAGTTCGGCGCGGGACTTGCCCATCGCGGTAAGCGAGGCGTCGTCGAGCTGCAGCAGGGCGTCGGCGACGAAACGGTCGGCCTGACGCTGGCGAGCATCGGTGAGGTTCTTATAGGCGGTGCGGAAAAAGCCCATTGTCTTAACTCCCTGTCTTGTGATCGTGGTCCGCCGCCGATCGGATCGGCTGCCGTTGATCCGGCGCTCCTCCGTGGAGCGAGACTTTCGTCGATTAACTGTGCCCAATATAGGGGCATGCCTTGCGTTGAGGCAGATAGGCAGGGTCATGGGAGCCATGCGTTTCCTGCATGCATCCTGCAGGAGGTCGGTGCGGGCGCCGGCGATCCGCCACCGGAAAATCCGGCGAAAACGATTTCGATCCCTTCCGGGATCGGCTATCGTCGCGCCGACAAACAGCCAGTGGTACCTATTCATGTTTCAGTCCTTCGACGTTTCCTCCCGCCCCGAACAGGCCGCACCGCGCATCGCCGCCCTTCGTGCGCTGTTTCCAGCCCTCGGCATCAACGCCTTTCTGGTGCCGCGCACCGATGAGTATCAGGGTGAATATGTGCCGCCATCGGCCGAACGGCTGGCATGGCTGACCGGCTTTACCGGCTCGGCGGGCATCGCGCTGGTGATGGAGGAGCAGGCCGTGGTTTTCGTCGATGGCCGTTACACCACCCAGCTTGCTGCCCAAACCGATGCCGCTCTCATCACCGCCGGCGATCTTGTCGGCTGCCCGCCGCCCGCATGGCTTGGCGCGCACAAGCCGAAGGGGTTGAAGCTTGGCATCGATCCCTGGCTGCATACGCCGGCCGAGGTCGAGAAGCTGCAATCCGCGCTGGCCGACATCGGCGGCGAACTGGTGCTGCTCTCCGAAAATCCGATCGACGGCATCTGGGCCGATCGTCCGGCTGCGCCCTCAGCCCCCGTCACGGTCCAGAACAACGATCTGGCGGGACAACCGGCCAAGGACAAGATCGCCGCCATTGCCGCAATGTTGCGGGAGAAGAAAGCCGACGCCGTGCTGATCGCCGATTCGACCTCGGTTGCCTGGCTGTTCAACATCCGCGGCAATGACGTCGCCCATACGCCAGCGCCCTTGTCGCGCGCGATCGTGAAGGCGGATGGCTCGGCGATGCTGTTCTTGACGCCGGAAAAGGTGGCCGGCGAGGCCGCCGCCCACCTGAAACTGCTCGCCGCCCTGTTGCCGCCCGAAGCCCTATCCGATGCGCTTGCAGCGATCGCGGCGGCGGGGGAAACGCTGCTCATCGATCGCGCGGCGGTGCCCTACGCCGTGGTGCAGATCGTGGAGGCTGCCGGCGGTAAATGGCAGAATGCGCCCGATCCGGTTGCGCCCGCCCGCGCGGTCAAGAACCCGGCGGAACAGGCCGGCACCCGCGCCGCCCATCTGCAGGACGGCGCGGCCATGGTGTCGTTTCTGGCGTGGCTTGATGCCCAGCCGCCCGGCACGGTCAGCGAGATCGATGCGGCAAGCGCGCTGGAGGCGGCCCGCGCCGAGACCGGTATGCGGATGCAGAACCCGCTGCGTGACATATCATTCGATACGATCTCGGGCGCGGGGCCGAATGCCGCGATCATCCACTACCGCGTCACCAGCGAGACCAGCCGTATGCTCCAGCCCGGCGAGATGTATCTCGTCGATTCCGGCGCGCAGTACCAGAACGGCACCACCGACATCACCCGCACGATTGCGGTCGGCGAAGTCGATGACGCGCAGAAGAAATTCTTCACGCTGGTGCTGAAGGGCATGATCGCGATTTCGCGGGCCCGTTTTCCGGCGGGCACGCGCGGCATGGATCTCGATCCGTTCGCCCGCGCCGCGCTCTGGCAGGCCGGCGTCGACTATGCCCACGGAACCGGCCATGGCGTCGGCTCCTATCTGTCGGTGCATGAGGGGCCGCAACGGATATCGCGTCTGGGTTCGGCCGAGCTCAAGCCCGGCATGATCATATCCAACGAGCCCGGCTATTATCGCCCCGGCGCGTTTGGCATCCGCATCGAAAACCTGGTTCTGGTGAAACAGGCCGAGCCGATCGAGGGCGGCGAGATCCCGATGCTCGGCTTCGAGACGCTGACATGGTGCCCGATCGATCTGAGGCTGATCCTGCCCGTGTTGCTGAGCCCTGAAGAGACCGCATGGCTCGATGCCTATCACGGCGAGGTCCGCGAAAAACTTACCCCCTTGGCGGCAAGCGATGCCGAGCGGCGCTGGCTGGAGGCGGCCACAAGGCCGCTCAGGCAATGACGAAATAGCGCGCGATCATCACCACCGCCCAGCCGACGGCGATCATCGGCAGCGGCGAGGTGTAGCGTAACCCGACAAGCAGCGCGGCGGCCATGGCGAGTTTCGTCTCCCATCCGCCGGCATAGAAGGCGGGCGCCACCAGCGTCGTCAGCACCGCGGCGGGTATGGCGTTGAGCGCCGCTTCGACCCGCGGCGGGATGCGCGAGACCACCGACAGCAGAAGATAGCCTCCGATCCGCGTCAGATAGGTGACGAGGGCCGCCGCCAGGATTACCAGAACGATATGGTCGTTGGTAAAGGTGCTCACGGCTTTTCCGCCTTTCCGGCGGGCGCAGGCGGCAGGGCCGCGGCCAGCAGAATGCCGGCAAAGGCCCCCACGCTGACATGCCAGGGCGAGCCAATGGTGACAAAGGCGATTACGGAAGCGATGGCGCTGGCCGCCACCACGGGCAGATAATTGGTGCGGTGCCTGAAGCCGATGACGATGCTCAGAAAATAGATCGGCAACAGCACGTCGAGCCCGAGGGCTTCCGGATTGTCGATGAAGCCGCCGAGCGTCGCGCCGATTAGCGTCATTGCGTTCCAGATGGCATAGAAGCATAGAGCCATGCCGATATACCAGGTATACGTCACCGGCACGCCGGCATCCTCCCGCTTCAGCGTCTCGGCGAATTGCGGGTCTGTCAGGAAGAAGAACGAGGAGAATCGCTCAACCCGCGAAAACCGGGAGAAGATCGGCGTCACCGCGGCCGAATAGAGCACGTGACGGAAATTGACCGCGAGGATCGAGGCCACGATGATCCAGGCCGCGACATGCTGGCCGAAGAGCTCGACGCCGACGAGCTGGCTTGCGCCAGCAAATATTGCGAGGCTCATCAGCGCGGCTTCGCCCACGCTTTGCCCCTGCGCCACGGCGACAGCGCCGAACAGGACGCCGAACGGTGCGGCCGAAAGCGCCGGCACAAGGCCGGAACGCAGACCGGTCAGGAATTCGCGAGTGTCAGCCAAGAAGGGAGCCTCCCAAAGGCGGGAGCGGAAAACAGGAAGCGGTCATCGGACGGTATGCTGGGCT
The DNA here is from genome assembly GCF_053484295.1 of Martelella sp. AMO21009. NCBI lineage: Bacteria > Pseudomonadati > Pseudomonadota > Alphaproteobacteria > Hyphomicrobiales > Aurantimonadaceae > Martelella > Martelella sp. AMO21009. The sequence continues at coordinate 27,207 of NZ_JBAKFR010000042.1, forward strand.
CCAAGCGAAAGGGAAGGGTATTCGCCATGGCTTAACCGGTCGCTGCGGCGAACACAAATAAGAACCGTTGATGATTCGATTAAGGGATACTCAACCCGAAAGGGCGGTCTCGCTGTCGATGATCTCGACGCCCGCCTCGCGCATCTCGCGGAGCGCGTCTCTGACGCCTTCGTCATCGATCCCGCGGCACCCGTCCTCGATCAGGCGAACCTTGACGCCTGGCAGCATGGCAACGGCATCGAGCGCCGAGAACCGGACACAGTAGTCCGTCGCCAGGCCAAGAATATCGAGCGTTCCAATCGACTTGTGCCGCAGATAGGCATCGAGCCCGGTCACGGCAGCGCGGTCATTGTCGCGGAAGGCCGAATAGGAATCGACGTTCGGATTCTCACCCTTGCGCTGGACGTAGTCGATTGCGGCGACGTTCAGGTCGGGGTGGAAATCGGCGTCGGGCGTATTCTGGACACAGTGATCGGGCCACATCACCTGCGGCTTGCCCGAAAGCTCGCCCATCTCGAAGGGCTGCTTGCCGGGATGGGAGGAGGCGAACGATCCGTGGCCGGGCGGATGCCAGTCCTGCGAGGCGACGATCAGACCGTAGCCGCCATTTTCGATCAGCCGGTTGGCGACCGGCACCACGGCATCGCCATCGGCGACGGCAAGATTGCCGCCCGGGCAGAAGCCGTTCTGAATATCGACCAGCAGCAGCGCTTTCATCACTCACCTCATCCCTAGCGCGTCCAGTGGACGCCGGTTTTGCGTCGGGGCGCGCGGACAGACCAAAGCGCGTCCAGGAAAAGTGGACGCCGGTTTTCCGTCTGGACGCGCGGACAAAAAAGAACTCTTCCGCCAGCCTGCCACGGAATGGCGGTCAATGGAAAGATGGCAGATAGTGCTTGATCGGCTGCGGCCGGCTGAACAGGTAGCCCTGCAGGCTTTCGCAACCATGTCTGCGCAGCCATTCTTCCTGTTCGGGCGTTTCCACGCCTTCCGCCACGATCACGAGGCCGAGGTGGTGCGCCGTGGTGATGATCAGCTCGACCAGCGATGTGTCGTTGCTGTCATGCGGTACGCCGGAGATGAAGGACTGGTCGATCTTCAACTCGTCGAGCGGCAGTTGCTTGAGGTAGAGCAGGGCGGAGTAGCCGGTTCCGAAATCGTCGATCGAGAGGCGGATCTTCAGGTCGCGAATCGCCATCAACTGGGACAGGGTGAGCTCGAAATTGGCGATCATCAGGCTTTCGGTCATCTCCAGCGTGAGATGGTTCGGCGCGAAATCATAGCGCTCCAGCAGGGCGCGTAATTGTTCGACGAAATCCTCCTGGAGGAACTGCTGCACCGAGACGTTGACCGACAGATGCAGGTCTGGATATTCGCTGAGCAGCTTGCAGGCCTCCTCCAGAACCCAGGCGCCGATGGGCACGATAAGGCCGGTGCTCTCGGCGACGTCGATGAAATCCCCCGGGCTGATGACGCCGCGCTCGGGATGGTCGAGCCGCAACAGCGCCTCGAAGTGACGGCCCGAGGCCTTGCGATTGATGATCGGCTGCAGATAGATGCTGAAACCGTTGGTCTGCAGCGCCCGTTCCAGCGCGGTTTCCAGGTCGAAACGTGATACCAGCTGGTCGACCATGTCGTCATGGAACCAGCTTATGCTGCCGCGTCCCTTCGCCTTGGCATTGTGCATGGCAAGGTCGGCGCGGCGCAACTCGTCATTGGCGCTTTCGGCGTCCGGCCCCACAAGCACGGCGCCGACGCAGGTGCTGGGCGTGATGTGGTGGCTGTTGACGAAGGCCTTCTGGGAAAGCTTCTCGTGCAGCCTGTCGATCCGTTCCTGCGCGACCTGCAGCGCCGTCGTCCGGTCATCGCCCAGTTCCGTCAGCAGCACCAGAAATTCGTCGCTCGAAAGCCGCGCGGCAAAGCTGCCGGCCTCGATCGTGTTGCTCAACCGCCGCCCGGTCGCCCTGAGCAGCGCATCGCCGATATTGTGCCCGAAGATCGAGTTGACCGCGGCGAAATTGTCGAGATCGAAGATCGCAAGCGCCATATGCTGCTTGGACTGTCTGTGGGTTGCGAGAAGATCCAGCAAGACCTCCTGCGCCCTGGCGCGATTGGCAAGCTTGGTCAGCGGGTCATAGAAGGCGAGCGCCTCGATCCGCTCCTCATTGCGCCGCCGGTCCGTGATGTCGCGCCAGATGCTGACGGTGCCGAAGGGCTTGCCGCTGGGATCGATCACGGGAGCGCGGAACATTTCAAGCGTGTATTTCTTGCCCGTCGGGCTTGTGACCTCGCCTTGGACGATATGGTTTTCGCGCTCGTGGATCGCGCCGAAGACCTGTTGCCGCAACAGGCTGTCCTCGCTCTCTCCGAACAATTCCCGGTCGCTCTTGCCGACGATCATTTCCACCGGCATGCCGAGGAATTCGGCAGCCGCCTGATTGCAGGCCACGATCTGGCGGTCGGGACGCCTGAAATAGATCTGATCCGGTATCGCATCCATCATCACGCGCAATAGCAGGTGCTGGCGGCCAAGCTCCCGCACCAGCCTGCGACGCCGGAATATGATGAACACCAGCAGCAGAACCGTCGCCCCGAGAATGCACAGTACGGCGATGAAGGCGAGGTTCAGCCGGTTGAAGTCGATGACGGCATAGGTCCGGCCGGCGTCCCGGCTTTCAAGCACCACCGACATCAGCAGCGTTTCGCCTTGTTCGGTAATCGGCCAACTGAACATGCTGATTTCGCGCAGTTCGCCATCCTTCAGGCGTTGGCTGAACTCGAAAAAGTTTTTCTGTAGCTGCACGGCCTGGCCGAGGTCGGCGGCAACCTTCGACTGCTGCATCTGGTTCAGGTCGGAAACGGAAAGCGTCTGGAACTCTTCCCGCGACCAGCCGTAAAGCGCCTGCGCCGCCCGGTTGGAGGCGAGAAACGCGCCGGTGGCAGGGTCGACCACGAACATCGCCATCGGGCTCTCATCGATGGCGGGCGGGAACGCGAAAGGGCGGGGGCTGGCATGGAGAGGGGAGGCAAATAACACAATAGCGAGCAATGCCAGCTGAGCGAAGCCGCGAACGCACGTCCGTTGTCTGCATGCGGAATATATGACAGCCTCCTTCGCAACGAACCGACATATTAAAATTGCTTTGGTGAGAACAACCTGAACGGAACAGCAGTATGAGGCGAAACTAATTTAAAATTGATAAATGGCGAGGCGGCCCAGCATTCACCGGAATGCGGTTCATGGCATCCACGGTCGCGCGTTTTCGGCCGCAAGACTGAAGCCCGAACGTCCGTGGGAGTGGACCGAATGTCCATTTTTAAAGGGTATGCGCTGCCGTGAAAACGGCCCGGACTAGTCGAACAGGCTCGAGACCGATGATTCGTGGCTGGTGCGGTTGATCGCCTCGCCGATCAGGGCGGCGGTCGAAATCACGCGGACCTTGGAAGACGCCACCATGTCGCCGCGCGGCTGGATCGAATCGGTGATCACCAGTTCCTCGAGGCTCGAGGCGGTGATCCGGTCGACGGCGGTGCCGGACAGCACGCCATGGGTGATATAGGCTGTGACCGACAGTGCGCCGTTGGCAAGCAGCGCGCTTGCGGCATTGACCAGCGTGCCGCCCGAATCGATGATGTCGTCGATCAGGATGCACTCCTTGCCCTCGACCTCGCCGATGATGTTCATCACCTCCGATTCGCCGGGGCGCTCGCGACGCTTGTCGACGATGGCGAGCAGACAGTCGAGCCGCTTGGCAAGCGCGCGGGCGCGCACCACACCGCCGACATCGGGCGAGACGACCATGACATTGTCGAGGTTGCGCCGCGCCTTGATATCGCGCGCAAGGATGGGCAGCGCATAGAGATTGTCGGTCGGAATATCGAAGAAGCCCTGGATCTGGCCGGCGTGAAGATCGAGCGTCAGCACCCTGTTGGCCCCGGCCTGGGTGATCAGATTGGCGACCAGCTTGGCCGAGATCGGGGTGCGCGGGCCGGGTTTGCGGTCCTGGCGGGCATAGCCGAAATAGGGAAGGACCGCGGTGATGCGGCGCGCCGAAGACCGGCGGAACGCATCGATCATGATCAGCAGTTCCATCAGGTGGTCATTGGTCGGAAACGAGGTCGACTGGACGACGAAAACGTCCTCGCCGCGCACATTTTCCTGAATTTCCACGAAGATTTCCTGATCGGCGAAGCGTCTGACGCTGGCCTTGCCCAGGGGCACATTGAGATAATTGCAAATCGCTTCGGCAAGTTGTCGGTTGGAATTGCCCGCGAAAACTTTCATATCATCTCGCCCGTTCAGTCTGACTGTCGCTTTTTAACGCGGATCAACGCGAAAGCAAGTCCGCAGTCAACCTGTCTCTGGGCTTTTCCGAATTTTTTATGACACGCCGCGCGCCGGGCGGTGGCTCAACCCTGCGTGTCGAGCCATGCCAGAAGCGAGCCGATCGACTTCTGGCCGATCGCCGCCATCATGTCGGCGCTGACGCCGGCCCACGGATCGGAGCCGGAAAAGCCGCCGGTCTCGGCCGCCTGCCGGTCCTGGATGCGGTGCAGGCGCACGCCATTTTCGCCGATTACGTCCCAGACATAGATCACCGAGACCACGCCCTCCTGGTCGACGGCGGAGAAATAGCCCTTGAGGCTGAGATCGGCCTTGTCGTCATCCATGGCGACGATCGAAAGGCCGGCCGCCCGCGCGCTTTCTCCGAGGCGGGCGGAAAGCGGCTGCAGCTTGTCGGACGGCGCGCCGATGATCGGCAGGAAGCGGAGCGTTTCGGCGGCGGCGATCGAAGCGCGCGGCGCGGCTGCTGTCTGCGCGGGTGCGCTTGCCGCTAGAGGCTGAGCAGCCGGCGCGGGCTGGGTAGGCACAGTCGTCTGCGACGCGGTTGCGGGGGCCGCCGCAGTCTGTTGCGGCGGCGGGGTATAGGTGGGCTGGGCCGGGGCGAGGTTTGCCGCCTGTGCGCCGAATGTGCTGGGCGGGCGCCCCACGCCCGGTGTCGCGTCATAGCGCGGCGCGCTGGAAGCGGTGGCCGGATAGCTCGGTTGCGATGCGGTCGCGTAGGTCGGCTGTGGCGAGCTCGAGGGCGGCGTGAGGCTCTGGCGGGCAACGTTTTCCGCCGGCGCGGCGGCCACGGGCGGCGCATTATACTGGGCGGCGGGGGCGTTGCCGACGGTTTCCGGCGGCGTCGCGTCCACCGTCAGCACGTCGGCCGTCGAGCAGGCCGCAAGCAGGCCGGTGATGAGTAGAAGGCTCGCCGCACGCGCCATATGCCTTGCCCTTCCCGGAAAACGCCGGAGGCGTCCGGAAAACCGGTCCGGACGCCAGAGAAATCAGAAGATCGCGCATTTCCGGGTCGCGGAGGAAGCGGAAATACGGTCACGATTGTCCGAAGCGAAGGGGGCAATGTCAAACGCGGGCGGCGATCATCCTTTATTTTGTGTAAAGGTCGAGGCCGAGGCGCGACAGCGGCCGGGGATCCTCCTCGCCGGTCAGATAGGTGCGCCCCAGCGTCATCGCCGTGCCGCTGTCGGAATCCATGATGATGATGTGCACGAACAGCGACATCGACGGCAGGATCGGGTGCGGGTTGCCGGTGTGGAACATCTGGTGCTCCATCCAGGAGGGTGCGAACCGCGCGCCGAGCGAATAGCCGCAGGCATTCAGGCGGTGACGCGACAGTCCGCGCGCATCCATGATCTCGGCATGCTTGTCGAAAATCTCGCCGAAGGTGTGGCCGGGCCTGAGAATCTCCTCGATCGCTGAAAGCGTTGCCGTGGCGGCGCGAAACAGCGACTGGTGGCGCTCGGTCGGTTCGCCGATCACGACGGTGCGCATGGCGGCGACATGGTAATGCGACCAGACGCCGGCCCATTCGAGCGTCAGTTGGTCGTTTGCGTCGAGCTTGCGGCGACCGGATTTGGCGCGGCACAGAAGCGCGCTTTCGCCGGAGCCGACGATAAAATTGTTGGCGGGATAATCGCCGCCGCCCGACAGCACCGCGCCCTGCATGGCGGCAAGGATTTCGGCCTCGTCGGCGCCGGGTCTGATCAGCGGCAGGGCGGCGTCGAAGGCGTCGTCGCAGAGCGTCGCGGCCTTTTCGATGCAGGCGATCTCTGCAGGAGATTTGATGAGCCGGAGGTTGCTGACGAGGTAGGAGGCATCCTGAAGCTGGCCGAAGGAACTGAGCTGGCCATCCAGAAAATGGGCCGAACGGCCGGTCATGCCGTGGGTGTCGTATTCGACGCCGATCCGGCAGCCGAGCAGGTCCATGTCGGAAAGCATCTCCTTCAGGTCGCGGCTCGGGTCGGTCTGGCCGCGATCGACCCAGATGCGGATATCGGAAATATTGGAGGTCTGGCGGGCCTGGCGCACATCGGCCGAGCGCGTCAGAAGCGCTGTGCGCCCGTCGGCGGTCACCACAAGGCACTGGAAAAATACGAAGCCGAACGTGTCGTATCCGGTCAGCCAGTACATGCTTTCCTGCGCGAACAGCAGCACGGCGTCGAGTTTCTTCTCGGCCATCGCGGCTTTCAGCCGCGACAATCGCTCGGCATATTCTTCAGGTTCAAAAGCAAGCGCCATGTCGGTCTCCCCTAGCGTGCGGGCACGCATTGATATGTAAGATGCTCAAACAATGGAAATGGCCGAGATCTGGCGGCCATAATCCTTTTCACCCCGATGGGTGCCGCGACGATAGGAATAAAAACCTTCCTCGTCCTGATAGGTGCAGTGACGCATGATGTCGTGCTCGATACCCGCGCGGTCAAGTCTGAGGCCGATAAAGGAGGGCAGGTCGAAAAAGGCATGGCCATCTGCGGGCGATGGTCGGAACAGGGCGCGATGGCCCGGGTCGGCGCTCGCGAAACGCTCGACGAATTCCGGCCCAACCTCGTAGTTCTCCGGCCCGATCGTGGGGCCGAGCGCTGCGATGATCGAGTGCCGGCGCGCGCCGAGCGAAACCATTTTCTCGATCGTCGCCTCGATGATGCCGCTGAAGGCGCCGCGCCAGCCGGCATGGGCGGCGGCGATGATCTCGTTTTCCGGATCGGCAAACAGCAGTGGCCCGCAATCGGCGGTCAGTACGCCGAGCACGAGGCCGGGGGTGCTGCTTGCCATCCCGTCGGCATGCGGACGCTCGCCTTCTGGCAGTTCGTTCAGGCCAACCGCATCGGCGGAATGGCACTGGTAAAGCGTCATCAGCCGGTCGGCCTCCGCGCCGAACCATCCGGCGACCCGGGCGCGGTTTTCGGCAACATCCTCCGGACGGTCATCGGAGCCGATGCCGCAATTGAGGCTGTCGTAGAGCCCGGTGGAGACGCCGCCCCGACGGGTGAAGAAGCCGTGGCGGATATCCGTGCCGGCCAGCCTCTCCTCGAAGAGCGGGCTTTGAAGCGGCGAGAGCGCATCGCGAATGGCGGTGTCCAGCATGGAGCGTTTCCGGTGTTTCGTTTGGTAAATGTTGGGGCGGGGAAAGCCGGTTTGTCAATCCGCGCCATCGAAGGGGAGGAGTTTGACCGGCTCGGACGAGATCGCCAAGACCTTGAACAGATCGCCCATGTCATCGGGGCCATCGCCTGCAAGCCGCTGTGCGGCGGCGACGATATCGCCTTGGGTTCTCGCGTCCTTGCCGCGGCCGAGCGCGGAAGCGCGGGGGCCGAGCCCGAGGGCCGCCAGAAAATCGCCCTGCGTCATCAGCTGATGGATATGCGCGCCCTCGGCGCGGGCGGCTGCGGCAAGGGCTGCGAAATCCACATGGCTTGTCAGATCCGCCTCGCCGGGATGGGTGAGCGGCGGATCGAAACGATGATCGCGCAGCGCCTGAAGCGTATCGCCGAAGCCGCTTTCGAGGTGGCCGTAATCGATGATGATCGCGCTGCCGCCTTGGTGTTTGAGACGGGCCGCGATCTCCGCCATCAACGCTTCGCGGGCGGGCGCATATTCGAAGATCGCGCCTTCCTTCGCTCCTTGCCAACCCTCTGGAAGACTTGCCGGTTCAAGTCGGGCCGGAGAGAGTGAGAAGGCCAGCGCGCCATCCTCGTCGAGCGTCACGACCCGTTCGAAGAAATGCCCCCCGGATTTGACGAATTGCCGGGTCGGCAGTGCGTCGAACAGTTCGTTGGCGACGAACAGGGTGAAACCTTCGGGCGCATCGGCCAACTGGTCCACCCAGGAAAGCCTGCCGGCATGGGGTGCAAGCGTTTCCTTCTGCCGGGCGCGCAACGCCGGGCTGGTTTCCATCAGCGTCACCGAAACGCCGCTATACATGGCCGGTGCGAGGGCGGCGACGGTCTTCAGGATATCGGCCATCATCGTGCCGCGTCCCGGTCCGCCCTCAATCAGTCTCGTGTCTGCCGGGCTGCCATGGGCCTGCCATGCGGAAATCAGGAAAATCCCGACGAGTTCGCCGAAAAGCTGGGAGATTTCCGGCGCGGTGGTGAAATCGCCCTTCGCGCCAAGCGGGTCGCGGGTGCGGTAATAGCCGTGCTCGGGATCGGCGAGGCAGAGCGAGAAATAGGTCGAAACCGGCATCGGCCCGTCGGCTTCGATCATCGCCCGGATTTTCGGCAGCAGCGGCGTCGTCACGGGGCCGCAATCCGTTTCGCCATGCGGCCGGAATACCATATGCCCCAAAGCCCGACCGCCAGCATCGGCAGCGACAGCACCATGCCCATGGTCAGCCAGCCGCCGAAAAGGTAGCCGAGCTGCGGGTCGGGCTCGCGGAAAAACTCCACGAAGATGCGCGACAGCGCGTAAAGGCAGATGAAGACGCTGCCGGTCAGCCCCGGCCGCTTCAGCGCGCCGAATGCCTGGGTGATGACGAACAGCACGATGAGGGTGACGAGCCCCTCAAGCCCGGCTTCATAGAGCTGGCTCGGATGGCGCGGCATGTCGCCGGCGCCCGGAAACACCATCGCCCACGGCACATCGGAGGGTCGGCCCCACAATTCGGCATTGACGAAATTGGCGATGCGCCCGAAAAACAGTCCGACCGGCGCAACCGTCGCCACCAGATCGATGAGCGACCAGGCATGGATGCCGTGCCGCTTCGAAAAGATGATCATGACCACGATCATGCCGATCAGCCCGCCATGAAACGACATACCGCCATCCCAGACCTTGAAGATGGCGAGCGGGTTGGCGAGGTATGCGCCGGGCGCGTACAACAGCACATAGCCCAACCGCCCGCCGACGACGATGCCGATCACCGACCAGGTGATGAAATCGTCGAGCCGCGCAACCGCCATCGGCGGCTGGTTCGCCGGCCACAGCCGCTCCTTCTTCAGCAGCCAGCGGGCATAGAGCCAGCCGAGCAATATGCCGGCGACATAGGCAAGTCCGTACCAGTGGATCTGCAGCGGGCCGAGCTGGAGCGCGACCGGGTCTATGGCGGGGAAGGGGATGGCGGCAAGCCTGATGTTGTCTGGCAGCAAGGCGCGGTTTCCTTTATGATCGGGCGGGAAGATGGCGGCATAATGCGGCCCGGTCAAGACAGCCCGATCGCACTGTGAGACGCCGGCGCGGCGCAGATAATCGGGAAGCGGCCTTGCGGCCTTCCCAAACCGGCATTACTTCAAGGCAAAGAGCAGCCGGCAGAGTGCCCGGCCCGACCAAGGAGACAGCGACATGAGTTCCGGCACCACCCGCATTCTCGACGATCTGGCAAAGCTGATGACCGATGCGGCAGGCTCGGTGCAGAGCGCCGGCAAGGACCTCGAAACCGGGGTCAAGGCCCAGGTCGAGCGCTGGCTGAACAGCATGGACGTGGTCAAGCGCGAGGAGTTCGACGCCGTGCGCGACATGGCGATCAAGGCCCGCGACGAAAACGACGCGCTGCGCGCCCGCATCGACGCGCTCGAGGCGAAGTTCAACGAAAAGGCGGGCAAGTAGACTGCGCCTAAGTTTTTGAAGAGACTATCTTTTTTACGGACGTTATCCTCGGGCTTGACCCGAGGATCTAACCACCTTTCCGCACGAGCAGCGCTGGCGTTCCGGAAGAGGCTGTGTTCGAGTTCACTTTTTCGCCCGAGACGCTTCTCGCGTTGATAGGTGCTTAGATCCTCGGCACAGGGCCGAAGATGACGGCGGAGAATAGGGCAGGCTTCGTCATCAAGCGGACGTCGGGCAGATAAGCCGCCTCCCACCCTCCGAAAATCTGAATTTTGAAAGCGGGTCGGCGCAGGCGGCCCGCTTTTTTCGTTTCCGCGCACCAAAACAGTCACCCCAAACAGGCTCAAACCCGGATTTCACCAAAAAAAATCAGGCCTGTGGACATGGTGAAAAAATGCAGGTCGCAGAGTCGGTTAGGTGGCGGCCCTGAATCATTTTCAGAGCCTCGAAAGGACTCGGATCGCGAAAGGCCGGGGCAGGGGGCTGGTGTTGATGAAATCGCATTATACACTGATTTTAATAGATGATTCGAAATTGAGGCAGGAGGCCCCGCTGTCGATCCGCACTGACGGAGGACCGGCGGCCCCGCGCTGAGAAGGTGGTTTATGAGCCTGGGTTTGCTGGAAATCGAACGATTGAACAATCCGGTCGACATGATCGAATTCGTGGCCGCCACGAATGAATGGACGTTCGAGCGTTCCGGCGAGGATGAGATCGCCATGACGGTCGGCGGCCGCTGGGCGGATTACCATGTCTCGTTTTCCTGGATGAGTCATTACGAAGCGCTGCATCTGGCCTGCGCCTTCGACCTGCGCGTGCCCGAGCATCGCGTCAACGAGGTCGTCAAGCTCTTGTCGCGGGTGAATTCTCAGGTGTTGATGGGTCATTTCGATTTCTGGGCGCATGAGAATGTGGTGGTCTACCGCCAGTCGCTGCTTCTGGCCGGCGGCGCCGAGCCCACAAACCAGCAGGTCGAGGGCACGCTTTCCAGCGGGCTCGATGCCTGCGAGAATTACTTCCAGGCCTTCCAGTTCGTCGTCTGGTCCGGTATGTCGGCCGATGACGCCATGAAGGCGGTGCTGTTCGAGACGGTCGGAGAGGCCTGATATGACGGAACTGGCAGACATCGACGGCGTGGTGCTGGTCGGCGCCGGCAATATGGGCGGCGCAATGCTTTCGGGCTGGGTTGCCGGCGGGCTGAAGCGTGAGGCGATCACCGTCATCGATCCGAACCCCTCCAACAATATCAAGAGCCTGCTTGACAGAAGCGGCATCCGCCACGCGGTCGCGGCTTCCGATGCGATCAAGGCGAAGATCCTCGTGCTCGCGGTCAAGCCGCAGGTGATGTATGCCGTGCTCGATACGGTCAAGCCGATGATCGATCACGATACGCTGGTGATCTCGGTCGCCGCCGGCAAGACGCTCGGCTATTTCGAGGAACGTCTCGGCGCGCTGCCGATCGTGCGCACCATTCCCAATACGCCTGCGATGATCGGTCGCGGCATGATCGGCGCATTCGGCAACGCCAAGGTCGATGCTGCGGATCGCGCGGTAGCCGATACGCTGCTTTCGGCAGTGGGCAAGGTCGAGTGGGTGGAGAAGGAAGCCGATATCGACGCCGTCACCGCGGTGTCCGGCAGCGGCCCGGCCTATGCCTTCTATCTGGTCGAATGCATGGCCGAAGCCGGGCGCAAGCTGGGGCTCGATCCCGATCTCGCCATGCGGCTTGCCCGCGGCACGGTGACCGGCGCGGGCGCGCTGCTTGATGCGTCCGAAGACGACGCGGGCACACTGCGCAAGAACGTCACCTCGCCGGGCGGCACCACGGCGGCAGCGCTCGAGCAGCTCATGGCCGAAGACGGTTTGCAGCCGGTTTTCGACCGCGCGCTCGAAGCCGCTCGCAAGCGCTCGCAGGAACTTGCCGGCTGAGCGGGGGGCGCGGAATTGAGCGACGAGATTGCTTTCGATGATTTCCTGAAGGTCGATATCCGTATCGGCACGATTGTCGAGGCCGAGGACTTTCCCGAGGCGCGCAAGCGCGCCTACAAGCTGAAGATCGATTTCGGGCCGGAGATCGGCGTGAAGAAATCCTCGGCCCAGATCACCGTGCATTATACGCTGGAAACACTGGTCGGCCGTCAGGTCATGGCCGTCGTCAACTTCCCGCCGCGCCAGATCGGCCCGGTGCGATCGGAAGTGCTGACGCTGGGCTTTGCCGACGAGGCCGGCGCGGTCGTACTGGCGACCGTCGACAAACCCGTCCCGAACGGCTCCCGGCTGCACTGAACGCTGCCGGAGAAGGTAACAGCCCGGTTTGTTGACAAGCCTCTCTGTTTTACGGGCGTCATCCTCGGGCTTGACCCGAGGATCCAAGCACCTCACCCTGCGACAGGCGTCTGTGGCGTCATGAAGTCATTGAAATGTCACATCAAAAGTCCGCCAACGCTTCTCGCGTCTGATGTGATTAGAGCATCAGGCGCGATGAATGAATCGTATGGGATTCCGTTTTGGTGTGATTT
>NZ_JBAKFR010000043.1:0-37285 GCF_053484295.1 Martelella sp. AMO21009
CCATAACCATGACGGCCGTACGAACCCAACAGGACAGTTGCGACACAGAACCTAAGAGCGGCGCGCGCTCGATATTCTCGGCGAGCGAGATCTCTTCGGCGAGGATCGCGCCATCACGCTCGCGCACGACACAGGGCACCGGTGTAGTCTTGGCGAGGCGCTTCTGCTTCACCAGCATCTCGAGCGCGCGGAAGCGGCGGCCGCCGGCCGGCACCTCGAACATGCCGGTCTCGTTGCCCTTGGCATCGATGACCGGGAAGACGCTGATGCTCTGGATCAGGCCGCGACGGGCGATCGAAGCCGCCAGGTCCTCGATCGAGATACCGGCCTTGACGCGGCGGACGTTGGACTGGCTGAGCACCAGCTTGTTGAAGGGGATGTCGCGCGAGGACGACAGGGTGATCTTCTGAATGGCAGTAGCCATCGGGATTTACTCCGCGACGGGCGGCCGGGAGCCTCTCTCTCGACCTCCAACCCGTCACGAAGCGAAGCGCCGCCCTCTCACTCTTGGAGGGCAGCGCCTACCGAAGATGTGGATACAGAAAGGGACAGAAGCCCTACAATAATCAAGAAAATCGAATCAATGCCATTTGTTGCCTGGGAGAAATCCATTGAGCTTATTAGGATATGCTGAAGACTTACAAAAATTATCTGAGGCATTTAAGCAGGTGCACCACCCTCAACTCAAAAAAATAATGGATGAGGCGGTGCGTCTTCGAGAATCCTGGAGTGGTTCCAACATGGGTTATCATGCCTATGTCTATTATTCTAATTTGTCGTCTCGGCCACCAGGAGCGCAGTTTAGTCCGGAATGGGGGCTAATGGACATGAGTTTTACCAGCATGGGATCTGTTGGCGATTGGCAGGAATACCCAAGTGGGGCCGTGAAGGAGGAGATCGAGCGGCGAGCAGGTAATCCGGATATTACACTAGCCATCCGTGATAGCGCGGCAATACGTGAAAAAATTGAAGATATCCGTGATGAAATTATTTCAGAATTGACGGTCGCTTTGGATGAAGAAAGTGACGAGTTTCTCCGAAGGCTAAAAGATGAGGCGGAGAAAATATCTCTGCCAACCGCAGATGTTTTAGGTCGCGCCATGCTACCAAGCGGTCAAGTTTGGTCGCGCGACAGTAATGCGATTAGCGGCGGCCTGCACCTCGCACCTCACCAAGAAGTCATTGCAAAAATTGCGGCCCTACAAATTCCTGCCGATGAATGTGGCGAGCTAAGTAAAATTGCTAGAAAGGCGGGTTCTCATTTGGGTCGCCGCAGTAAGAAAAATCGTAGAGAAGAGCGGATAGGAACCAATGTATTCATTGGCCACGGCCGATCTCCTTTGTGGCGAGAGTTGAAAGATTTCGTGGTGGGTCGACTGGGGCTGCCGTATGAGGAATTCAACCGCGTTCCCGTGGCTGGCGTCACAAATATCGCGCGCCTGTCAGAGATGCTGGACGGCGCGGCGTGTGCCTTGGTCGTACTTACCGCTGAAGATGAAATGAAAGACGGGTCCGAGCGTGCCCGGATGAATGTCATTCATGAGGTAGGGCTTTTTCAGGGTCGTCTCGGCTTCACCAAAGCCATAGTCCTGTTGGAGGAGGGATGTGCGGAGTTCTCGAACATTCAGGGGCTTGGTCAGATCAGATTTCCTCGCAACAATATAGCCGCAGCTTTTGAAGAGGTGCGAGCGGTTCTGGAGCGAGAGGGTGTCTCCACCGCGTAGGCCTGTTTTTGACATATTGGATCAACCAGATAGCAAGCCGGAAACACGGACATCTGCATTTCCGGCTTTGAGTAATTCAGGCGGCCCGATCGAGCAGCTTCTTCGCTTTGCCCTCCATATCGAGGCGGGCATCCTGATGCGGCTTGTCACGCGCGACGGCGGTAATGCCCTGCACGAAATCGAAGATGCTTTCGGGTGGGCGACCTTCCTCGGCCATCACCGTGTCGATGATCTTGCCGGTCTCGACCTTGGAGAAACCGCGACGGCGCAGGAAATCGGTGCGGTCCTCGTCGGTCTTGGCGACAATCCGTTCTCGGGCGGCCCTGATGCCGTTGACGAAGGGCATGGGCGACGAGTTCGAGAAGTTCAGGAGCGCCGGCGCCGCCTCATGGGAGAAGCGGTTGGCGGCATATTTGCTGTGGCGGATGGTGATTTCTTCGAAATCCTCAACGCCCCACAAATTGCGATTTTGGCAAACGGCACGCAGATAGAAGCTTGCCATGCCAAGGGTCTTGGCGCCGACTTCCGAGTTCCAGCAGTAGAAGCCGCGGAAGAACAGATCGGGCGATCCGTCCGGCAGGCGGCCGGCTTCGATCGGATTCAGATCGTCGACGAGAAAGAGAAAGACGTCGCGATCCGAAGCGTAGAGCGTCGTAGTATCTTTGGTGATGTCGACGCGCGGATTGTAGACGCCGGTTGACCAGTCCAGCACACCGGGCACCTTCCAACGTGTGTCGCCTGTGCCGTTGCCAGCGATGTGCTGTACCGCCTCGACCAGTTCGTGATCGAAGATGCGGCCATAGTCCGGGCCGGTGACAGCGCGCAGCTCGACGCGCCCATCGTCGGTTTCGAACGTTTTGATCTGCTCGGCCCGGTTGGAGCTCAGGCCATATTGCAGATTGATGCCGGCAAGCGCGGCGGGGAGCTGCCGCAAATAGGCGGCGGGCGCGCCGACCAGGCTGGCGAGCTGACCGAAAGACCAGTGCGTCGGCGAGACGGGTGCGTCGGCGGCGGGGAACATGAGCGCCAGCCGTTCCGGATCGTTGCGATTGGCCTCGACATGGATCAGTGCGCTTTCCATCACGCGTGTCCGGCTGCGATCAGCGCGGTCGCGGACCGATCGCGCCAACTCGGACAGCGACAGGTAGCGCTCGTCGGCCGGGCGCGAGAACCATTCGGACGAGACGCGGCCGATCCGCTCGCCACGGCTGACATCCACCTTGTAACCGCCGCTCGTGTCACGGCGCGCATCGAGTGCTTGCACGTTCATGGTACCAATCTCCACGACGGGCGCGGGGAGCCTCTCTCCCAGCTATTCACCCGTCACGGAAACCGGTCCGCTCTCTCACTCTGGGGCGTTGCGGGGATCGCCCCGCTCGAAGGGGTCGGCCGAGACCCAAGGCTCGGACGCAGGGGAAGGCCTTCCCCACCTTCTGGTCACAAATATCGAACCGAAACACTCGCGCTGCCGGGGCACTGGCTAGAAATCTTGATAAATAGCTTAATTTGTCATATATGACCGTTTGTTTGCAGCATTCCATCAAATATGGACGATTGATATGGGGTCTCCCAAGGCGAAACCAGCGCTGGAACGGCTGGGCCAGGATATACGCAACGCGCGTCTGCGGCGTGGCATCGCCGTGGCGGATCTCGCCGTGCGTGCGGGAACCTCGCCAAGTTCCATCGCCCGCCTTGAACGGGGCGATCCGGGCGTTGCGATCGGAACGCTTGCCGACGTTCTCGTTGTACTCGGCCTTCTGGAGCGGCTCGCTGACCTGGTCGATATCCGCAAGGACGATCTGGGGCTGGCGCTGGCAGCGGAGCACGGACCGCGCAGGGGCCGCTCCTTCGCGGCAAGGCTGAAAAAGCAGAAGGCTCAGACGGAGGAGACGCAGAATCGGCAGGACGTTGTGGACCCTGACGGGGCCTCCTTCTGATGGCCGATTTCGTCGCCCATGTTGCGCTTGGCGAAGCCCGGGCATCGGTGGGCCAGTTGCGTTTCACCCATGCCGGGCCACGGCAATTCTCGACCTTCACTTATAGTCCCGAATGGATGGAAAACCCGCGCGCCTTCGCCATACAGCCTGACTTTCTTCTGGAGGCCGGCCCATTCCACACTTCGGGGCAGCCCGGCAACATGCGCGACGCCTTGGCGGGCGTTTTCGCCGATGCGGCGCCGGACAGTTGGGGGCGCAGGCTGCTCGAACGCGCCTATGGCAATGGTCTCAACGAATTCGAGTATCTGACGCTTTCCGACGATGCCTGCCGTCAAGGCGCGTTGCGCTTTCTGGATGACAAGGGCGAAGTCATTCGCGGCAAGGCGGCTGACGCCGTTCCCCGTCTGGTCGATCTTGAAACCATCACGGCGATCGCGCGCGCCTATGAGCAAGGCAAGGAAATCTCGCCCGAGGAGATGCAGGCGCTGGCCGGGGCGGGCGGCTCCGGCGGCGCTCGCCCAAAAGCCAATGTCAGGGACGGCGACGCGCTGTGGCTGGCGAAGTTCACCTCCGTCCACGATCAGCAGCCGATCGAGCGCGTCGAGGTCGCAACCCTCCGCCTGGCGGCAGCCTGCGGTATCCGCACCCCCGAGGCACGGCTGGAACTGGCGGACACGCCGTTTCCAGTTGCGCTGATCCAGCGGTTCGACCGGCGTGGGGCTGCACGGATTCCCTACATCTCCGCGCGCACTGCGCTCGGCAAGACAGGGGCGGAGCTGGGTTCCTATACCGAGATCGTCGATTTCATGCGGGCTTATTCACCCGATCCTTCCGACGATTTCCGTGAACTCTACCGGCGCCTGATCTTCACGATCCTCGTGTCCAACAAGGATGACCACCTGAAGAACCACGGCTTCCTCTATGTGGGGGCGGGTCAGTGGCGCTTGTCGCCAGTATTCGACGTGAACCCGGCCCCGGATCGCAACCCGCATCTCGAGACGGCGATCCTTGAGGGTGGCGCCCACGATCGGGAGATCATCCTCGCAATGGAAGCCTGCGAATTTTTTGAGATTCCCGAGACCGAGGCACGGGAGATCATCCGAACCATCGCGCAGCGCATTTCGGACGGATGGCGGGAAGCCTTCAGACGGGTTGACGTTTCTGGCGCGCTGGCACGGGAATATGAGGCTGCTTTCGTCGACGACCAGATGGAAACAGCACGCGGCATATAAGTCATATCTGACAAACAATCATTGATTATTCATCAGATATGACTTTTCGGAAATGGCCAATCGCCTTTTGAACCAGGCTGCGCCGCTTCAATTATTTTATGTGGCGCACCTGAGACCATAAAGCGGGGCACCGTACTCAAAGTTTCAAAACGTGTGCGTTGATATCGCAATGGTCTATAGGGCGACGGTCGGCTTTCTTTCTGGCGATCTCCGTCGAAAGCATGTCGTCGATCCGCACGCTTGTCGCTTTTCAAAGTGGTGCTCCCACACCAGCGCCTGCATTCGAGGACGGCGGGTATTTGCACCGGAAAGTTTTCCGGTGATGTCACAGCCAAAAATTGGTCAGTCCAGGCTCGGCCGGCGCAGGTGTGACAGCTTCCGCGTCGGTGCAACGGCTTCACTATAATAGCGACCTAGCCTCTTATACGCGTCCTCATTGATCAGAACCCATTTGCCCATTCCCTGCGTCCGATGGACATGATGCGCCATGGCTGGCTTTCGAGCTTTCGCCAGGCATCGCAGCAGTGAGCGACAATGTCGTCGTATGATTTGAAGATACGGTTCGACAGCCAGTTCTCGCGCATGAAGTGCCAAAGGTTCTCAACCGGGTTGAGCTCAGGCGACTTCGGCGGCAGGGGCAGGATCGAGATGTTGCCGGGAACGACGAGATTGTTGGACATGTGCCAACCCGCTTGACCCATGATGAGGACGGCATGCGCGTCATCGGCCACACGCCGGGAGATTTCTGCCAGATGCTGGGTCATGGCATGGGTATCACACCAGGGCATCACGAGAGCGGCTGCCTTGCCGAGTTTGGGGCAGATGGCACCGAAGATATAGGCAGAGCGGGTTCGCTGGTCATGCGGGGCGGATGGCCTTGAGCCTCGCCTTGCCCATCGGCGTGCAATCTTGTTCTTCTGACCGATCCGGGCCTCGTCCTGATACCAAATTTCTATGCGTTTTCCTTGAGCGGCCCCGTCTGCGATTTCTGCCACTGCGGCGGGAAAGTTTTTTTAAAGTCCTCAATGGCTTGAGGGTCCTGCGCATAATGCTTCGGGCGGGCAGCCAGCTTGCGGTAACCCATGGCGCGCACTTCCCGGCTGAGCGTCTGTTCGCTCACCGAGACACGAAACTCCTCCCACAGCCACTGGGCCAGATCGCACAGACGCCAGCGCACGACACCATCGAGATAGGGTGTCGGCCCACGCTCGATCACCAGCGCCAAGGCCGCTCGCTGAGCATCGTTCAGCAGTGATTTTGGGCCAGGAGCCTTGCCATCGATCAGTCCTTCAGGACCACGCTCGTCGAAACGCAGGACCCAGTCGCGGACGATCTGAAGCGTGACGTTGCCCAGGCGTGCAGCATCCGATCGCGAGCCCCCATCGTAGATCAGGGCAAGCGCCAATAGTCGACGAGCCTGGGCCGAATGCTTGCTCTGGCGCGCCAGACGCCGAAGACCTTCTGCGTCAAAATCCATCCGCAATGAAATCGCTGCTGCCATGGGAAATCTCCAGTTTGCACCAGAGATTCTGATTCATCGCATTTTGGGAAGCCCAAGAGTCGAATTCAGCGAGGAAGCGTATTATGCCGATAATCTCGATGGTGGATGGGCGCTCTCAAACGGCTCGCTTGAGAGCGCTCTCTAGAAAAAAGAATTCGAGAGCGCCTCTAACTAGATTGACTCTTGCTGCAGATTTATCTAGTTAGAGGTATGCTCGAACTCAGAGATATTTCGAATATATATTCCGGCTTGGCCACCCAGGAGGGCGGGGACGGGACTGCGCGGTTTTTGCGGCTTTCCGACCTGTCTGACTTGAAAACTGGACGCGCCCCTAAGCTTGCGACTGGCGAACCGCCGGCTGTGGCCAGGGCATTGCCAATTGAGGAAGGTGATCTGATCGTCGCTGCACGAGGGACGGCGACCGACGTTTGTCAGGCCGGGCAGTCGTGGCTCGGCGCATTCATATCGCTGGATCTCTATTTGGTTCGCCCAGATCCGACGAAGGTCGATTCAGGTTTTCTAGCGGCCTTTCTCGATCTTCCCGAAACCCAGGCGCTGCTCTCCAGCAATAAGCAAGGCACCGGGCTTGCTCGACTCCCCAAGGAAGCTCTCGACAAGCTTGTCGTTCCTCTTCCTCCGATGCCCAAGCAGAGATTGATTGCCGAACTGGCGCGGTCGTTTCACGACGAAGCCGCTCTTCTGCAACGCCTCGCCAACCTCAATTCCCTTCTTGGTCGTGAGGCCCTTGCGCGCGCCTTCCGCGCGGCCACCGCGATCAAAAATTCATAGGAGACGTCATGCCCACCCTTCAGCAAGAAGACATTCTTTCGGCCGTTTGGCGCGCCTGCGACACCTTCCGCGGTGCTGTCGATGCCACGCAGTACAAGGACTATGTGCTCACCGCGCTCTTCCTCAAGTACATCAGCGATGTGCGCCGCAAGCACGTTGAAGAGTTCCGCCGCGAATTCGGCGGCGATGAACTCCGCATCCAGCGCCGCCTGGATCGTGAGCGCTTCAAGCTGCCAACCGTAGAGCTGAAGAACAGCAAGACCAACGCGGTGGAGGAGAGCTTTCTCGGCGATTTCTACAGCCTCCATGAACGTCGTGGGCGCGATAACATTGGCGAGTTGATCAACATCGTCCTGGATGCCATCGAAAAGGCCAACGAAGGCAAACTCGGCGGCCTCTTCCGCGCGATCGACTTCAACTCCGAAACGAACCTGGGACAGACCAAGGACCGCAATCGGCGGCTGAAGATGTTGCTGGAGGATTTCGCCAAACCGGGTCTCGACCTGTCCGAGACGTCCGAAGATATCCTCGGCGATGCCTACATCTTCCTGATCGAGCGTTTCGCGTCGGACGCCGGCAAGAAAGCGGGCGAGTTCTTCACGCCGCGCAAGGTGTCGGAGGTTGTCGCCAAGCTCGCCAATCCGAAGTCCGGTGAGCGAGTTTGCGATCCGGCCTGTGGCTCGGCATCGTTGTTGCTACGCGCCGGCGAGGAAGTGCCCGACGGTAATTTCCAGCTTTTCGGCCAAGAATCGAATGGCAGCACACGCTCGCTCGCCCGGCTGAACATGCTTCTGCATGCCCAGGACAGCGCACGTATCGACTGGTGTGACACGCTCAACTCGCCGACGCTGATTGAAAGCGATCACCTGATGCGGTTCGACGTGGTGGTCGCCAATCCGCCATTCAGTCTCGACAAGTGGTGGGGCAACACGGATTCGGAAGGGAACGCGCTTGCCGACCCCTATAAGCGCTTCACCCCGCACATGCCGCCGAAGAGTCGCGGCGATTACGCCTTCATCCTGCACATGCTGGCGATCGCAAGGCCGTCTGTCGGGCGTGTTGTCGTGGTTGCGCCGCACGGTGTTCTCTTCCGCTCCGGGGCCGAGGGCAAGATCCGCGAGAAGCTGATCCGGGACAATCTCCTTGATGCCGTGATCGGACTGCCGGCGCAGCTCTTCCCGACCACCGGCATTCCCGTCTGCATCATGGTGTTCGACAAATCCCGCGAGACGGATGGGCTGCGCTCGCACGAGCGTGACATTCTCTTCATCGACGCCAGCCGCGATTTCGAGCCGGGCAAGAAACAGAACCGGCTGACCGACGACAACGTGAAAGCGATCGTCGAGACCTATCGCAGCCGTGCGGAGATCGAGCGTTACTCGCACAAGGCGACGTTCGAGGAAGTCGAGGCCAACGGCTTCAATCTCAACATCCCGCGTTACGTCGATACCTTCGAACCTGAGCCCGAAGTCGATCTCCAGGCGGTGCAGGACGAAATCCGTGACCTCGAAGGCCAGCTGGCCGAGACGCGCAAGAAGATGAACGCCTACCTGAAGGAGCTCGGCATCAATGTCTGACACTCCTTCGCGCGCGGCCTCCCGGCGCGGGCGCACCTTGAAGCTCTATTTGGTCGACGGCTCGCCGTCCGGCGTCATTACGGCCGAACTCGGCATCTCCTCGGTGCGCGCCGCCGTCGCTTCTCGCACGGCTCTGCCTGATTTGATCCGGCGGGAAGAGGCTGCCCGCACCGGCATCTATCTCCTCGTCGGGCCGGACCCCGATCTGCCGGGGCGGCAGCTTGTCTATGTCGGCGAGGGCGACCAGGTGAAGACGCGCCTGGCCGCGCATGACGGCGACGAAACGAAGGAGTTCTTTACGCGAACGGTATTGGTTGTCTCCAAGGACGAGAACCTGACCAAGGCCCATGGTCGCTATTTGGAAAGCCGGATCATCGCCGCCATCCGCAATGCGGGCCGCGCCAAACTGGTCAACGGCACCGAGCCGCCGTTCAAGGGGCTACCGGAGCCGGAAATCGCCGACATGGAACGGGTGCTCGACGAGATCGAGATCTTGCTGCCCGTGCTTGGGTTCGATGTGCTGCGGCCAGCAGGACAGGAAGCTGGAGCGCCGAGCCGAGTTGATGAAATTGCTGGTATAGTCGCGCCTGCCACCTCCGGCACCGATGCGCTGTTCACGTTTACCGAGGCGGGAACGGACGCCAGAGCGCGCGAAGCCAGCGACGAGTTCGTCGTACTCGCCGGGTCTCGCGCCAAGCGCCAGGAGGTTCCGAGCTGTGGCGAGGGGCTGAAGCGTCGGCGCGCGCAGCTTATTGCTGATGGTGTTTTGGTGGCCGATGGTGACGGGATGTTCCTGCGCTTTACGGCCGACACCGCCTTCGACTCGCCCTCCGGCGCGGCCGGCACTGTCTATGGCGGCAATGTCAGCGGCAACCGCTATTGGAAACACGCCACCACCGGCCAGACCTATGGCGACTGGCGCAAGCGCCGGATCGGTGAAGGGGGTGAAGCATGAGCGATAGGATCGTTTCCCGGTGGGCCAACGCAAAGCTTACCGATGTGGCGCAGGTATGGTTTAGTGGCGTCGA
Organism: Martelella sp. AMO21009; assembly: GCF_053484295.1. Classification (NCBI taxonomy): domain Bacteria; kingdom Pseudomonadati; phylum Pseudomonadota; class Alphaproteobacteria; order Hyphomicrobiales; family Aurantimonadaceae; genus Martelella; species Martelella sp. AMO21009. Next base: position 9,789 of record NZ_JBAKFR010000043.1, read on the forward strand.
TAAGAAGTCATCTCCTGATGAAGAATCTATTCGTCTTTGCAATTATGTTGATGTATTTCGCAATCGCGAAATTCGAATGCAAATAGATTTCATGAAAGCGACTGCAACAAAAGACGAAATAAAACGAAATAGACTTTTGGAAGGGGACGTCGTTTTTACAAAAGACTCCGAAACCTCCAGTGATATTGCACAATGTGCTTTTGTTGCAGAGAGCTCAAACGACTTGGTGTGCGGATATCATCTCGCGATAGCCAGGCCGGATAGCACGCGATTGCTCGGCAGCTACCTTGCTTTTCTCATGAGGTTTCCGAGAGTCAGGCAACAGCTTGTTCGCTCAGCGAATGGAGTAGTTAGGTACGGCCTGACTATGGATGCAATATCTGATTTTACAATTGCATTGCCATCTGTTGATGAGCAGCGCCGTATAGTAAATATTTTGAACACCTGGGATAAAGCTATTGAAAATATAGATAGATTAATCCTTCTTCGAAAGAAGAATCTGACATCCACGTCAACCAAAATTCTGTGGGAGGATCGCGACGATTGGCGACCTTTGTCGGACTATATTGAGCCGTCTAGAGATAGGGTTGGTAATAATCGTTCACTCGAAGTGTATTCTGTGACGCGCGATGGCCTCAAGCCACAACTTGAGCAATTCAACAAGCGAATTGCAAATGAGGATATCGCCCGGCATATGCTGCTCAAGCCGAACGAATTTGCTCTTAGTGGCTTGAATTTCTGGCTTGGCTCAGTGGCAGTAAGCCATTTGAAGCACGATGTATGCATTTCTCCAGACTACAAAGTCTTTCGATTTAAGCCAACTGCTTCCGCGGAGTACTTTAGGCACCTTGTTCGCACCGCGGGTTTTCGAGAGATTTTAAGTTCATGCTCTACTGAGCGAGCCAGCGTTGTAAGAAAGAATTTCAATCGTGAGCTTTTTCTTGAAAGCGAAGTCCCTGTGCCGCCGCTAGCTGAGCAGGAAAAGCGCGCGACCATCCTGAACGCTGTCGCATTCGAACTTCGCAAAACCGAAGCTTATCGGGCTCTGCTAGAGAATCAAAAACGCGGCCTGATGCAAAAACTGCTGACGGGTGAGTGGCGCCTAGACGAGCGCTTCGATGCTGAAGCCTTGAGCCCGCGCCCGCTGAATGTCGGAGGGCGCTCATGAAGTTCGAGGTCTATTGCGACGAAGCCCAATCCGATCTTTTCACGTCGGCCAAGCCCCGCGCCCGCTATCTGATGATCGGCAGCCTTTGGCTGCCGGCGGAGCTGCGCGAGGATGCCAAGGAGAAGATCGGGCGCCTGCGCGAACGCCACGGCGTATGGGGTGAGGCGAAGTGGACCAAGATCTCGCCGGCCAAAGCCGATTTCTATCACGAGCTTGTCGATCTGTTCATGAGCTACGGCATGGACATGCGCTTCCGCTGCATCGCCGTGGATCGAACCCAGGTGAATCTGGCGCTCCATGATGGCGATGGCGAGCTTGGCTTCTACAAGTTCTATTACCAGCTCCTGCATCACTGGATTCTCGACTTCAACGAATACCGCATCTTCTGCGACCTGAAGAGCAACCGCGATCGCACCCGGCTTCGTGTGCTGAAGCGCTGCCTCGACTATGCCAACAAATCAGCGACCATTGCCGATGTTCAGTCCCTGCCATCGCCGGAAGTAGCGCTTCTCCAGCTCTGCGACGTTTTGCTCGGCGCCGCCAGCAGCCGCCTGAATGAGACGCTAACGGCGGGATCTGCGAAGGAAAGCCTCGTCAAGCTCCTGGAAGCGCGCCTTGATCTGCGCGGCGTGCTGTCTCCGACCGGGGCCGGTGAAAAGAAGTTCAATATCTTCAAGATCAATCTCGGCGGGGGTTGGTAATGCCTCCGCTGCTCATTCTTGCCACCGATGCCGATTATCGGCAGCATTTTGAAACAACCTGTTGTGGGGCCGTCATCACGACCCATGACGGTATCCGTGTCTATTTCAAGAAGAAGGATTTCGATCATGCCTTCTTCGAAAGCCCGCTTCGCAACGGCGTGAAAGCCAAAGAGCTTTCGCAGGCCCGCGCACAGCGGATGGACTGGATCGCCGCCACGCTCGCCGATCCAACGGCTGTTCGTTTTCAAGGATGGGACAAGAAGAAGGGCTGTCATGACGCGACGCGCTGCGTCAGTGTCGTCTTCGGCGATTTCGTCGTTGTTATCCGCCTGAGCAAGAAGGCCGACGGCACGCTGAAGGCCAACTTCGTGACGTGCTACGAGGCAGACAACAGCATTGGCAAAATACGGCAGTCACCTTTGTGGAACAAGGAGGATTGCCTGAATGCGCTTTGAAAAAGATTTGCGGGCGCTGATTTGCTACGCTGGCTCAGCGCCCGAAGCCTCGATAGGTTCAAAGCCGATGGGCAGTGAACTCGTAGTGTTCATATGCACTCTAATCGCCAAAAGTCAACATTTTGTTGAATGGGTCGGTCCGATTTTCGCGGCACGTTTTCCGCGCTCTACGCCTGATGGCGTTGAAAACAAAAGGACAAATCACATTCCCTATCTTGAGGCTGGAGGGCGATAAAATTGACCAGATCGCCTGAGTTCACCACGTCAGAGGCGGGTAGCGCCCAGCTTCAGGCGCTGCACACGCTGATCAATTGCGGCTGGCGCTATGTGACGCGAGCCGAGGCCGATCAATGGCGGGACAGGCGACGTACGCTGCCCTTCCTCGAAACCCAGCTCCGGGATGATCTGGCGCGGATCAACCGCATTCATGTCGACGGGCGTGCCTATCCGTTCTCAGAAGCGAATATCGATGCTGCGGTTCGCCGGCTCGCCGAGCGCATCCCCGAGGGCGTCGTGCGCGCCAACGAGCGGATGACCGACGATCTGTTGCTTGGGATCGCTTTGCCGCAATCCATCGGCGCGACGTCACGCGAATGGCCATTCAAGTTCATCGACTGGACCGACTGGCGAGCCAACACCTTCCAGGTAACGAGCGAGTATACCGTCAGCGAAGCAGGCGGGCCGACCATCCGGATAGATCTCGTCCTTTTCGTGAATGGCATTCCTTTAGGGATGATCGAGGTCAAGGCATCACACGTTTCAGCCGATCAGGGCGTCAGCCAGCAAATTCGCAATCAGAAAGCGAGCGAAGGCGTGCCGGCGCTTTTCTATTCCGCTCAGTTGCTGCTGTCGGCCAACAGCTACGATCCTCGCTACGGCACCGTCGGAACGCCGCGCAAGCTTTGGAGCGTGTGGAAGGAACGCGAAGACCCGTCCGGCTTCGCGGTGGACGTGGTCAATCGGCCGCTCGATACTGTCCAGGGTAAACGTGTGGCCCTCGATTTCGCCCCCCATATGGAGCGTCATGACGGCCTGATGGAAGAGCACCGGTTCGTCACGCCTTTGGATGAGACAATTGTCGGTCTCTGCCGGCCGGAGCGCTTCATGCGGCTGGTGCGCCGCTATATGCTGTTCGACGGTCCTCACAAGAAGGTTGCGCGCTATCAGCAGGTGGCGACCATCGAGACCTTGATGAAGCGCATCGAAGAGCGTGACGCTGCGGGCCGGCGCCAGGGAGGCGTGGTCTGGCACACGCAAGGGTCAGGCAAAAGCCTGACGATGGTGATGCTGGCGAAGTCCATCGCGATGGCACACGCGACGGCGCGCATCGTCATCGTCACGGATCGTACCGATCTCGACGACCAGATCACCAAGACGTTCCGTGCCACCGGCCAGGAGCCGAAGCGTGCCGCCACGGGCGAGAACCTGCTGTCTCTGATCGAAGACAAGACCCCGGTGGTCACAACGCTCATTCACAAATTTCGCGCGGGGCTCAACAAGCGGCGGATCGTCGATACGTCATCCGACATTTTTGTACTGGTCGATGAGAGCCATCGTAGCCAGTACGGCAATCTCGACAGCTTGCACGCCCGCATGCGCGAGGTGCTGCCCAATGCCTGCTTCATCGCCTTCACAGGCACGCCGATCGCCAAGAAGGAGAAGAGCACGTTCGCAAAATTTGGCGAGCTGGTTCAGCCTGCCTATTCGATGCGAGATGCCGTCGATGACAAGGCCGTCGTCCCGCTTCTCTATGAAGGGCGGGAAGTCGTCACCGATGTCGATGACGCCCAGATCGACCGTTGGTTCGAGGTCCACACGCGCGGTCTTTCCGACGACCAACGCGCCGATCTGAAGCGCAAGATGAGCCGCGCCCGTGAGATCGAAGGCGTGGATTCCAGGCTTCAGTCGATCGCCTTCGACGTCGGTCAGCATTTCTCCGCCAACTTCAAGGGGACGGGACTAAAGGGACAGCTTGCGGCACCCACGAAGCGAGCCGCCATCCAGCTCAAGAAGCTCCTCGACGAGTTTGGCGTTGTCACCACGGAAGTCGTGATCTCCGCGCCGGAAATGCGCGAGAGCGAAGACGAGGTCGATGAAGCTGATGACGATCTCGTGCGCACCTTCTGGCGCAAGATGATGGAGCGGCATGGGGGCGAGGAAGCCTATAACAGAACCATCGTCGAGCAATTCAAAGGCCCCGGCGACCCAGATATCATCATTGTTGTCGATAAGCTCCTGACGGGCTTCGACGCGCCGCGCAACACGGTGCTCTATGTGGCCCGCCGGCTGCGGGAGCATGGACTTTTGCAGGCCATCGCCCGCGTCAATCGGGTATTCGACGAAGACGGCGCGCCGGATAAGCCCTTTGGCTTCATCATCGACTACACCGGCGTCCTTAAAGACCTCGGAGATGCGCTTGCAAGCTACGATGCCTTGCAAGGCTTCAGCCCGGAGGACATCGCCAGGAGTGTCGTGGCTATCCGGGAAGAGGCGAACAAGGTGCCGGGAGCACACGCCGCTTTGCTCGACGTGTTCAAATCCGTTTCGAACACTTTTGATGCGGAAGCCTATGCGCGTCTTCTGGCGGATGAGGAGATCAGAGCCACTTTCTATGAGCGTCTATCGGCGTTTTCGCGGGCTTTCACGGTGGCGCTTGCCTCTCCGGCCTTTATTGAGACGACGAAGCCGGAACTGCTGAAGCGCTGGAAGGATGATCTCGGGCGGTTCGTCTCCCTTCGTGCCGCAGTCACGCTTCGTTACGCCGAGCGCGTTGATTGGCGTGACTACGAGAAGCGCATTCGTCAATTGCTGGATCGCCACGTCATTGCACGCGACGTCGTAACGTTGGTCGAGCCGTTGAATATATTCGACGACATCGCGATTGAAGAGCGACGGGAGGAAAAAACCGAAAGCGATGCATCTGTGGCGGATACGATCGCCCACCAATTGACCCGTTCGATTGAAGAAAAGTGGGATGAAGATCCAATCTTCTTCGAGAAGTTCTCAAAACTTGTGCGCGACACAATCGCAGACTTCCACAAAGGGCGGATCAGCGACCTGACCTATCTCTCCAAGATCAAGGCGTTGCGGGACAACGTGCTTACGCGGCAGGACGAAGCCGATCCGACACCAGCCTGCCTTCGGGATGACAGCCATGCCCAGACGTTCTGGGGATTGACCAAGCGCAACCTGGATAAAGTCGGCATGAATGATCCAGACTTGGCTGCCGACATTGCTCTACAGATCAGTCACATCATCCAGCGTCGGCGCAAGGTCGGCTGGCAATATGACCGCGATGTGGAGAACGCCATTCGAAACGATATCGACGATTTCTTTTTCGAGGAGCTGCGGGGAGAACGGAGCGTTCTGATCGACCCCAGTGTTCTTGATGGTATCGTCGACGATGTTCTGGCTTCGGCACGCGTGCGGCTGGCTCAATGAGGATGGCCATGGCCTTGCCGACAGCTGAGCAAATCGAGATATGTTGGGGAGAGCGCAGGGTCACTGCGGAGTTGACCCGCACGGTGAGGCGGGCACTGCGCATCGATGTTCGCCCGACGGGCGAGGTGACTGTCTTTGCCCCGGTTGGTGAGCGCATTGAAGAGATTCGAACCAGGGCGCACCGGAAAGGCGCTTGGATATTCGCTCAGATCGATACCATTGCCCAAAGACCCAAGGTTACGCCGGAACGTCGGTACATTTCGGGTGAGACCCATCTTCTGCTTGGTCGGCAGTATCGGCTTTCGGTCGAGGAATCAGACGACCCTCATGTGCGGATCGATGGCGGCCGTCTGGTGATAGCGGCCAGAACCCCGGACGACCCACCACATTGCAGGCGTCTCCTTCAGGCGTTTTATCGTCTGAGAGCCCGTGAGGTGTTCCGGCAACGGTTCGACATCGTTTTGGAGCCGTTTGTTCGTAGAGGATTGAGGCGACCTTCACTCGTCATTCGTCCGATGGCGAAGAGATGGGGCAGCTATACGCCAAGTGGACGTGTCGTACTAAATATTGACTTGGTGAGAGCGAGCCCACGGCTGATCGATTACGTGATCTGTCATGAGCTGGCGCATGCGTTCTACCCCGATCATGGTGATGGATGGCGCGAGTTGCTCAAAACGGTGATGCCGGATTGGGAGGAGCGAAAAGAAGTGCTGGAGGCAACGCTTCGATAGCTGGCTGCGCGAGCACTGTCTTCACTCTGCCAGTAAATTGGCAATGTATACCCATCTCGCTCCGAGAGCACTGCACACTGCGCCCTCAGGTTCCTCCTGTTGACTAGATAATTCGGAGTTATAGTCCTCGGGATCTTGCGGGGGATAAAATGGCTAGTATCGATAGAAGCTTCCGCAAGGTGGTTTGGCGACGTTTATTGAGGGGGGAGAGATGATCGCAGGTTCCGGACAGCTGCCGTGGCAGCACATAACGATACGTGTGCCTTGGCATGATGGTGGCTGGAATGGGCGTGTTTGCACTGCCCCGTCAGCGAACACCTCATGTCTGGTCCTTGGACGCATCGCGTCGGCAAAACGCGACAATCAGGATGCTGTAGCGGGAAAGCTGTTCGATGAGCTCGCGCCGTCGGAGCTACCGCCATGTGTCGATGAGCGCGTCAGCTTCATGTGCGATCACGACCTCGTTCTGACCAAGCAGCACCCCTACAAACTTTCGAGCCCTATGACGCACGGCCATTTCGGCGAGACGAAGCTGCGGATCGAAGCCTATTCCGCAGCATGCATCCCCTTCGGATGGATGTTGAAAACAAACGTCGAGGGCGACGAGAGCGAGTGTGAGCTCGGCAAGGCAACAGCATTGCGGCTAGCCTACGATCCCGAGCGCGAGCCGGACCTGTCGTTTGAAACGGGCTGGGTTCAGGACAAGACGAACCAGCTCATCATGCTGGACACGTTCTTCGGTGCCCTCCAGCCAAAGACGTCACTCTGTTTTTTCTATGCGAAGAAGACGCCGCTCTCGGAAAGCGCAAACCGCGTCATCGTCGGCGTCGCGAGGGTGAACGGCGTCGGAGGGCATACTGAATACGCCTACGAATCGGCCGGTGACCTCAAGGGCGTTCTCTGGGAGCGATGCGTCAGGCACTCCCTTCGGCCCGGGGGCGACGACGGCTTTCTGATGCCATATTACGACGTGTTAGCCGCTGCACTGGCCGACGTGAGCGTGCCCATCGAAGATTGCGTGGCCTTCGCGCCGGAAGACCAGTTCGACGCGTTCTCCTACGGTTCAGAGCATCTCAGTCACGATGGCGCGATAGCGTCGCTGCTTTCCTGCGCCGCGGCTTTGCGAGCTACCGCGAAGATTGTCGAAACTGACGTTTCCGGCTCGCTCGCGTGGATCGACCGTGAGATTGCTCGCCTCTGGAAGGCGCGAGGCGTTCACCCGGGACTCGGAAGTGCTCTGAGCGCTTTCGGGCTGGAGCATGGATCGCTGCTCGCGCATGAGATCGCGCGTGTCGGAAGCCGCGAAGGCGAGGTGTTCGACGCCTTCGCCTTCATCGACGGCATCGTGAAGAAACCATCGACATTTCCGCAGGCCGAGAAGCTCGGCTTCGGCTCGACTTACCGCGAAAAATGGAAGAGCCTCGCATCGCCACGCCGCCAATTGCTCGATCTTGTCGCTCGTTGCAGCCTGACCGCTGACCAGGCGCTGCGAGCCTACCAGCCTAGTCAGCGAGGCGTCTTCACTGAGGCGACCAGCGACGGGGACCTCTTGGCCAATCCGTACCTGCTCTACGAGCGGGATGAGTCAGCGGCTCAACGGATTGCCTTTGGTGTCGTCGATCGTGGCGTATTCCCGGCGGAGGTCATTCGCGAGGTTGCACCGCTGCCAGCTCAATCGATGATGACCGACGGGATCGACAAGCGTCGTGTCCGCGCGCTAATCACCGACATGTTGGAGCATGCCGTTCAGAACGAGGGGCACACGCTTCTTCCTCGGAGCTGGATTGTGAGTCGAGCAATCGAAGCGCCCCTAGATCCTCGCTGCGTGGTCGACGAGGACGTTATCGACATGGTCGCGGACTACCTCGCCCTCACCTTGGAGAGAGCGCGAACCTCAGATGACGAACTCGCGCTGAAGCTCAGGCGGTATGGCACCTCGCGGACCGTAATCACAAACGCGGTCCGGAAACGCGTCGGTGGCAAGCGCCACTCGATCGTCCACAAATGGCGCGCGCTCGTCGATGCAGTGCTGCCTCCGATAGGAACTGGGCCGGAGGCGGAGGTCGAGGAACTGGCACGAAGGGAAAAATCGGGAGCGCTCGAGCAGCTCGCATGTGGACGTTTCTCCGTCCTCATCGGTCCGGCAGGATCGGGCAAGACCACGCTTCTGAAAGTGTTGTGCGACCTTCCAGAGATAAGCTCGGGCGGGATTCTTCTTTTGGCCCCGACCGGCAAAGCGCGCGTCCGCTTGGAGGAAGCGACGGAACGTCTTGGGGAGGGTCAGACACTAGCTCAATTTCTCCAACGCTATGAGCGGTACGACGGCGCGAGTGGGCGCTACTTCCGGAATCCCGAAGCGCCGCGCGAGAAGGGATATCGGTCGGTCATCGTCGACGAATGTTCGATGCTCACCGAGGATCAGCTTTCGGCGCTGATCGATGCGATCGAGGGCGTTGATCGTTTGATCCTGGTTGGCGATCCTCGCCAGCTCCCGCCCATAGGCGCTGGCAGGCCGTTCGTGGACATCTGTCGGAAGCTCGCGCCCTCTGAGGAAACTCCTCAGTTTCCGAAGGTCGCGCCAGGTTACGCCGAACTCACGATCATCGGTCGCCAGCGGGGAACAGACCGGGGCGACGTACTGCTGGCCCGGCAGTTCAGCGGCGAGCCGTTGGATGCCGGCGCGGACGAGGTGTGGGAGGCGCTGAGGTCCGGCACGCTGTCGCACGTGCGAGCTGCGCATTGGGCCCTCCCGAGCGACCTGGAGTCGCGACTTACGAACGAGATTGTCCGAAGTCTGGCGCTTGCCGACCACTTCGATCAGCGCGGGTTCGAACTGAGCATCGGCGGAAGCGAATGGGAAGGGCACGTTCTTTTCTGGGCACGACGCGCCGGTGAGACCGAGGGCGGCGCTGCGGAGGCAGCTCACGACTGGCAAATCTTGTCGCCTGTGCGGTCGGGGCCCCCCGGTGTGGAAGCGATCAACCTCGCGATCCAGCGCCGGTTTCGAGACAAGGTGCGAGATCGCGCGCTGACCCCATATGCGAAATACCCAAAGCCCGCCGGGCCTCAAGGCGTTTTGTGGGGCGACAAGGTGATCAATGTCCGCAACAATGGCCGACGTCGCACCTATCCGCGCCAGGAACGAGCCTACGTCGCGAACGGCGACATCGGCATCGTCGTCGGCGGCTACAAGACCGGGAAGATGAAGTTTCGCCCGCGAGACCTCGAAGTCGAATTCGCGAGTCAGCCCGGTGTGAAATTTACCTACTATGCGGGCGAGTTCTCTGGCGAAGAGGGCACGCCGGAGCTCGAACTGGCGTATGCCCTCACGGTCCACAAGACCCAGGGAAGTCAGTTCGAGCGAACGTTTATTGTGCTGCCGCGCAATTGTCGGCCCTTGTCGCGAGAGCTGCTCTACACCGCGATCACGCGACATCAGCAAGAACTCATTCTTCTCCACGAAGATGACATCGGCGCCCTGCGGCGGTACTCAGACCCGTCTGCCTCGGAGATCGCGCGGCGAATGACGGACCTCTTCGAGGCGCCTGGGCCCGTTGAAGTGAAGACCGTCTCGGGCCCACGCTTTCTCGACAAGCATCTTCTGCATCGGACGAGCCGCGGCGAGTTCGTGCGGTCCAAATCGGAATTGGCCATCGCAGAGAAATTGAACGGGATGGGCATCGGCTACGTCTACGAACAGCCCCTGCAACTCGATGGGAAGACGCGCTGGCCTGATTTCACGATCGTCGATGAGGACTCGGGGGTCACCTATTATTGGGAGCATCTGGGCATGCTGTCGGACCCGCAATACGCGGCACGATGGCAGATCAAGCGCACGGCGTACCTGGCAGCAGGCATCCGGCCGATCGATGAACAGGCAGGGGGAGATGTCCTGATCGAGACCATGGAAACGGCGGGATCGGGCCTGGACATGGTCGAGGTTAACCGGCTTGCCCGCTTGATCGTGGGCTGAGCGTTGCGCGATCGTCTCTGGTCTTGCCGCCCTGTTTCGTAGTGAGTGCAGCGGCAGCCCTCTTCCTGATCAAACAATCTGAGTGAGAGTTCGTCACCTACGCGACTGGCTTTCGTCGAGACATTTGTCCTCCTGTTGGATAGGAGGAGGGCTGTTACAGTGGGGCGTCTACGCTCGTGCTTCGACTCTACGATTTGTTGTGACGGTGTTTTTGGGGAACGTTTGCTATACTTAAAGCTCTTCCCGGGAAACTGTCTTCACCCTCTCAACCTCCGTCGCGCTTGATCCAAGCCCACCATCCCGGCAATCCAGGATCGAGGTGGGTGTATTGATTTCGCCGATTTTGGCGGTACTTTATCGGGAGCAACAGATTGGAGGTCTGAGGTCTACGCCTCACCGCGAAACTGTCGATAGATACCGATCGTTCACAGAATTTTTTCCGCGCTATAATTGCCAAAAAAACCCGCAAAATCAAAAGGATAGGTTTTTGACGGCCTATGCCTCGGCATTGGCGGCCAAAGAAAATATTTTCTACAATAAAATCAATCTCTTATCGTAGAAAAAATATTAGAGTGGGAATGAGCGCGAACGGCGGCAAGAGTGTTGCACCCTTGCTGCCGCTCGCTTCGTCTTTTGCGGGGTCCCGTCAGCCGACGATCCGGTAGGCCAGGACCGGCAGATCGTCCATCTGCAGCGTTTCCGCCTTCACAGGAACCGGGCCGCGCTCGAACAGGGACTGGAGCGCCTGTGGGGTCGGATCGACGCCGAGGACGATTGCCTGGACGATCGGTCCCTCCTTCAGGCGGATATGGCCATAGACATAAGGGGCAATCTTCTCGAACCGCGGATGGCAGGCCGGCGATATATTGTGCGACGCCAGCAGCAGCGTGGCGTCGCCGCTCAGTTCGACCGGTGTTACGTCCCAACTGCCGCAATGTTCGCAGCAGCCAGTCGGCGGGAAGGTGCAGCCGCCGCAGTCTTTGCAGGTGATCGCCTGAAAGACGCCCTTGGAGAGCCCTTCGTAATAGGAGCGGATAGCGCTCGGTTGTACGGCAGTGTTCGGCATGTCAAATACTCCCGAGAACGACGACGGTACCGATCATGGCATAGCCGTGCGTGTGGATGACGGAGATTTCCGGCGTCTTTCTGATTTGGCGTTGCCCGGCCTGGCCGCGCATCTGCAAGACCGCCTCGTAGGTGTCGGTTCCGGCGCTGGCGCCCCAGGCATGGCCGAAGGCGTGGCGGCCGCCATGGGTCGACATCGGCCGGTCGCCGTCAAAGCGCAGCCGACCGTCGCGCGCGGCGTCGAGCCCCTTGCCGGGTTCGAGGTAGCCGGTCGCCTCGGCGGTGCAGATGCCGGAGATGTGCGAGCAGTCGTGGGTGTGCAGATAGTCGATATCGGTAGGCTTGATGTCGGCCATATCGAAAGCGGTATCGATCGCGCGACGGTCAAACTCCCAATAGGTCGGGTCGTCGCCATACCACGGCAGGTCGCTGTAGCTTATGCCGAAGCCTTTGAACTCGACAGGCTGCGACTTGCCGCCCTTGGCAAGATCGGCGCGGGTGATGACCATGGCCGACGCACCGTCGGCGGTCGTCACCAGGCTGAGCAACCGCGATGGCCAGGCCACGAAGGGATTGTGTTCGTCTGACCGCCAGTAGTCGAACGGATCGGAGAAGCCTTCCCTCTTGGCGCGGTCTTCGAGTTTTTCCTGGATATTGGCCTTGGGGTTCATCGAACCGTGCAGACGCCGCGTCTTGCATAGCTCGAACATGCCGCGATCGAAGTCCTCGATCGACATGCCGTATTTGCGGCAATAGCCGAGCGCGACCAGACCGTTATAGGTCGAAAAGATGTCGTAGCCCTGCGGCACGCCATAGGCCTGGTTGACCGCCATGTCGGTCCACAGCCAGGTCTGCTGGTGCGAGATTGGTTCGCGCTCGTAGGGGCTGAAGCCTTTCACCTTGGTGCGCGTGGTCTCCAGCCCGTAGACCAGTACGGTATCGTAGGTTCCGGCCGCGATCGACATCGCGGCGAGCGCCGCGCCGACATTGGTGGTCGAACACTGCGCCTCGAAATGGACGCCGGCCTTGAACTGGGTGCCGGTCCATTTCGACAGCTGCGAATAGGTGCCAGGCACCTGCGAACTATGCACCATCGCATTGCCGGCGAATACCGCGTCGACATCCTGGCCGGTCAGCCCGGCATCGTCGAGCGCTTCCTTGACCGCGCGCGCCGTCAATTCCTGAATTGTGGTGCCCTTGAGTTCGGGCGTCTCCAGCAGATCGCCGAAGCGCGAACACCCGACGCCTAATATCGCGATTCGTTCCCGTAATTTTCCCGTCATGAGCTAACTCCTTTGGTGCCTCGCCGATCGCTTCCGCACGGCAATGAGCCCGACTTCCACGAAATCTGATCTGGCCTTCCTCCCGAACCAGCCCGATGACGTGGGACAACGTTAGTCAACAGCAACTGAACAGCTCATTCATTGACGAGGATCAACGTGAGGCCAGCTTTCGCACGAGCTTCGATGCATTGACCGCGAAAGCCGGTGAACTTGCACAGTGGGACTAGGTCGACGAGGCGCTATCAAACTGGTTGCGCAAGGCGATCGTGGTGACGCGCGGCTACAAGGGCGTCATCGCGCCAATGGTGGCCGCGATTGCCGACGAAAATTCCGCCCTGCATTCTTCATGCGTCGATTTGCGCCAGGCGGGACGGACCTTTTGAAGCGGGCGCAGGCCAGAGGGCTTGCGCGACGGGATATGGATGACAACGATCTCTTTTCACTTATCAGCGCTCTGACGTGGCTTGCCGACCAGCCTCTGCTCGTCCCGCGGGTGGATCATCTGTTCGACATCATCTCGGATGCCATTCTCTTGAGGCGGGCCGGCGGGTTCCGGAAAACGATTGCGCCTGAGCTGCGAAAGATTTGCTCGGCATCCAGTCAATCTTTACTGTAGTTCAAGAATATCACGTTGTGTTACAGGCCGGATTGAAACGTCGCTATACACAACGTGACCTGCGGGAATACGGTACGTGTTTTCGCGGGGAATGTGTATTGGAATGAAGAGCAGACGTAAACTTGCCTGCCGGACGCGGTCCGCCACGGGTTTTCTTTCATCTTTCGGCGGCGGTTGCATCATCATCCTGATGGTTCTGTCGGGTCTTGCCGGATGCCAGGCCGACAACACGTATCCGGCGCCGCAGGAACCGGGCAGCGCGGACGCCTTTCGCCGTCGCCTGGTGGCGCAATTCGGCGGATTGTACAGCGACCCCGAGGTTTCGCGGGAACTGGCTGAAATCGGCAAAGGACTGTCGGCGGTTGTCGGCGGAAGTCCGGTGACCATCCTCGTGCTGAACTCGTCCATAGCTGATGCCTATATCGCGCCGGGCGGATATATCTATCTGACGCGGGGGCTACTCGCGCTGACCGACGACGACAGCGAGATTGCGGCCGTCGTCGCGCACGAGATGGCCCATATCCTGTCTCGTCATGCGGAAGCCCGCGCCCGCCTGGGGCGGCAGGCGGCAGTCTCCAGCGCGGAAATCGCCGCGGCCCTGCCGGACAGTGATCGCGTGCGCGCGCTTCTCGCCAAAGCCAGCGCGCAGGTTAGCGCCCTGTCGCGGCAACAGGAACTGGAAGCCGACGCGATGGCCATCCAATTGCTGGCCGAGGCCGAATACGATCCCACGGCTCTGGTGCGTTTTCTGAAAACCATGCAAGTCATGGATGCACCGCCTGGCGCAAGGCGTTCTTACAACACTTCCCATCCCCTGCCGTCAGACCGTATCGAACGGGCCGAGGCGCTGGCGGCCAGCCATCAGCCTGAGGTTGCGGAAAGAAAAGGCGGAATGACGGGTTCCGGTATCATTGACGATGACCAGAACGTAAGTCAACGCTAAGTTTACATTGCGTTTTAAAAGGAAGGGCGACCGTCCGAATGGACGCCGCAGCCCGTGACGCTTGCGCAGCGATATCTATCGACCGATTGTTCTTCCGCCCACAACCTGAGAGGGAATTATAAAAAGTTAAAGATTGTGGAAAATGGGATTATGCAACCAGGAAATGCGCATTCCCTTTACGGTTTCAAACTCGTCCTGATTGTCATATTTCTGCATGACTAGTTTCAATCATCTGATTGAATTTAAAGTCAGAATCGGTTGTACTTCAGGCTATATCAGCTTTCCGGAGCTTAAGATCGTGCGATTATATATGTAAAAACATAACTTTAAAAAATTACGGAAATTCATTTCCGGTTCAGAAAAAATGACTTACACGGCTTGCAGACGACGCAAGTATGCGCTACTGACCTCCGTTAAAGTGGTAGTTAACAATCCACTACACGGGTCCCCAACATAGCGAAGCAGTGCGCCGAAGAGCAAGCGTAGTTGCACCATGAGAGTGTGGTAGCGCTATCATTCGACGAGTTTTTGAGGAGTATTCCCATGGATGCAATCATTATCGACAAGAGCGACGGATCTCAGCATCGTCAGTCCGTAACCGGTCTGAAGCTTGACGAAGCGTCTGTCGTCAAACTTCCCGTCGCGCCGGAAAGCGTTGTTTCATTCGAACAGAACGGCAACGATCTCCTAATCGTCACGACCGCCGGGGAGACAATCGTCATCGGTGATTTCTTCATCGATTTCGATGACGAGCGCAGTGAGCTGATCCTTGTCGACGATGACGGCATTGCGTGGTGGGGGCAGTATTCCGGTCCGTGGAGCGATTTCGCCTTCGCCGAGATCGGCGCTGATGGCGTGGCCCCGTTCCCGTTCGCGGCGCTGGGCGGACTTGCCGCCGCCGGGGCCGGTGGTCTGGCCTTTGCCGGGGGCGGCGGCGATGACGATGCCGCGACCGTATTCCCGGTGGTCGACGTGCAGGATATCACCGACGACCCGACCGGCAACCGCGTGACGGTCAGCGGCAACAGCACGGGCGACTACGTTGTCGTGTCCTACCCGGACGAAAACGGCAACATTGTCACATCCGATCCCATTCCGGTCGATGAGAACGGAAACTGGTCGCATGACATTCCACGCGACAACATTGCCGAGGGCGATGTTGAGGTGGTCGGAACTGTTACCGACGAAAACGGCAATCCGGTCGAAGACGAAAACGGTAACCCGATTTCCGATTCAGACATGACGAATCTGGACCTGACCGACCCCTCGGTCGTGGTCGATATCGAGAACAATGGCCAGACCGGTGAGGTTACCTTCACCTTCTCCGAAGCCGTGACCGGTTTCGATGCGTCCGATGTCAGCGTTGGCAACGGCACGCTGTCGAACCTGACCAAGGTCAACGACACCACCTGGACGGCCACGGTCACCCCGAACGCCACCGGCGATGTCACGGTTGCCGTCGGCGACGGCTCCTACACCGACCTTGCCGGCAATCCGGGCACGCCCGGCTCCGATAGCGAGGCCTTCGACCGCACCGCGCCGACGGTCGGCGTCGAGATCACCGATAACGGCCAGGACGGCACGCTGGTGCTGACTTTCTCGCCGGATACCGATCGCGACAGCTTTGACCCGACCGCCGACCTTGAACTGGAGAATGCCGATCTCGGCACGGATGGCACGTGGTCGGAAGATGCTGATGGCAACCAGGTCTGGACGGCCACGATCACCCCGACCGGGAATGGCGAATTGACGGCCACCGTCACCGACGGTTCCTACACTGATACGGCCGGCAATGAAGGCTCGGAAGGCGCCGACAGCGAGACCTTCGACGTCGACGGCCCGTCCGTCGTGGTCGATATCGTCAATGAAGGCCAAACCGGCACGGTGACCTTCACCTTCTCCGAACCGGTGACCGGCTTCGATGGTAGCGATGTTAGCGTTGGCAACGGCACGCTGTCGAACCTGAGGCAGACCGGCCCCAACACCTGGACGGCGACGGTCACCCCGGAAGCGACCGGCGATGTCACGGTTGCCGTTGGCGACGGCTCCTACACCGACCTTGCCGGCAATCCGGGCACGCCCGGCTCCGACAGCGAGGCCTTCGACCGCACCGCGCCGACGGTCGGCGTCGAGATTACCGATAACGGCCAGGACGGCACGCTGGTGCTGACTTTCTCGCCGGATACCGATCGCGACAGCTTCGATCCGGCCGACGATCTCGATCTGGAAAACGCCGATCTCGGCACGGATGGCACGTGGTCGGAAGACGCCGACGGCAACCAGATCTGGACCGCAACCATCACCCCGACCGGCAATGGCGAAGTGACGGCCACCGTTACCGACGGCTCTTACACGGATACCGCCGGCAATGAAGGCTCGGAAGGCGCCGACAGCGAGACCTTCGACGTCGACGGCCCGTCCGTCGTGGTTGATATCGTCAATGAAGGCCAGACCGGCACGGTTACCTTCACCTTCTCCGAACCCGTAACCGGCTTTGAGGCTGGCGATGTTACCGTTGGCAACGGCACGCTTTCGAACCTGACGCAGACCGGTCCCAACACATGGACCGCCACGGTCACCCCGGAAGTAACCGGGGATGTCACGGTTTCGGTCGGCAACGGCTCCTACACCGACCTTGCCGGCAACCCGGGCACGCCCGGCTCGGACAGCGAGGCCTTCGACCGCACCGCGCCGACGGTCGGCGTCGAGATCACCGATAACGGCCAGGACGGCACGCTGGTGCTGACCTTCTCGCCGGATACCGATCGCGACAGCTTCGATCCGGCCGCCGATCTCGATCTGGAGAATGCCGATCTCGGCACGGATGGCACGTGGTCGGAAGATGCCGATGGCAACCAGGTCTGGACGGCCACGATCACCCCGACCGGGAATGGCGAAGTGACGGCCACCGTCACCGACGGTTCCTACACGGATACCGCCGGCAATGAAGGCTCGGAAGGCTACGACGACGAGACCTTCGACGTCGACGGCCCGTCCGTCACGGTCGATATCGTCAATGAAGGCCAGACCGGCACGGTGACCTTCACCTTCTCCGAGCCCGTGACCGGCTTCGATGGCAGCGATGTTACCGTTGGCAACGGCACGCTCTCGAACCTGACGCAGACCGGTCCCAACACCTGGACGGCCACGGTCACCCCGGAAGCGACCGGCGATGTCACGGTTGCCGTTGGCGACGGCTCCTATACCGACCTTGCCGGCAACCCCGGCACGCCCGGCTCCGACAGCGAGGTCTTCGACCGCACCGCGCCGACGGTCGGCGTCGAGATTACCGATAACGGCCAGGACGGCACGCTGGTGCTGACTTTCTCGCCGGATACCGATCGCGACAGCTTCGATCCGGCCGCCGATCTCGATCTGGAAAACGCCGATCTCGGCACGGATGGCACGTGGTCGGAAGATGCCGACGGCAACCAGGTCTGGACGGCAACCATCACCCCGACCGGCAATGGCGAAGTGACGGCCACCGTTACCGACGGTTCCTACACGGATACGGCCGGCAATGAAGGCTCGGAAGGCGCCGACAGCGAGACCTTCGACGTCGATGGTCCGTCCGTCACGGTCGATATCGATATCGACGATAACGGTCTGGGAGGTGACGTCACCTTCACCTTCTCCGAAGACGTTGATGGGTTCGACGCCTCCGATATCAGCGTCAACAACGGTACCCTGTCGAACCTGCAGCAGGTTGACGGTCATACCTGGACCGCAAGGGTGACGCCTGACAAGGCCGGCGGCGACCTGACCGTCACGGTTGCCGACGAGAGCTATACCGACAAGGTCGGCAATCTCGGCTCGGAAGGCGCGGATACCGAGGCATTTGAGCGCAATGCGCCGCTCGCACACGAGGACAATGTCAGCCTGCAGCTTGCCGGCGATGACTTCATGAGCGATGAGAACTTCAACATCGCCTTCGTTCTCGATTTCAGCGGTAGCGTGGACAACACCGAAGCCCATCAGATGCTGGAGGCCGTCAAAGCAGCCGGTCAGGCTTTTTTCGAAGGCACGACCGGCGACGTAAAAATCCAGCTCGTGGCGTTTTCTTCGGACGCCAGTTCGACAGTGTCCTTCAGCAGCTATGCCGACTTCGCGGCGCAGGTCGATGCCTGGGATGCCCAGCGTCCTTATAGCAGCCAGACCAACTACACGGCGGCGATCAAAGAGACGATGGAGTCCTATCAGCCTATCGACGGCTACGACAATCGCGTCTTCTTCATGAGCGATGGAGAGCCGACCCGTCAGTATGAAACAGACGGCAACGGCAACATCGAACATTCGTTGCAGAGCGCGACGGAGGCTGCATGGAATGATTTCGTTGCGAACAACCAAATCGACGTGCAGACGGTCGGCATCGGCCAGGGCGTTACTGTGCCCCGGCTGCAGGATGTCGATGAGGCCGACGGCGACAATCATGTGGTCCAGGTGGCCAACTTCGACGACCTCGTGGACGAACTGCTCGACGTCCTCAAGGAAGTGGATGTCTCCGGCAATGTGCTGAACGGCGCCGATGGCGTCGCCGGTACCGCGGATGACGATCTTCTCGGTATCGATGGCGGCCGCATCCTATCGATCGATGTCGATGGAGAGACCTATACCTATGATCAGGGCCGTATTATCGACCACAACGGCAACCAGGTCGAGGACGGGTCGATCCTCAACGCGGAAACCGACCAGGGCGGCAGGCTCGTCTTTGATTTCGAAACTGGCGACTGGACCTACACGGCTGATCCCGACACGGGCATGGGCGAGGAAGATTTCCGCTATGTGCTTACCGATGACAGCGGTGACACCAGCGAAGCCTCGCTGAAGATCGATGTTCAGGAGGCCGGCGCCACTGCGTCTGCCGCACGCATGGCAATCGAGACCGACAGTGCGGAAGACGGCGGCGATGCGGCGGCTCAAAGCGTGTTCCACGCCGAGACGCTGGGCCTCGCGTCGATCGATGAAGCCCCGGCCAATGACGATGACGCCAGCGGCGATCATCCGGCCGCCGATGACGACATCGACGTGGCCGAGCTTGTCTATGAGGACAATGTCGAAAGCCTCGAGGCTTACCTGCCCGAGGAAAAGCACGCGGATAGCGCGGCGGCAAATGACTCGCAGGACTTCAGCGATCCGGGCACGGCCAGCATCGATCTCAACGAGCTTGAAGATCACGCCATGATGGTGGGCTGAGCCCCTCATCTGTGCCCATGAAGCACGATTGACAGCCGGAGCTTGGCCCCGGCTGCCAGATCCTTTTTGCAATAAGTCTGTCTCAGCCATGAATATCCACATCAACAGAAATCGCGAGAACGGTGAAGAGGTCGAGCTTTCGGCCGGTACCGTTTCGGCCTGCTGGATCGAGGCTCTGCTGACGGTTGCCGGCCATTACCGGATCGACTGTTCACCCGAGCAATTGCGGCTCGCCGATGCCTGGGATAACAGCGGCGACCGCAAGAGAAGTTTCGGCAAGCTTGCCCGTCAGGCCGGCCTTTCGATCCGGTTCATCAGCACCGATCTTCGCAAGATCAACGATATGCGGCTGCCGGTCGTGCTGGTCTTGAAGGATGGCGAGGTTGCCGTCGCTACGCGGCGCAATGGCGACCGGTTGACGCTTGGTTTTTCAGGCGATGGCGGGCTGTCGTCTGATATCAAGATTGACGGGATCCGGGACAGGGTCGAACTGGTGGCGGTAATCCGCCCGGCCGGCGGCGTGCCGGACGGACGGATCGACAATTATATCGAACCGTTCCGCAAGCACTGGATGAGATCGATCGTCCTTGCCGATCTCAGGCCCTATGTGTTCATCATGCTGGCCTCGCTTGCGGCCAATATCCTTGCGCTCGCCAGCGTCATCTTCTCCATGCAGGTCTATGACCGGGTGGTGCCGGCGCAATCCTATCCGACGCTGTTCGTGTTGGGCGGCGGCGCGCTTATTGCCGTGATCTTCGCCTTCGTCATGCGCCAGATGCGCATGAAGATCACGGATGTGCTCGGCAAACGCGCCGATCTGCGCATCTCCGACAAGGTCTTCGGCCATGCGCTGCGTGTCAAGAACAGCGCCCGTCCGCAGGCGACCGGCACCTTTATTTCCCAGCTTCGCGAGCTCGAGCATGTGCGCGAGATGATGACCTCGTCAGCCGTCTCGGCGATTGCGGATATTCCGTTCTTTCTGCTGTTCTGCCTGATCTTCTGGTGGGTTGCCGGCAATCTGGTCTGGGTTCCGGCGGTCGCCGTGCTGCTGCTGATCCTGCCCGGCGTTCTGGCGCAGGGCCGGCTGCGGACGCTGGCCAAGGCCAATATGCGCGAATCCGCGCTGCGCAACGCCATGCTGGTGGAGGCCGTCCAGGGGCTGGACGACATCAAGCTGCTGCAGGCCGAAGATCGGTTTCAGAACCACTGGAACCACTACAACGCGGTCAACGCCGACAGCGGCATGAAGCTGCGCGATCTCGTCGGCACGCTCGGCAACTGGACCCAGACGGTGCAGGGCATGGTCTATATCGCCGTCGTCGCGGCCGGCGCGCCGGCGGTGATGTTCGGCGACATGACGACGGGCGCGCTGGTTGCCGCCGCCATGCTGTCGACGCGCATGCTGGCGCCGCTCGCCGGCGTGGCACAGATCCTCAACCGCTGGCAGCAGGCGAAGATTGCCGGCGAAAGCCTCGACAAGATCATGACGCTGCCGGTCGATCATCCCGAAAACGCAAAGCGCATCCACAAGCCGGTGATCAAGGGCGAATTCCAGTTCGCGAATGCTGTCTTTGCCTATGAAAAGGAGCCGGTGCTCACCGTCGAGGGTCTGAAGATCGCGGCGGGCTCGAAGGTCGGCATTATCGGCCGCAACGGCGCCGGCAAGTCGACCCTGCTGCAGGGGCTTTCCGGGCTGATGGAAGCACGCTCGGGCACGGTGCTGGTCGACGGCGTCAACATCACCCATGTCGATCCGGCCGATCTGCGCCGCCATATCGGCCTTGCTGGCCAGAACGCCCGGCTATTCTACGGCACGATCCGCGAAAATCTCTGCCTCGGCGCGCCCAATGCCCGCGACGAGGAGCTGATCGCCGCCCTTGAGCGCACCGGCGCGTGGGAGTTTATTCGCGCCATGCCCGAGGGCCTCGACCGGCAGATCCAGGAGGGCGGTATCGGCCTTTCCGGCGGCCAGCGTCAGGCCATCATCCTGTCGCGCCTGTTGTTGCGCGAACCCTCGGTGATCCTGCTCGACGAGCCGACCGCGTCGCTTGATGAAACCGCGGAGCAGAAGGTGCTTTCGGCGCTTTCGGAGCTGGCAGGGGAAACCACGCTGGTCGTGGCCACCCACAAGCCGTCGATCCTGGCGCTGGTGGACCGGCTGCTGGTGGTGTCCAACGGCAAGATCATCATGGACGGGCCGCGCGACACGATCCTGACGCGCCTGCGCAAGGGCGAGGCCCTGGCCGGCAGGAAACGCGAGGTGAAGGTCCAATGAGTGCCGCTTCCTATGACAGCCTGATTGAGGGCGACGATATTTCCGCCAGCGGCGCGAACAAAGTCGTGCTGGCACTGTTCCTGATCCTCGCCGCCTTCTTCGTCTGGGCCTACTTCTTCTCGGTGGAGGAAGTGTCGTCGGGACCCGGCACGGTGGTGCCGCTCTCGCATGAACAGGTGATCCAGTCCTTCGACGGCGGTATCCTGGCCGAGCTCGATGTCAGTGCCGGTGAGATCGTCGATAAGGGGCAGGTGCTGGCGCGCCTCGACCCCACACGCGCGCAGGCCGAATATGACGAGACGGCGGCGCGCTACCGCGCTTCGCTGGCCCAGGCAGCGCGCCTGCAGGCGGAAGTCACCGGAGCGGAAAGCGTAACCTTTCCGGCGGCGCCCGACGATTATCCGGAGCTCAGAGCTTCCGAACAGGCTCTGTTTACGGCCCGGACGGAAAGCTACCACGAATCCATCGCCGATATGGAAGCCGATATGGCGCTGCTCGAGGAGCAGCTACGCCTGACCACGCCGCTGCTCGCGACCGGGGCTGCAAGCAAGGTCGAACTGATCAAGCTCAAGCGCGATCGCGGCGACATCAAGCTCAGAATGGATGACATGCGCTCCAAATATGTCATCGAGACCGGCGAGAAGCTGGCGGAGGCGCAGGCGGAAGTGCAGTCGCTGCTGTCCACGCTCAACGGGCTCGAGGACACGATTGCCCACACCACGATCCGCTCCCCGGTTCATGGCGTGATCAAGGATGTGGCGGTGACCACGATCGGCGGCGTGATTTCGCCGAACGGCGCGGTGATGACGATCGTGCCGCTCAACGACCAGCTCCTGATCGAGGCGCGCGTCTCGCCGCGCGATATCGCCTTCATCCATCCCGGCCAGGACGCTCTGGTGAAGATCACCGCCTATGACTACTCGGTCTATGGCGGTCTTGAGGGCACGGTCGAGAATATCTCGCCGGACACGATCCGCGACGAGATCAATCCGGAAAACCTCTATTACCGGGTCTATATCCGCACCGCCTCCGACGCATTGGTGAACGCGGCCGGCAAGCGGTTTCCCATTTCCCCCGGCATGATCGCGACCGTCGATATCAAGACGGGCGAAAAGACCATCTGGGATTATCTCATCAAGCCGCTCAATCGGGGCCGGGAGGCTCTGAGGGAGCGCTGATCGCATGGAAAGCCCATCAGGGGCGAACCGAACCGATGT
Organism: Martelella sp. AMO21009; assembly: GCF_053484295.1. Taxonomy (NCBI): domain Bacteria; kingdom Pseudomonadati; phylum Pseudomonadota; class Alphaproteobacteria; order Hyphomicrobiales; family Aurantimonadaceae; genus Martelella; species Martelella sp. AMO21009. The sequence goes on from NZ_JBAKFR010000043.1 coordinate 32,850, forward strand.
CAATGAAACTGAAGGAGAGAGAAATGCTGAAGACCATATCCATCGCCGTCCTTGCCGGCCTTCTCACCGCCGGCGCCGCCAGCGCGGGCATGCTGAATGTCCATAACCCGAACATGCGGTTTGACAGCGTGTCGCCAGCGCCGACCGAACTCGACGCCTATTTTGTCCGCCCCGGCAAACCGATCACCGTCGATCGCGTTCGCGAAATCCAGCTTGGCATTTCGCAGCAGGACGTTGCCAAGGTGCTGGGCCAGCCGGTGCGCACCACCAAGAACGGCAAGGCGTGGGACTACGATCTCAAATTCGTCACGGCCGAGGACGGCGAGATCGTCTGCCAGTACAAGGTCCTGTTCGGCAATGGCAACGCGGTTGAAGAAACCGTATGGCGCCGTCCGCAGTGCCGCGACCTCGTGATCGGCCGCAACTGAGTTGTGTAAGACGAATCAGTCGGTTATGTTGAGTCATAACTGATTCGTTCTTCTCCCGCAGCAATCTGTGCGTGCGTTGTCCGCTCGGGAACAAAGCAGTCCTGGGAGGCCGGTTTTGGGCGCTTTCTCAAGGCCGCATAGCATGGAAACGCGGTGACACAATATATTATGCACTGTGCGGCTCCTGCCGCACGGCGTCTGTTGCTCGCACTTTGCGTCGGCGTGGCTGGTGGCGTTGCCGGTTGCTCGACAGGTGGGGCCGGACGACCCTCCGTATCGTTCGAAGACAGGACCGGCTCGATCCAGGAAGAGCGACCGGCGATCGACAAGCCTGCCGATTTGACCGCGGCCGGCCAGAGCATTGACGGCTTGGTGCAGGTCGCGCTCTACCAGAGCCCGGCGATGATCGAGAGCGCCGCAACCATTCGCGAAGCGTCCGGCAATATCGATGTCGCCAAGGGCGGCTACCTGCCCACGATCAGCGGCGGGGTGACCGGCGGCGTCGGCGATGCCGACGACCCGTCCTTCGTGCTTTCGGCCAACCAGCTGCTGTTCGATTTCGGCAGGACGGACCGCGAGGTGGCGCGCGCCGACCTTTCCGCCCAGGAAGCCGTGCTGGAGTTTCAGGCCAATGCCGACAAGGTGCTGATCGATGTGCTGACCGCCTACGCGGAGTTCAGCCGCTACCGCAACAATGTTAAAATCGACCAGGAACGGGTCAAGCGGCTCGGCGAACTGAGCAATCTGATCGGTCAGCGCGCATCGGCGGGTGCCACCACCCAACCGGATGTGCTGGCGGCGCAAAACAGCCTGGAAAAGGCGCGTCACGACCTGCTCGAAATGCAATCCGAACGCGACCGGGCCGCCAACCAGCTTCGTGAATATTCGGGTCCCTTCGCCATCGACCTGGATGTGGACCTGGAGAAGGTTCCGGGGGCCTGCACGCCGACGCCGACGGTACCCGATACCCTCCCGGAAGTCGCACTGGCGCATCTGGAAATCGCCCAGGCCCAGCTTGAATATGAAGACGCCCAGAAGGCCCGTCTGCCCGGTGTCTCGGCCGAGGCTTATGGCCGCCAGCCGCTTTATGACGAGGGGTTCAGGGTGGGCATCAATTTCAACGTGTTGCCGACGCTGTGGCAGGGCGGCGCGATTGAAGCGGCGAAGAGGGCGGCCGAGGATGCGCTCGCCGCAGCGCAGGCGCGCCTCGACAAGGTGCGCCAGACCGCCTCGCTCGATGCGCTTGATGCCGGAACGGCCATGACCAACGCCCGTCAGCTGATTGCATCCGCGAACACCCAGACGAAGTTGCTCGATCAGACCCGGGCGCTTTACCGCAGCCAGTATTTTGATCTCGGCACCCGCAACCTCAACGACCTGCTGGATGCGGAGGAGGATTACTACAACGCCCTGATCGAGCGCAGCGACAGCGAGCGCGACCTCGACATCGCGCTGTTGCAATGTCACCTCACCGGCGGCACGCTCCGCTCCGCTCTCGGCCTCTCCAACGTGACGCTCTACGGCTACCCGATCGACAGTTTCGGCGTCGATGTCGGCGAGGAGGCGGCCGCGTCGGAAAAAGCGGAGGAGCCGTCGCAGCCTCGGCCGCTTCCGGTTCCGCCCGTGACCGGAAAGGCACCGCTTTTTGCGGACGCGGGTTAGCGAAAGGGGCCAGGAGGCCATGCCGGGTAACTGTCGTCGGATAGAAAGTCCGCAACGATCAGGTTGAAGATCTCCGGCTTTTCCATGTGCACGTTATGTGCCGCGCCGGGAACGACGGCGAGGCGGCAGCCGGGGATGGTTTTCCAGAGCGTTTCCGGCTGGCTCCAGCCATAGGAGCGGTCGCCATCGCCCCAGACGACGAGCGTCGGCATCGGGAAATGCGGGAGTGCCGCGGTGCCGTCCCAGCGCTCCCAGGCGGTGAGGCTGGCGAGCGCCGCCTGAAGGCTGGCGCGTGACCCCTCGGCAAGGCAGGCGGCGTAGCCTTCCGCCTCAGCGCCCGCCATGAACCAGGTTGCCGCGATACGGGCGGCGGTCGCCTCGAGCCCTTCGGACAGGATGCGCCTGCGCGAGGTCTCGATCGTCTCGAACCGGTTCGGCAGAACGCCCACAGGCCCCGTGCCGTAGAGAACGAGCTTTTCGGTCCGCTCCGGCGCCATCGCCGCCATCTGCTGGACCACCATGCCGCCCATGGAATGGCCAAGCAGGCGGAAACGATCGACGCCGAGCGCATCCAGCGTCTCGAATACCAACCGGGCATGGCCCTCGATGCTTTCGGGCGCTTCGAGATGACTGCTTGCGCCAAAGCCTGCCAGGTTCGGTGCTATGCAGCGGAAGCGGTCGGAAAAGGCCGCGAACTGGTCGTCCCACATGCCCGCGCCGCCGAGATAGCCGTGGACCAGCACCAGCGCCGGACCTTCGCCCTCGTCTCGGCAGATGAGCGGACCCATGGCGTTCACTCGACGGCCGAGAGGTCGAAATTCTCGCCGGGGAAATATTTCGCCAGCCGGATATCGGCGGTGCGGGCGTGGCCTTCCATGCCTTCAAGGCGCGAGATCCGAGCGGTGGCGAGCGCCACCGGCTTCGAGGCGTCACGGCTGGAACGCTGCCAGGTCACCACCTTCATGAATTTGTGCACCGAAAGCCCGCCGGTATAGCGCGCGGCGCCCGATGTCGGCAGCACGTGGTTGGTGCCCGAAGCCTTGTCGCCGTAAGCCACCGTGGTTTCCTCGCCGAGGAACAGCGAGCCGTAGCATTTCAGCCGGGCGAGCCACCAGTCGAGGTCTTCGGCCTGCACGCTCAGATGTTCCGGCGCGTAGTCGTCGGCGGTTGCGGCAACCTCCTCGCGCGTATCGCAGACGATCACCTCGGCATAGTCGCGCCAGGCGGCCTCGGCGCTTGCCCGATTCGGCTCCGGCAGGCTGTCGATGAGGTTCGGCACGATCGCCATCACCTGTTCCCCGAGCACAGCGCTGTCGGTCACCAGCCAGACCGGCGAGTTGTAGCCGTGCTCTGCCTGACCGACGAGATCGGCGGCGACGAGTTCGGGGTCCGCGCCCGCATCGGCGATCACCAGGCTGTCGGTGGGCCCGGCGAACATGTCGATGCCGACGCGGCCGAACAGAATGCGCTTGGCTTCCGCCACGAACTGGTTGCCCGGGCCGACGAGAATGTCGGCCTTCGGCTGGCCGAACAGGCCAAAGGCCATCGAGGCAACGCCCTGAACGCCGCCCATGGCGAGGATGCTGTCGGCGCCGCAAAGATCGGCGGTGTAGAGGATCGCCGGATGCACGCCGGTTTCGGGTCGGGGCGGCGAGGCGACCGTGACATGGTCGCAGCCCGCAACCTTCGCCGTCGTCACCGTCATAATCGCCGAGGCGACATGGCTGTAGCGCCCGCCCGGCACATAGCATCCGGCGGCCTGGCAGGGGATGATCTTCTGGCCGGCGAAGAAGCCGGGCGCGATCTCGATCTCGGTCTCGCTCAGCGTCGCCTTCTGGGCCTCCGCGAACCGGCGGATATTGTCATGGGCGAAACGGATATCGTCCTTCAGCTTCTGCGGCAGGCTGGCGGCCGCAGCCTCGATCTCCGCGCGGGTGACGACGATACTGCCCTCGTAACGGTCGAATTTTGCGGCATAGGCCTTCGCCGCCGCCTCGCCGCCGGCCTCGATCTCGTCGAGGATGGTCTGGACGATCCCGGTGACGGAGGCGGCATCGCTTTCAGCGGTCTTGATGGCCTTTTTCAGATATCTACGCGGCACGAAACACCCCCTTCACGTCGGGATATTGCAGGAAACGGAAACAGGGCAGGCGGTCTAAGCCTTGCCCTTCCACGGCACCAGTCTGCGCTCGAGAAAGCGCATCAGCATGTCGAAGGCATAGGCGATGGCGGCGATCACGATGATGCCCATGATCACCGTCGGGGTCTGCAAGAATTGGGAGGCCGAGAGCACCATGTAGCCGATGCCCTTGGTGGCGGCGACCATTTCGGCGGCCACCAGCGTCG
>NZ_JBAKFR010000044.1:0-33785 GCF_053484295.1 Martelella sp. AMO21009
AACTACTTCAAATCAACAGCATGCGTTGCAGACTAATCGCCCGACGCTCTAGCCCACAAACGAAAAACGCGCGGGCGAGAGCCCACGCGTTAAAAAAATGCCGATGGAAAGCCGGAATTACTTGATCTTGGCTTCCTTGAATTCGACATGCTTGCGCGCGATCGGATCGTATTTGGTCTTGACCATCTTTTCCGTCATCGTGCGGCTGTTCTTCTTGGTGACGTAGAAAAAGCCGGTGTCTGCCGTCGACAGCAGCTTGATCTTGATCGTTGTTGCCTTTGCCATTTTATTCCGCCTTCAAGAGCAATCCGCTCTCCCTGATGGAAAACGGAACCGGTACGCCCGGACTTTAATTTGAAAATCAAGAAGCGCCCGCAACGGACGCCTCGCATGCTCGCCGGACCGGTGGCCACGGCAAAATCTGGCGGGACACTACGAATCCTGGCGTAAAAGTCAATACGGAGCCGTTCCAAAAGCCGAACTTGTCGCATTTCTTCGTCGGCCGCGTTGCAGTGGGCGCGTTTTTGCGCGAGTTAGGAGGGGCAAACAAGCCTTACCCGTAAACCACCAGTCGACCGCAGCCATGATTCCCTGGATAGAACTTGATAGCGCCGCCATTCCCGGCGAGAAAGCCGCGCTGCGGCTCAAGCGCCGCGGCGACGAGTTCTCGATCATGCTCGGCGCGAACGAGTTGATGAACAGCCGGCTTTCCGGGTCCGAGGAGGCGCTGGCGGAATTGTCCTGCGCGAAGCTGGCCGGGCGCAAGGCGTCGGTGGTGCTGATCGGCGGGCTCGGCATGGGGTTCACGCTGCGCGCCGCCCTTGCCGTTCTGCCGGACGATGCCAGGGTCGTGGTGGCCGAACTGGTGCCGGCGGTGGTGAAATGGGCGCGCGGCGAGATGGCCGAAGTCTTCAAAGACTCGCTCGATGATCCCCGCGTTGAAATTCATACCGGCGATGTCGCCAGCCTGATCGAGAAATCTAAATCGGCATTCGACGCGATCCTGCTCGATGTCGACAACGGTCCGGACGGGCTGACGCGCGCCTCCAACGACCGACTTTATGATGCCGGCGGGCTTGGGCGATCCGCAAGGGCGCTGCGGCCCGGCGGCGTTCTCGCGGTCTGGTCGTCCGGCCCGGATCCGCGCTTCACCGCCAGGATGGAGAAAGCCGACTTTGCCACGGAGGTCCGGACCGTTCGCGCCAATGCCAAACGCCGCGGCGCCAAGCATGTCATCTGGCTGGGCGTCGGCCACGGATAAACTGAGAGTTGGTTTAGGGCGGATGCTTGTTCTGTGTCTCAACCGGCCCATATCTGAGATTAGTTTCGAAGTAGTGCGGGCCAAAACAACGATCGCGCCGATATGGAACGAAAACTGAGAAAAATTCTGCGTTTCGTCGAGACATCGGGTGTCATGTTCGCGGTTTTCGATGAAAACGATGTTCTGGTCTATGCCAATCGGCTGTACCGGGCGGCGTTCTTCCTCGCGGAGGACGAGTATCCGTACTGGGGCGATATGATGCGGCGCAATTTCGAGGCGCGCCGCGGGACGATTATCGGCGAGGCCGATTTCGAACTCTGGCTGAAGGGCACGCTGTCGCGTCGCGGCAAGGTGCCGTTCCGCGCCTTCGAGACGGATGTGCATGACGGGAGCTGGCTGTGGATGACGGAAACCGTCGACGAGGACGGCTGGATGATCTGCATCGCCAGCGACATCACCAAGCTGCTCGTCAAGGACAGCATGTTACGACAGGAGCGCGATATCGCGTTGAGGCGCTCGCTGACCGACGACCTGACGGGGATCGCCAACCGGCGCTTCGTGATGGAGCGGCTGAACGACATGATCGCCCGGGACGGCGCGGCCGCCAATGGTCGTCCCGGCTGTTTCGCGATTCTCGATCTCGATAATTTCAAACAGGTCAATGATCGTTTCGGCCACTTTGCCGGCGACCGGCTGCTGATCGACTTCGCCCGAGAGATCTCGCTGCAGGTGCGCAGGACCGATTGTTTCGGACGTCTGGGCGGCGAGGAGTTCGGCCTTGTGCTGCCGGCTACGACCGGCGCGGAAGCGATCGTGATCATCAACCGCATGCTGGCGCAGATCAGTTCGCTGCGTCCATTCCCGGATCACCCCGAATTTTTCTACTCCTGCTCGGCCGGCGTGGCATCGGTTATACCGGGCGAAGCGCAGAGCGAACTCTATGCCCGCGCCGACGACGCGCTCTACCGCGCCAAGAGTGAGGGGAAGAACAGGGTCTGCGCGTCGGAGATTGCTGCTTGAGACGGACCACGATGATGCCGGTGGAAGACAGCCGGCGCGTCAGTATTCGGCCGGCTGGTCGTCGCCCTTGCCGTCGAAGCCGTGCATCTTCAGCGCCCATTGCAGGCCGACGACGGCGCCCTTGATAGGCTGGATGATAGCGAAGGCGGCGATCGCCGTAAGCGGCACCCAGATGGCAAGATGGACCCAGTCCGGCACATCCAGCAACTCCGCGCCGGTCATGTAGCCGCCGACCATGAAATGGCCGAGGATCAGGATGACGAGATAGGCCGGCAGGTCATCGGCGCGGTGATGATGAATTTCGGTGCCGCACGCCGCGCAGGCATCGACGGTTTTTAGGAAACGCGAAAACAGCTTGCCCTCGCCACAGTTCGGGCAACGACATTTCAGCCCGTTGAGGATCGCCGGGGTAAGCGGGCGGTCGCGTTTGTCGCCGTAGCGATGATGTTCGGCGTGGTCTGCCATGATCGTCTCCGTGAAGCCCCGACTGTTTCAGAATGACGCGCCGAAGGCAATGCTCGTCAGTCGAGCCGGCCGGTCTGGCCGCGATCCCGCAGATAGTGATCGGCGATCGTGCATGCAAGCATGGCCTCGCCGATCGGGACCGCGCGAATGCCGACGCAGGGGTCGTGACGGCCCTTGGTGCGCAGGTCGACTTCCTTGCCGTCCTTGTCGATCGTCTGGCGCGTGGTCAGGATCGAAGAGGTCGGCTTCACGGCGAAGCGGGCGACGATCGGCTCTCCGGTGGAAATCCCGCCGAGAATGCCGCCGGCATGGTTGGAGAGAAACCGCGGCCGGCCATCGTTTCCGATCCGCATCTCGTCGGCGTTTTCCTCGCCGGTGAGTTCGGCGGCATTGAAGCCCTCGCCGATCTCGACGCCCTTGACGGCGTTGATCGACATCAGGCCGGCGGCGATCTCCTGGTCGAGCTTGGCGTAGATCGGCGCGCCAAGGCCGGCAGGCACGCCCTCGGCGACCACTTCTACCACCGCGCCGACGGAGGAGCCGGCCTTGCGGATTTCATCGAGATAGTCTTCCCAGACCGGCACCATTTCGGGGTCGGGGCAGAAGAAGGCGTTGTTGCCGACCGCGTTCCAGTCCCAGTTGTCGCGGTTGATTCTGTGCTTGCCGATCTGCACCAGCGCGCCGCGATAGGTTACTTCGGGCAGCACCTTGCGGGCGATCGCGCCGGCGGCGACGCGGGCCGCCGTCTCGCGCGCCGACGAACGCCCGCCGCCGCGATAATCGCGCAGGCCGTATTTGACGTCATAGGTGTAATCGGCATGGCCGGGGCGGTACTGCCGGGCGATCTCGCCGTAATCCTTGGAGCGCTGGTCGGTGTTCTCGATCATCAGCGAGATCGGCGTGCCGGTGGTGACGAAAGTGATGCCGTCGTCCTGCGGCAGCACGCCGGAAAGCACCTTCACCTCATCGGCCTCGCGGCGCTGGGTGACGAAGCGCGACTGGCCGGGCTTGCGGCGGTCGAGATAGGTCTGGATGTCGGAAAGCGTGAAGGCGATGCCGGGCGGGCAGCCATCGACGACACAGCCAAGCGCCGGCCCGTGGCTCTCGCCCCAGGTGGTGACGCGGAACATGTGTCCGAATGTGTTGTGCGACATCAAAAACCTCCGCCAGCCCGTAAGTCTCTAGGGCTCGGCTCTATAGCAATTGGTCGAGGAGGAAAAGGCTCGACGCTACACAATCCAGCCGATGACGCCCGTCTCCGGATCGAGGCGCAGGATATTGTCCTGCGGGATCGCAAGTTCGGCGGCCTCGGCCGGAGTAGCGCCGCCGACGATCCGGAACAGCGAGCGGATGACCCCGCCATGGGCGACGCAGACCGTCGGCCCCACCACGTCCTTCAGCCAGGCGCCCACCCGCCATGACAGGATTTCATAGCTCTCGGCATCGTCGCCGGGCGGCACGAAAGACCATTTGTCCTTTTCGCGCTCCTCGAGAAGCGCCGGGCTGACCGTCGAGAGTTCCTTCAGCGTGCGGCCCTCCCAGTCGCCGAAGGAGAGTTCCTTCAGCCGGTCGTCGGTGCGGTAGAGTTCAGGCGTCAGCCCCATGGCGGCGCGCACGCGCTCCATCGTCTCGCGGGTTCTGGAAAGCGGGCTTGCGACGAAGTCGAAGCGATGGGCGTCGGCGCCGAGAATCTCGGCGAGTTCACTGCCATTGCCATTGGCCTGGCTGCGGCCCGTATCGTTGAGCGGTATGTCCTGCTGGCCCTGAAGCCGGTATTCGGCGTTCCAGTCCGTCTGGCCGTGGCGGATGACATAGATCTGCAATTTCAGCGTCCCGTGGTTGCTGGCGCGTCGCCCGATCAACTTTCATTACAGGCGGATGCGAAAGTTCAAAAGGAGGAGGGGGTTTTGCACACTTTTCGGCGGACCGATATGGCGCTGAAGACACCTGAAAGAAAAAGGCGCGGGATGGTCCGCGCCCTCTCTGGCCAGGTGCCGCTCAGTCCTTGACCACCGAAATGTCCGGCGCGTCGACGGCCTTCATGCCGACCACGTGATAGCCCGAATCGGCATGCAGCACTTCGCCGGTGACCGAGGTGGACAGGTCCGACAGCAGGAACAGCGCGGTGTTGCCGACCTCGTCGATCGTGCAATTGCGCTTCAGCGGCGAATTGTATTCGTTCCACTTCAAAATGTAGCGGAAATCGCCGATCGCCGAGCCTGCCAGCGTCTTGATCGGGCCTGCGGAGATCGCGTTGACGCGAATGCCGCGACCGCCGACATCAACGGCCATGTAGCGCACGCTGGCTTCCAGCGCGGCCTTGGCGACGCCCATGACATTGTAATGCGGCATCACTTTCTCGGCGCCGTAATAGGTCAGCGTGAGCATCGAGCCGCCGTCATTCATCATCTTCTCGGCGCGGCGCGCGATCGCGGTGAAAGAATAGACCGAGATATCCATCGATTTCGCGAAATTCTCGCGCGAGGTGTCGATATAGCGGCCGGTGAGCTCCTCCTTGTCGGAAAATGCGATGGCGTGGACGACGAAGTCGATCTTGCCCCATTCCTGCTCGAGCGTGGCGAAAACCGCTTCAATGCTTGCAGGGTCCGTAACATCGCAATGGCCGGCCATCAGGGCGTTGAGCTCGTTTGCGAGCGGCTCGACGCGCTTCTTGAGGTTGTCGCCCTGCCAGGTCAGCGCGATCTCGGCTCCGGCGTCGTGACATGCTTTGGCAATGCCCCATGCAATCGAACGGTTATTGGCGACACCGAGAATAATGCCGCGTTTGCCTTTCATGAGGCCGGTTGCTTCCGCCATGTGTCGATGCTCCTTGAAACTCATCTGGTTTCTGCCTATGGCATAGGCGGCTAATCGGTTCAAGCTGACCTTTCCGCGTCGATGGCGCTTTCGCCGGCGAAACGCCGCTTGCAAGGCGCCGCGGTTTGGTCTTCTCTCATATCCATTCTCTCGCTTGCCGGGACGGACATCCGGCGCGATTTTTCCGCGATTTGATTGTGACCGTGCGGCAGGCGAAACATGATCGGGAGTGACGACGATGGCTGACGACGGCGGCAAGGCTGATTTCACCGAGGAGAACGACCCCTTCGAACTGTTCGCCAAATGGCTCAAGGATGCCGAGGCGAGCGAGCCCAATGATCCGAACGCGGTGGCGGTCGCGACCGTCGACGAGGACGGCCTGCCCAATGTGCGCATGGTGCTGATGAAGGAATTCGACGCCAACGGTTTCGTGTTCTACACCAATTTCGAAAGCCAGAAGGGCAGGGAGCTTCTTGGCCAACCGAAGGCGGCGATGTGTTTTCACTGGAAATCGCTGCGCCGCCAGATCCGGCTGCGCGGCCCCGTGGAGGTGGTGACCGACGCGGAGGCGGATGCCTATTTCCAGTCGCGCCCGCGCGGCAGCCGCATCGGCGCCTGGGCCTCGAAACAGTCGCGCACGCTGGAAAGCCGCTTCGCGCTCGAAAGGGCGGTTGCCAAGACCACGGCGAAATACGGCGTCAGCGAGATACCGCGCCCGGCGCACTGGTCGGGCTTCCGGCTGAAGCCGGTCTCGATCGAGTTCTGGCATGACGGCAAGTTCCGCCTGCACGACCGCATCGAATTCCGCCGCAATGCCGCCGAGGGCGGCTGGCACAAGGTCCGCATGTATCCGTGAGGGAGTTATCGATGGCAAACGAACTTGAAGATCAGGTCGCCGGCCAGGAGAAGAAGCTGGTTCTCGCCCGCTTCGACGAGACCGATGCCTGGGATCTCGGCCAGCGGCTGGTGGACCGTGCGCTGGCGCTCGACGCGCCGGTCGTCATCGATATCCGCACGCCGAGCCGGACGCTGTTTCATGCGGCCCTTCCGGGTTCCGCGCCGGACAACGACATGTGGGCGCGGCGCAAATCGAACGTCGTGTTCCACTTTCACCGTTCGTCTTATGCGATCGAGCTGGAACACCGCCGCAAGGGCCGCACCATCGGCCCCGAACTCGGCCTGAACCTTACCGACTACGCCGATCACGGCGGCAGTTTTCCCATCCGCATCCGCCATGTCGGCGTCGTCGCGGCGATCACCGTCTCGGGCCTTGCCAGCAAGGACGATCACGGGCTGATCGTGGATGTGCTGACGGAGTTTGTGAAGGAACAGGGCTGAGGTTGAAGCTCTCCGCACTTGACATCGTGTATATGCAACGTAGGTTGTCTCCGTGACATGGACGAAGCCGACGGCGGACGATCTTTCGAGCTGCCTCATACTCAACACCGTAAAGACGGCGCGGGTGCTCACCCGACGCTATGACAACCGGCTGCGTCCGCTCGGTTTGACGGTGGCGCAGTTTTCCGTGCTGTCGGTCATGCGCGGCAATCCGGGCAAGTCCATCAACGCGCTCGCCGGGCGGATCGCCATGGACCGTTCCACGCTCACGCGCAATATCGATCTTCTGATCGCCAAGGGCCTTGTGGTCAAAACCACGGCGGAGCGCGGCAACGGTCGAATCTGCCGGCTGACGGAGGAGGGGGAAAGGCGGCTTGATGCTGCAATCCCGTTGTGGCGTGAGGCGCGCGATGAAATGCAGGCGCAACTGAAGGATCACGATCCCGTAGCCTATCTTGAGGCGCTGGCGCGCCTTGCGGGCGCGTGATTTTTTTGCCCTGAAATGTGTATATACACGATAGGAGAGATGCATGTTCTCTGATGATCCGATTGTCATTACCGGAATGGGCGCGGTGTCGCCGCTTGGCGTCGGGGTCGACGTCAACTGGTCCCGGCTGATTGCCGCGCAAAGCGGCATTGTCGCCAATACCCGTTTCGATACCGAGGCCTATGCCTGCAAGGTGGCCGGTCTGGTTCCTGCAAAGACGGACGATCCGGACGGTTTCGATCCGCTCGATTTCATCGAGGCCAAAGAGCTGAAGAAGATGGACCTCTTCATCCAGTATTCGCTTGGGGCGACCGATGAGGCGCTGCGGCAGGCTGGCTGGATGCCGGAGGACGAGGCGGCGCAATCGCGCACCGGCGTGGTGATTGCGACCGGCGTCGGTGGCTTCCCGGCGATCACTGACGCGGTGAAGACGGTGGAGGCGCGGGGCCCGCGGCGGCTCTCTCCTTTCATTGTTCCTTCATTCCTCCCGAACCTTGCTGCCGGGCATGTCGCGATTCGCTACGGTTTTCACGGACCGAGCGGATGCCCGGTCACCGCCTGTGCCGCCTCGGCGCAGGCGATCGGCGACGGCATGCGGATGATTGCCTTCAATGAGGCGGATGTCGTCGTCTGCGGCGGAACCGATGCCTGCGTCGATCCGGTTTCGATCGGCGGTTTCGGCGCGGCGCGCGCATTGTCGACGCATTACAACAACGATCCAGCCGCCGCCTCGCGTCCGTTCGACAAGGGACATGATGGCTTCGTGCTGTCGGAGGGGGCGGCGACCGTGGTGATCGAACGCCTCAGCCACGCCCGGGCGCGCGGAGCCGAGCCGCTGGCGGTCGTCGCCGGCTATGGCACCAGCACGGATGCCAATCACCTGACGGCCGGGCACCCGGAGGGCCGCTACGCCGCCGCAGCGATGCGTTCGGCGCTCGCCATGGCAAAACTCGACGCCGCTGAGATCGACTATATCAATGCTCATTCCACCTCGACGCCGGTAGGCGATGCCGCCGAGATCGCCGCCATTGGCAGCGTTTTCCCCGCGCGCGGCAAGGATCTTGCCGTTACGTCGACGAAATCGGCGACCGGGCATCTTCTCGGGGCGGCCGGCGCGATCGAGGCGGTTTTTTCTGTCATGGCATTGCGGGACGGGATTATTCCGCCCGGCCTCAATATCCATGACCCGGAGGCGGCCGCTGATCGATACGATCTGGCCCCGCTCGCCGCAAAGGAAAAGCCTATCCGGCATGTTCTCTCGAACGGCTTCGGTTTCGGTGGGGTCAACGCCGCGCTGGTGTTTTCCAAATCGCCGTAACGTCAGTCCTGAGCGTACCGGTCCGACCGCTGCCACGTCGTCGGAACCGGCTTTTGCATCATGATCAGCGGGAAGGGCAGGCCGTTGTCGTCGGTTTGCCGCCGCTTGATGCCGCAGAAGCCGTGGCGGCGATAGAAGGCCAGCGCGCGGGTGTTGGCGGCATAGACTTCCAGCAGCAGGTGGCCCTTTAGACGGAAGGCGTGGTCGAGCAGCGCCGAGCCGATGCCGCCGCCCTGGCAATCCGGCGAGACGAAAAGGCCGCCGATGAAACTGTCGATAAGGCCGATGAAGCCGACGGGCGTAGTCCCGTTTACCGCAACCCAGGTCTCGGTTTCCGGCAGGTATTTTTCTGCAACCAGCTTCTTCTGCGCGACGAGCAGTTCGGCCGGCAGAAAATCATGGGCGACGGACGAGGCCCGATGCCAGATGTCGACAAGGACGGCGTTGTCCTCCGCCCGATAGAGACGGATGTCGGGTGCGGCAGAGGCCATGGCGGCGGAAGATGGGGTTACGCAATACATGGGCGCATTGAGCCCGAAAGGCGTAAACAATCCGCTAAGGCCGTCTACGCCTTGGTGCCGCCAACGGTGATCTGGTCGAGGCGCAGATGCGGCTGGCCGACGCCGACGGGGACCCATTGGCCGGCCTTGCCGCAATTGCCGATGCCGTTGTCGAGCGCGAGGTCGTTGCCGACCATGGAAACGCGCTTCATCGCATCCGGCCCGTTGCCGATCAGCGTTGCGCCCTTGATCGGCGCGCCGATCTTGCCGTTTTCGATCAGATAGGCCTCGGTGCAGTCGAACACGAACTGGCCGGAGGTGATGTCCACCTGGCCGCCGCCGAAGGTGACGGCGTAGATGCCCTTCTTGACCGAGGCGATGATCTCTTCCTTGGTCTTGTCGCCGGCCAGCATGTAGGTATTGGTCATGCGCGGCATCGGCAGGTCGGAATAGGACTGACGGCGGCCATTGCCGGTCGGCGCCACGCCCATCAGCCGGGCGTTCATGCGGTCCTGCATATAGCCGGTCAGTCGTCCGTTTTCGATCAGCACATTGTAGCCGGACGGGGTGCCCTCGTCATCGATCGAGATCGAGCCGCGACGGTTTTCGATCGTGCCGTCATCGACGATGGTGACGCCGGGGGCCGCGACCATCTGGCCGACAAGGCCGGAAAAGGCCGAAAGCCCCTTGCGGTTGAAATCGCCCTCGAGACCGTGGCCGACCGCCTCGTGGATCATCACGCCCGGCCAGCCGTTTCCGAGCACGACATCCATCGTGCCGGCCGGCGCGTCGATCGCCTCGAGATTCACGAAGGCCTTGCGCAGCGCTTCTTCCGCGCCCGACTGCCAGTCCTGACGCGCGAACAGATCGGCGAAGCTCTGCCGTCCGCCAATGCCGAACGAGCCGGTCTCCTGACGGTCGCCATCGCCGACGACCACAGAGATGTTGAGCCGCGTCATCGGCCGGACATCGCTGACGCGATAGCCGTCGGCGCGCAGGATATCGACGATCTGATGGCTGGCGGCGAGCGAGGCGGAGACCTGGCGCACGCGCGGATCGCGTTCTCTGAGATAGGCGTCGATCTCGCCGAGCATCGTGATTTTTTCTTCGAACGACGGCGCGCCGATCGGATTGTCTTCGGAATAGAGCCTGGTATTGGTGCCCCGCGGCGGTTCGGCATAGGTGCCGTCATAGCCGTGGGTCACGGCCCTGGCGGTGGCCGCCGCCCGCTTCAGCGCCCCGAGCGACAATTCGCCGGCATGGGCAAAGCCGCTGGCATCGCCCGCGACTGCCCTTAGGCCGAAGCCGTGGCCGGTGTTGAACGCGCCGCCCTTCAGCCTGCCATCGTCGAAGGACAGCGATTCGCTCTGCGAATATTCGACGTAGAGCTCGCCGTCATCGGCGCCGTGCAGCGTGTCTTCGACAATGCCGCGTATCGTCGCTTCATCGGCATCGAAATGGCTGAGGAGGTCGCGGTCTGTCATGGTCGTTTCCGTCTTTTTGTCCGTCATGCGTCCCATATAGGAACGATCGCGCCGCGATATCAGGGCAGGGCGTCATAGCCCTCGGCAAAGCCCGAGAGATCGACCGGGATGCCGATCGAGTTCTGGTCGACCGAGAAGTTGAGCGTGAACACCGCCTGGGTTCCGGCGCGCAAGATCCGCATCAGATCGTCGTCGATATCGACCTCGACATAGCAGCCGTCGAGATAGCAGCGCGAGAAATACGCCTTGCCGATATCGACGTTGTCGACGAACAGGTTCATGCCCTCGGGCAGGAA
Organism: Martelella sp. AMO21009; assembly: GCF_053484295.1. Classification (NCBI taxonomy): domain Bacteria; kingdom Pseudomonadati; phylum Pseudomonadota; class Alphaproteobacteria; order Hyphomicrobiales; family Aurantimonadaceae; genus Martelella; species Martelella sp. AMO21009. The sequence continues at coordinate 10,987 of NZ_JBAKFR010000044.1, forward strand.
GACGCCGAGCGGGGTCAGAACGCGCAGCAGTTTCGCCTCGCGGTCGGCCGTCTTAAGCACCGCGATCGAGAGCCCGATTTCCGGGCGGTCGTCGGCGATCACGTTCTGCATCAGCGCGCATTGCTCGACGCTGGAGCCCGGCGGCTGATCGCAGACCATCGACCATGCGCCGTGATTCTCTCTGACCACGCTGTTATCCGCCGGCGGCTCTGGCGGCGCCGGCTGTGGGGCGGGTTCGGCGTCGGGCGTTGCGGCTTCCTGCGACGCTTCAGCAGCACTGTCATCCGTGGCCTCCTGGGCGAGAGCGGGCAGGGCGGCTGAAAACAGCAGGCAGGCGAGGCTCAGCGCGCCGACCCTTCGAAGCGCATGATCTGCGGGAAATACGGGCATGGCGCGGGCTCCTCGGGTGAATTGATATCTCTCTTTTCCGATACCGGGCTTTGTGCCGCGTTCAAAAGAAATTTTCAACGGCTGAAGAAGGACTTGACCTGGGAAAGCGCGGCGAAATATCAGTGGGTGCGCATGCCGCGTGAGACAATTTGACGCTTCAAATTGGCAAATGCTATGGCATAATTGTGACTGAGGGAGAAAAACCGGTCGATAGTGTCGCCTGTTCGCCGGCCAAGGGGTGCGTCGGCGTCGTGAGATGCTATCATGGCGCTATCGCGCCACGGGCGGTTTTGTTACTTCTGGCGCAATCGAACAGGATCCGGTTTGACCGAGGTCAAACAATGGTGGGAGAATTCAACGTGATGAATAAAACCAGAGCATGCATGACAGGTCTTCTCTGTCTTGCGGGCAGCGGGAGCGCCTTCGCCGCGCAGCCTGAGCCGTGGGAGATGACCCTGCAGCCGGCGGCATCGCCGATCATGCATCAGATTACCTGGTTCGAGCAGTATACGCTCTGGTTTATCGTACCGATCGTGCTTCTGGTGCTGGCGCTGCTGATCCTGGTGATGGTGAAATTCCGGGAATCGCGCAATCCGACCGCGTCGCGCACCAGCCACAACACCGCGATCGAAGTCGTCTGGACCGTCGCGCCCGTGCTGATTCTTCTGTTTCTGGCGGTGCCGTCGTTCAACCTGCTCACCAATCAGCTCACCATGCCGGAAGAGCCCGATCTGACGGTCAAGGCCACGGCAACCCAGTGGCTGTGGAGCTATGACTATCCCGAGATCGAGGACGGCGCGATTTCCTATGCCTCCTATCTGCTGACGGATGAGCAGCGCGCCGAATACGGCAAGGAAGACAGGGCGGTCTATCCGCGGCTTCTCGCCGTCGACAACGAGATGGTGGTTCCGGTCGGCGCGACCGTGCGTCTGCTCGTCACCGCAGCCCCCACCGACGTCATTCACTCGTTCGCGATGCCGGCTTTCGGCATCAAGATCGACGCCATTCCCGGCCGCCTGAACGAAACCTGGTTCAAGGCCGAGGCCGAAGGCATCTATTACGGTCAGTGCTCGGAACTCTGCGGCAAGGACCACGCCTTCATGCCGATCGCGATCCGCGCGGTTTCGCCCGAGCAGTTCACCACATGGCAGGCCTCCGCCGCCACTGACGTCGAAGCCGCGAACCGCGCTTTGATGGCAAGCATCGACAATCAAGAGCAGGGCGCGGACGCGGTCATGCTCGCCGACAAGAATTGAGGAGAGCGATATGGCCGAAGCAGCGCACGCTCACGATCACGACCATAAGCCCGGCTTTGCCGCGCGATGGCTTTTCTCGACCAACCACAAGGATATCGGGACGCTCTACCTGATCTTCGCGATCTGTGCGGGCATCATCGGCGGGCTTCTGTCCGTCGCCATGCGCATGGAATTGCAGGAGCCCGGCATCCAGATTTTCAACGGCCTGGCCGCGATGGTTTACGGCGATGCCGGTGCCGCCGCGATTGACCAGGGCAAGCATCTCTACAACGTGTTCACCACCGCGCACGGCCTGATCATGATCTTCTTCATGGTGATGCCGGCGCTGATCGGCGGGTTCGCCAACTGGATGATCCCGATCATGATCGGTGCGCCCGACATGGCGTTTCCGCGTCTGAACAACATCTCCTTCTGGCTGCTCATTCCCGCCTTCGCGCTGCTTCTGCTTTCGATGTTCGTCGAAGGCCCGGCAGGTTCCAACGGCGTTGGCGGCGGCTGGACGCTTTATCCGCCGTTCTCCACCAGCGGTATGCCGGGACCGGCGGTCGATCTGGCGATCTTCGCGCTGCACGTGGCCGGTATTTCGTCGATCCTCGGCGCGATCAACTTCATCACGACCATCCTGAACATGCGCGCGCCGGGCATGACGCTGCACAAGATGCCGCTGTTCGCCTGGTCGGTTCTGGTTACCGCCTTCCTGCTGCTGCTCTCCCTGCCGGTTCTGGCGGGCGGCATCACCATGCTGCTGACGGACCGCAATTTCGGCACGACCTTCTTTGCGCCGGATGGCGGCGGCGACCCGATCCTGTTCCAGCATCTGTTCTGGTTCTTCGGTCACCCGGAAGTCTACATCCTGATCCTGCCGGCCTTCGGCATCATCAGCCACATCATCTCGACCTTCTCGAAGAAGCCGGTCTTCGGCTATCTCGGCATGGCCTATGCCATGGTCGCGATTGGCGCGGTCGGCTTCATCGTGTGGGCCCACCACATGTATACGGTCGGCCTGTCGCTCGACACCCAGCGCTACTTCGTGTTCGCCACGATGGTGATCGCGGTGCCGACGGGCGTGAAGATCTTCTCCTGGATCGCGACGATGTGGGGCGGTTCGATCTCGTTCCGCGCGCCGATGGTGTGGGCGATCGGCTTCATCTTCCTGTTCACCGTCGGCGGCGTGACGGGCGTTCAGCTCGCCAATGCCGGTCTCGACCGCTCGTTCCACGACACCTATTATGTGGTTGCCCACTTCCACTACGTACTGTCGCTGGGCGCCGTGTTCGCGATCTTCGCCGGCTGGTACTACTGGTTCCCGAAGATCACCGGCTACATGTACAATGAGAAGGTTGCCCATATCCATTTCTGGGTAATGTTCATCGGCGTGAACCTGGTGTTCTTCCCGCAGCACTTCCTGGGCCTGTCGGGCATGCCGCGCCGTTACATCGACTATCCGGATGCCTTTGCCGGCTGGAACGCTGTATCGTCCTATGGCTCCTACATCTCGGCCATCGGCGTTCTGATCTTCCTGTTCGGCATTGCCGAGGCTTTCGCGAAGAAGCGGGTCGCCGGCAACAATCCGTGGGGTCCGGGCGCGACCACGCTCGAGTGGCAGCTTTCCTCGCCGCCGCCCTACCACCAGTGGTCCGAGCTGCCGCGCATCCGCTAAGGCTGCGCCACAAACAACAAAGCTCGCGCGCCGACAAAGGGCGCGCGGTCTTTTTTGAAATGAGAGCTGATCAATGACAGTAATCGACAACGACTTCGGCGGCGATGTCGCGCTTTCGGAAGCGACCGGGCGGGATTATTTCGCGCTGCTGAAGCCGCGGGTGATGTCGCTGGTGGTGTTTACCGCCTTTGCCGGCCTGTTTCTGGCGCCGGGGCCCATCAACCCGGTCATGGGCGCGATCGCCATCCTGTGTATCGCGGTCGGCGCGGGCGCGGCCGGCGCGCTCAACATGTGGTACGACGCCGATATCGATGCCGTGATGTCGCGCACCGCGAAGCGGCCGATCCCGGCCGGTCGGGTTCGCCGCGAGGAGGCGCTCGCCTTCGGCATTGCGCTTGCCTGTTTCTCGGTGGTCACGCTCGGCCTTGCGGTCAACTGGTTTGCCGCCGGACTGCTTGCCTTCACGATCTTCTACTACGCCGTGTTCTACACGATGTGGCTGAAGCGGGCGACGCCGCAGAACATCGTGATCGGCGGCGCGGCCGGCGCTTTCCCGCCCATGGTCGGCTGGGCCGCGGTAACCGGCTCGATCTCGCTCGACAGCATCATCCTGTTTTCGATCACCTTCCTGTGGACCCCGCCGCATTTCTGGGCGCTGGCGCTCTTCAAGAAGGGCGATTACGACGATGTCGGCATCCCGATGATGCCGAACGTCGCCGGCGAAAAATCGACCAAGAACCAGATGGTCGTCTACGCGGTGCTGACGGCGTTCGCCGGCGTCGCGCCGGCGCTGACGGGGCTTGCGAGCCCCTTCTACGCGGTGTTCGCAGCAGCGCTCGGCGGCTACTTCGTCTACCATTCACTGAAGGTGCGGGCGATGGCCGAGGGCGACAGCAAAATGGTGCCGGCAAAGAAGATGTTCGCGTTTTCGATCTTCTATCTGGCGGCGATCTTCGCCGGCCTGATGGTCGATCGCGCGGCCATGCTGGTCTTCGGGTGAAGCCATGATCGAAACGGTAAAATTGACCGACAAGCAGAAGCGGGCCCGGCGCGCGCGCAATATCGCGCTCGGCTTCGTGCTGTTCGGCCTCGTGGTGCTGTTCTACATCATCACTATGGTCAAGTTCGGCGCGGCCTGAGGAGGCGACATGACGCAAGCGAGCGGCAAACGCAATAACGGCGCGATCGTTCTGATGTGCCTGGTTTTCGTGTTCGGCATGACCGCGATGAGCTTCGCCGCCGTGCCGCTCTATCGCATATTCTGCCAGGTTACAGGGTATAACGGCACGGCCCAGCGGGTCGAGCAGTATTCCAACGTGGTGCTCGACAAGACGATCAAGGTGACCTTCGACGCCAATGTCGCGCCGGGTCTGGACTGGGAATTCAAGCCGGAGCAGAAGTCTGTTTCGCCGAAGATCGGCGAGACGGTGCAGGTCATGTTCAACGCCCATAACAAGAGTAGCGAACCCATACTCGGGCAGGCGATCTTCAACGTTACGCCGCTTCAGGCCGGCGCCTATTTCAACAAGGTGGAGTGCTTCTGTTTCACCGAGACGGTGCTGCAGCCGGGGGAGACGCTCGACATGCCTGTCGTCTTCTTCGTCGATCCGGCGATTGTAGAGGCGGAAGAGACCAAGGATATCAGGGTCCTGACGCTGTCCTATACGTTCTTCGAGCATGAAAAGCCGGTCGCAGCGAAGGCGACGACCGTCGATCCGGACGGGCGCTCATAAGGGTTTGTTGCCGCTGCCTGCGGATTGTCGCAGGCGGGGATTGATTAAGAGGGCAAGTTCGGACCAAATGCTGATAAAGCAGCGGGCGATTTGCCAAAGACCGGAAACGGTGTAGATGCTAGTTTACTGAAACGGCGCCCGACGCGGGGCGCGGTTTTCAGGGAGAGAGGAACGGGGACCAGGAATGGCAGACGCGCATCACAAGAACCACGATTATCACATCATCGACCCAAGCCCCTGGCCGCTGGTCGCCTCCATTGGCGTCTTTCTGATAGCCTTCGGCGGCGTCGGCTACATGCGCTATCTCAGCGGTGGTTCGTTCAATATTCTCGGCCTCAATCTGGCGCAGCCCTGGCTGCTGCTGATAGGTCTCGCGGTCACCATCTATGTGATGTTCGGATGGTGGTCGGACACGATCAAGGAAGGGCGCGAAGGGCACCATACCCCGGTCGTCTCGCTGCATCTGCGCTACGGCATGATCATGTTCATCGCCTCGGAAGTGATGTTCTTCGTGGCATGGTTCTGGGCGTTCTTCGACGCCAGCCTGTTCACCGGCGAGGCGATCCAGGCCGCGCGCGTGGAAGCGACCGGCGGAACATGGCCGCCAGAAGGCATTGCCGTTGTCGATCCCTGGCATTTCCCGCTCTACAACACCATCATCCTGCTGCTCTCCGGCACGACGCTGACCTGGGCGCATCACGCGCTGATCCATGGCGATCGCCGGGGGCTGCTCCAGGGCCTGACGCTCACCGTGTTGCTCGGCCTGCTGTTTACCGGCGTTCAGGCCTATGAGTATTACGAGGCGCCGTTTGCCTTCAAAAACTCCATTTATGGCGCCACCTTCTTCATGGCGACCGGTTTCCACGGCTTCCACGTGATCGTCGGCACGATCTTCCTGATCGTCTGTCTGATTCGCGCGGCCCGCGGCTCGTTCACGGCGGAGCGGCATTTCGGCCTCGAGGCGGCCGCTTGGTACTGGCACTTCGTCGACGTGGTCTGGCTGTTCCTGTTCTTCACCATCTACATATGGGGCGGATGGGGCGCGCCGCTGGCTGAAACCGGCCACTGAATTTGAAATCACCCTCCGCCGCCCAAAGAGGCGGCGGTCGGCTTTTGGGAAGGGTGCATCATGACCGTACAGGAAGAAAAGACCGGCTCGGGCGGACGCTATTACACGGTCGTTGACGGCCACGAGGCCGAGATGACCTATTCCCGCAGTTCCGAGCGGCTGATCATCATCGACCATACCGGCGTGCCGGACGCGCTGCGCGGCAAGGGCATCGGGCAGATTCTGGCCGAACATGCGGTTGCCGAGGCGCGAAAGGGCAGCTGGAAGATCATTCCGCTCTGCCCGTTCTTCAAAGCGCTGAGCGTGCGCAACCACAACGACTGGCACGACGTCATCAAGTGAAGAGGTGCCTTCCGGCTTCAGGAAGGCTTTCAAATTCATGCCCGCAGACCAAAATCCGCTCGCTCCGCTCATTCTTTCCGGCCTCAAGGGCCGCTGCCCGCGTTGCGGCAAGGGCCGGCTTTTCGATGGCTTTCTGGCCCTGAAGCCGGAATGCGACAACTGCGGCCTGGACTACGGCTTTGCCGATTCGGGTGACGGGCCGGCGATCTTCGTGATGCTGGCCGTCGGCTTTCTGGTGATCGGGTTGGTGCTGTGGACCGAGATTACCTATTCGCCGCCGTTCTGGGTGCATATCGTCATCTGGGTGCCGCTTGCGATCGCGCTTTCGCTGGCTGCGTTGCGGGCCTTCAAGGGCGTGCTGATCGTGCTGCAATACCGCCACTCCGCCGCTGAGGGCATGATCAAGCGCGATGACGATGCCTAGACGGAAGACGCTTGTGCGTGTGTTGGGACTGGCGCTGGCAGCGCTTGCCTTCGTGACTCTGATCTCGCTCGGCAACTGGCAGGTGCGCCGGCTGCACTGGAAGGAGGCGCTGCTTGCCTCCGTCGAGCAGCAGCTGCAGGCACCGCCGATCACGCTCGCCGGGGTAGAGGCGCTGCCGCGGAGTGAAATCGAATATCGGCCGATAGTGGTGACCGGCCGGTTCGAGCATGACCGCGAGCGGCATTTCTTCGCGACCTATCAGGGCCAGTCCGGCTATTACGTCTACACGCCGCTCAGGCTGGCCGATGGCCGCGCGATCTTCGTCAATCGTGGCTTCGTGCCGTTCGACATGAAGGATGCGGCGACCCGGCCCGAAGGACAGGTGACGGGGACGGTCACCGTGACCGGTCTTGCCCGCGACCGGCTCGACGAAAAACCCTCGTTTGCGGTGCCCGAGAACGATATCGCGCAGAACATCTTCTATTGGAAGGATATCGACGCGATGGCGCAATCGACCGGGCTTTCGGCCGGTGAGGTGGTCCCCTTCTTCATCGATGCCGATGCCGCGCCCAATCCGGGCGGGTTGCCCGTCGGCGGCGTGACCCGGGTTTCGTTTCCGAACGATCACCTGCAATATGCGGTCACCTGGTACGGTCTTGCGGCGGTGCTGGCGGTGATTGTCGGCCTGCTGGCGTATCGCGGCTGGCGCAAGCATGATTGACCTGCTCGCGCCGGGCCTCGATATCGTGTTCTGCGGCACGGCCAAGGGGCACATTTCGGCGCGCACAGGCTCGTTCTATGCCAACCCCTCCAACAAGTTCTACCGTACGCTTCATGAGATCGGGCTGACGCCGGAGCAGGTTTCGCCGAACGATTTCCGCAAACTCCTTGATTACGGCATCGGCCTTACCGATCTTAACCAGAGCGAAAGCGGCATGGACAAGGTGCTGACCCTGTCGGCCTTCGATATCGCTGCCTTCGAGGAGAAGATGCGGCATTTCCGCCCGAAGCTGATCGCGTTCACCAGCCTCACCGGCGCGCGCATCTATTTCGGCGACAACAAGATTAGCTGCGGCCTGCAGCAGCGCACGCTCGACGGCATCGCGATTGTGGCGCTTCCATCCACCTCGGGCGCAAACGCGCATTGGACAAAGGACCGTCATCATTGGTATCAGTTGCCCGGAATGATTTGAGCGAGATAACCATGACCCCACTGACCATTCGCCTTTGCGGCCCGCGCGGCTTTTGCGCCGGCGTCGACCGGGCGATCCAGATCGTCGTGCTGGCGCTGAAGCGCTACGGCGCGCCGGTCTATGTGCGTCACGAGATCGTGCATAACCGCTACGTCGTGGAAGGGCTCGAGGCGCGCGGCGCGGTTTTCGTCGAGGAGCTCGACGAGATTCCGGCGGAACATCGCGAGCAGCCGGTGGTGTTTTCCGCCCATGGCGTGCCGAAATCCGTGCCGGCCGATGCCGAAAGCCGGAACCTGTTCTATCTCGACGCGACATGCCCGCTCGTTTCCAAGGTCCACAAACAGGCGATGCGCCATGAGCGGCTCGGCCGCCACGTGGTGCTGATCGGCCATGCCGGCCATCCGGAGGTGATCGGCACGATGGGGCAGTTGCCGGAGGGCGCGGTGTCGCTGGTGGAAACGGTGGAGGATGCCGAGCGCTACGAGCCCGCCGATCCGGACAATCTCGGCTATGTGACCCAGACCACGCTCTCGGTGCAGGACACGGCGGACGTGATCGCCAAACTGCGTGAGCGGTTTCCGAACCTCACCGCGCCGTCTGCCGATTCGATTTGCTATGCCACCACCAACCGCCAGGAATCGGTGTCGGCGGCAGCGCCGGGCTGCGACCTCTTCATCATCGTCGGCGCGCCGAATTCGTCCAATTCCCGGCGTCTCGTGGAAGTGGCGAAAAGGGCAGGGGCGAAGGAGGCGATCCTCGTCCAGCGCGCCGCCGAACTCGATTTCGATGTGATCGGCCCGATCGGCACGCTTGGGCTTTCCGCCGGAGCTTCGGCCCCGGAGGTCGTGGTGAACGAGATCATCGAGGCGTTTCGTGCGCGCTTCGACACCACGATCGAGCTTGCCGAAACCACGGTCGAGAACGAACATTTCCTCGTCAACCGCCAACTCCGCGATGTCGAACTGACCGTCGAGGACATGGCCTTCGTCAACGGACGATAAGCACTTGGCCGTCTATACCGATATCAATGAAGACGATCTCCGGCAGTTTCTGAAAGCCTATGACGTCGGCGAACTCCTGTCCTATCGCGGCATCGCGGAGGGCGTCGAGAACTCCAATTTCCTGCTTCACACTGAGAAATTCCCGCTGATCCTGACGCTCTATGAAAAGCGCGTGGATGAGGGCGATCTGCCCTTCTATCTCGGGCTGATGCAGCATCTGGCCGATCGCGGCCTGTCCTGCCCGCTGCCGCTCGCTCGTCATGACGGTGCGCCCTATGGTCGGCTCTGCGGCCGACCGGCGGCGCTGATTTCGTTTCTGGAAGGCATGTGGCTCAGAAAGCCCGCCGCGCCCCATTGCCGGGAACTGGGCGTCGCGCTCGCCCGCATGCATATCGCCGGGCAGGATTTCGAACTGACGCGCAGAAACGCGCTGGCGCTCAAGGGGTGGGTCGATCTGTGGGACAAGTCCGCCGCCCGCGCCGACGAGGTCCAGAAGGGGCTGGAAAGCGAGATCACCATGGAACTCGCGACGCTGGAGGATCGCTGGCCGGTAGACCTGCCGGAGGGCGTCATCCATGCCGATCTGTTCCCCGACAACGTGTTCTTCATCGGCGACAAGCTTTCCGGCCTCATCGACTTCTACTTCGCCTGCAATGACTTCCTCGCCTATGACCTTTCGATCTGCCTCAATGCCTGGTGCTTCGAGAAGGACGGCGCCTTCAACGTCACCAAGGCGCGGGCGCTGATCGAGGGCTATCAGAGCGTGCGGCCGCTTGGTGAGGACGAGATCGAGGCGCTGCCGCTGCTGTGCCGCGGCTCGGCGCTGCGCTTCTTCCTCACCCGGCTTTACGACTGGCTGAACACGCCGGCGGGCGCGCTGGTGGTCAAGAAGGACCCGCTCGAATATCTGCGCTATCTGCGCTTTCATCGTTCTGTGGCAACGGCCAGCGAATACGGACTGGAACAGGTTTGAAGAAGACAGTTGAGATTTTCACCGACGGGGCCTGCTCCGGCAATCCCGGCCCCGGCGGCTGGGGCGCGGTGCTGCGCTATGGCGACAAGGAACGCGATCTTTGCGGTGGCGAGAAGCTGACCACCAACAACCGCATGGAGCTGATGGCGGCGATCGAGGCCCTGAAGGCGCTGAAGGAGCCTTGCACCGTGGCGCTTTATACCGATAGCGTATACGTCAAGGACGGCATTTCGAAATGGATTCACGGCTGGAAGAAGAACGGCTGGAAAACCGCCGCGAAGAAGCCCGTCAAGAACGCCGAATTGTGGCAGGCTCTTGAAGCCGAGCGCAACAGGCACGATGTCACTCTACATTGGGTGAAGGGCCATGCCGGCCACGAAGAGAATGAGCGCGCCGACGAATTGGCGCGTCAGGGGATGGAACCGTTCAAAAAGGGGCCAGGGCGCTGAGGCGCTTCGGAAAACATCATGATCATGCATTGCGTATTCATTCGATTTCGACAGGAAGCCGGGGCCGAGGAAAAGCAGGCGCTCTACGATGAGATCGCCGGGCTGAAGCGCGTCATCCCCGGCATCGTGGATTTCAAGTCCGGCGCGAATGTCTCGCCGGAGGGGCTCGACAGCGGCTATGGCGACGGCTTCATCGTGACCTTCGAAGATTCGGCCGCGCGCGATGCCTATCTCGATCACCCCGATCACACAGTGGTCAGCGAGAAACTCGTCGCCGCCGCGGCCGGCGGCATTTCCGGCATCCTCGTCTTCGATATGGCGGTTTGAGCTCGCTCAAGCCCAGAGCCGGACAAGCATTCGTCCGGCCGGATAGAACAGAAACCGCCAGCCGACCCTGAGGGCGCGATAGCTGAAATAGGCCGCGCCCAGGAGCCACATCGCGAAAGTCGCCGTCCAGCTTGCCGCGATGAGCAAATACCCGGCGAGTGAGATGGCGCCGGAGCCCAGCATAAAGACGATGGCGCGGAAGCGCTTGCCGAAGCGGGTCGAGAGCTTGCCGAGCTTGGTCAGGTCGGCCGGCGTATCCGCCACTTTCAGCATGTCCGTGCCGGCCTTGAAGCCGTTCTTGGTCATCACCGTGCCGACCTCCATGGCCGCGTCCTGCATCTTCACCAGCGGTTTGACGTCGAGCGAGCTTGTCAGCGCCCGCCGTGCCGCCGGTACATTGCCGCGCTTGAGCAGCGGCAGGCTTTTGCGCAGCGCCGGGCCGCTGACGACCTCTCCGGAAAGCCGGGTAAAGGAACGGCGGAGCGGCGTGGCGATCGCGCCAGCCTTGCCCGCGGCCTTCAGCGTGCTCGTGCCGATCTTGGCCGATGACGCCGAGCCGCCGGACAGCACCACCGCGCCGGTGATCGCAAGGCCCGCCACCGACAGGCCGAGGATCAGCGGATCATAGTCCTCGCCCTGCAGATAGGACCCGCCCTCGATGATGATGTCGCGGACATCGCCGACCGTCGTGACATCGGTGGCGATCGCGCCCACCAGTCCGACGGCGCTGTCCGGCTTGCCGGTCAGCGCGCCGTCCCACAACTCGTAGATCTGGTTGCCGAGGCTGCCGGCCTCCGAGACGGCGATCTCGACGCGTTCGCGCTCGGCGCCGTCGATGCGCACGCCGCGGCTGTCGGCAAGGGTGATGACGCTTTCGGCGAGATCCGGGTCGTCGCTCCCAAGCGCCTCGCGGATGGCGCGGTCGTAGTCGGCGGGCGTGAGCTGCTCCAGCCGATAATCCGTCAGCTTGACCGGGTCATTGCTGAGCGCAAGCAGCTTCACGGATTCGATGCCGTTCGGCACCACGAACGGCGTGGACACGATAAAGGCCACGGCGAGAACCGCCGTCGCCGTCCGCCGGACGGTTCTGCTGGCAACGCGTTGCATTCGGACCCTCCGTTCGGGCAGCTTACCAGAGCCGATGAAGAATATGGAATGGTTTATTATTCGGAACAGGCTCTGTTATACAATTAATATTAATTAATAAAAATGGATTCGACTTAAAAATTGCATTGTATTGTCTATAGAGTTGTTTCGTACGGCATCGAGACCAACGTGCCTGCCGGATCGCGGCTTGCGGCTCCGCCAAGCCTGACGTGGTAATGTCGCGGGCGCTTCCTGCCAAGTGTTGCGTCCGGGCATGAAAGAAGCCGGTCGGATATCCCGGCCGGCTTCCGTTTTTTCTTCAATGGCGTCTGCGCAAAAGTGCGCGCTCAGAGTTGGCCGAGAATGGTCGCCGCCGCGGAAACTGTGGCCTCGCCGGGATTGTCCTCGACATTCAGCTCCTTCACCTTGCCGTCCTCGACCAGCATGGAATAGCGCTTGGAGCGCAGGCCGAGACCGGGGCCGGACATGTCGATGTCCATGCCGAGCGCCTTGGTGAATGCGCCGTCGGCATCCGAGAGGTAGCGAATCTTGCCTTCTCCGCCGGTGGCCTTGGCCCAGCCGCCCATGACGAACGGATCGTTGACCGCCACCACCGCGATCTCATCGACGCCGCGGCTCAAAATGGCGTCGCGGTTTTCGAGATAGGTCGGCAGATGGTTGATCGAGCAGGTCGGCGTGAAAGCGCCGGGGACTGCAAACAGCACCACGCGCCGGCCCTTGAAAACGTCGTCGGTGGAGACCTGCTCCGGCCCGTTTTCGGTCAGTTCGCGCAGGGTGGAGGAGGGCAGCGTGTCGCCCTTTGAAACAGACATGGAAAACTCCTTCTCTTATCCTCTGGGGACGAAACCTAAGGGGAGACCGTTTCAAACACAAGCGGCGTTTCCATGGCCCGGCTGCCCGCCTTGGCAAGCAGCAACCAGTCGCCCGCGACGGAATCCCGGCCGTCGGGAAGGGAGGCCAGCGGTATTGCGATGGTGTAGACCCCATCCTTCATTTCGCCAGCGGGCGCCTCGACGATAAAGCCGCCGCTGCTGGCGAGCGTGATTTCGGGGTTCTCGGCTTCCGGCAGGGCGAGCGCAAGCTCCAGGGCCTCGCCGGTGCTGACCGCGCGTTCGACGCGGAAATCGGCCGATGGCGCTTCTGGCAGCGTGGTCTCGGCAACCGCGAGGATGGCGGCATCGACCGCGCTGTCGGCATAGGCGGAGGGCGTAATTTCGAACGTCGTCTGGAATGGAATGCAGATGTCCTTGCAAAGCCCAATAAAGGCGCTGACATCCAGCCGCGGATGCGTGTCCGGCGCGGCCTCGAAGGTCAACGGAAAGGTTACGGGCCCGTCATAACCCATATCGGTCACGCCAGCGAGGTCGATGCGCTTGGGCACCGGATAGGCGATCGCTGCGAGCGTCACGTCGTCATTGCCGGTGACGGTGATCTGCGGGGGGATGCCGCTTTCGCCGGGCTCGCGCCAGTAGGTGATGAAGCCTTCGGCCGGCTCCACCTGCAGCGCGGCGCGGATCGTGCCGTCGTCATCGGGCGCCGTCATGATCATGCGCATGCGCCCGCCGGCATCTTCGGCCCATTCGGTTTGTCCGGCATGGGAGAGGCCGGCAAAAGCGGGCAGGGCGAGTGCGGCGATGATCAGGATGCGGCGTGTTCTCATGCTTGCTCTTTAGCGCAGCCGGCGGGGCGGGGATATGGCGCTTCGATGATATTGCGGACAATTTGATTTGAATATCGCGTGACCTTGCCCCATCTTGGTTTCATGCCTACGATGAATTTTGAAAGCGGCGCAAACGGTTCGCTGGAGATCGACGTGTTGGAGAACTTTGCAAAAGGGCGTGAACGCGGGCCATTCGACGGCCAGTTCCTGATCGCCATGCCGCAGCTTGCCGAGAGCGAGTTCGAACGCAGCGTGATCTATATCTGCGCCCATTCCGGCGAGGGAGCGATGGGTTTCATCATCAACCGCTCCCAGTCCGTGACCTTTCCCGAAGTCCTCCATCAGCTCGACCTTGTCGGGGAAGAGCGCGATCCGGAGATGCCGTCCCTGATCGATTTTCCGGTGCTGTGCGGCGGGCCGGTGGAACCCGGCCGCGGCTTCGTGCTGCATTCCTATGATTATTCCGGCGACGGCAGCATCCCGATCAGCGACGATATGGCGATGACGGGCACGCTCGATGTGCTGAAATCGGTCGCCGCCGGCAGGGGCCCGGAACGGGCCACGCTGCTGCTCGGCTATACCGGCTGGGCGCCCGGCCAGCTTGAAAGCGAGATCGCCAACAATGACTGGCTGACATGCCCGGCGATCGAGGACATGGTTTTCGATCGCGATCTCGACAGCAAATATGAACGCGCGCTGTATTCGATGGGTGTGCGCCCCTCGTCGCTTTCCACCAATATCGGGCACGCCTGAAACAATCCGGCCGGGATCCCCGTTTAGGGGCGTCTGCCAATGATGGCGGATGCAATTGCGAGGCCTCCATGAAGATCTTTGAATGCGATCATTGCGGGCAGACCGTTTATTTCGATAACGATACCTGCGTCGCTTGCGGCCATCGGCTGGGCTTTGCGCCGGATGATATCGCCCTCTATTCCATCAGGCAGGGCGAGGGAGAGGTCTGGCACAAGGCGGATGATGAGAGCCGCCGTTTCCGGCTTTGCGAGAACACCGGGATCGGCGTGTGCAACTGGCTGGTGGACGAGGACGATGACGAAACCTTCTGCCTGGCCTGCCGGCACAACAACCTGATACCGGACACCAGCACCGAGATCGGGCTCAACCGTTTCAAGCGCATCGGCGCTGCCCAGCGGCATCTCTTCTATTCGCTGCTGCGCTGGGGCGTGGAAACGCCGACGCGCAAGCAGGACCCGCAAAACGGGCTGGTGTTCGATTTCCTTGAAGACACCGTGGAGGCTGACGGCTCTGTCACGCCGGCGATGACCGGCCACGAGGACGGCTTGATTTCACTCCGCGCGGCCGAGGCCGACGACGTGACCCGCGAGATCATCCGCGACCAGATGAACGAGCCCTATCGCACCATGCTTGGCCATTTCCGCCACGAGGTCGGGCATTATGTCTGGGACAGGCTGGTGCGCGATGACGGACGGCTGGAGAGCTTCCGCAAGGTGTTCGGCGATGAGCGCGAGGACTATCAGGCGGCGCTCCAGCGTCACTATGAGAACGGCCCGCCGCCGGACTGGCCAGAGCACCACGTCAGCGCCTATGCGGCGACGCACCCGTGGGAGGATTTCGCCGAGAGCTTCGCCCATGCGCTCCATATCGTCGACACGCTGGAAACCGCGCGCGCCTTTGGACTTGCGGTGGATGACGCCCGGCTCGAACCGCTCGGTGACCCCTATAAATGCGTCAGCGGCAAACGTCTGGCGGAAGCCTGGATTCCCCTGACGATCGCGATGAATGCGATCCACAAGTCAATGGGTCAGCAGGATTTCTATCCCTTCGTGCTCACCCCGGAAATCGTCGCCAAGATCGATTACATCGTCACCATGCTGAACGGCCCCAAGGCCGGAAAAGCGGCGGCGTAACGCTGAGCCGCGCCTGGCAGGGCCATGCCCCCGCTTTCGCGGGCGCGGGGCGGACCTTGCCGGTTCAGCTTGCTCCGTTCTCGCGCACAAGACGGATCGCGGTGGATGAGACGACGGCGGGACCGTAAATCGGGCCGGTTGCATAGGTGCAGCCGGCTTCGGCAAAGGCTGTGGCATCGGCCTCATTGTCGAGGTCGCTGATCCCGATGGCCGTGCCGAGGCGCTCGGCCAGTTCGCTGAAGGCCTTGACGATCTCCGCCTGCGGTTCCTGATTGTACTTGAAGATAGCGCCGTCGACATAGGTCGCATCGAAACGGAAACTCTTCAACAGCGTCAGCGAGCCGTGGCCGTTGCCGAAGCCCGACAGGGTAACGCCCGCGCCGATGGTGCGCAGATACTGCAGGGCGAGCTTCGCCTGCTCGGGCGCTTCCTGCACGATATCCTCCGGAATGGAGAACACGATCTGGCGCGGCGCGACTTCCGATTCCCGCACAATGCTTTCCAGCTCGATCAGTGTGCTGGTTTTCAGCATCTCGTTGCAGCTCAGCTCGACCATCACAAACGGGCGGGCATTGGCGACGGATTGCTGCCATGCCGCAAGATCGTTAGCGGCCTGACGGACGGTGTAGAGGATGAGCTCCGCCGAGCGGCCGCTCTCCCGGCTCAGCTCGAAAATCTCGCCGGCGGAGACATCGCCGCGCTGGGGATGCTTCCAGTTCAGCGAGCATTTGAAGCCCGCAAGCTTCTGCCCGTCGAACTTCACGATCGGCTGGTAGAGCACCGTCATTTCCTGACGGTCGATCGCGCGGCCAAGGTCGCCTTGCAACTGCTTGCGCTCGTCATCGAGCATTCTGAGCGCCGGACGATAGGTCTCGACCGTGTTGCCGCCCATGCGCTTGGCGCGCAGCATCGCCAGCCGGGCATCCTCGAGAAACGCCTCGGCGGTTTCATGGTCGTCGTGCCATGACGCGATGCCGATCGCCGCCGTGAGCGCGATCTCGCGGTTCTCGAACGTGATCGGGACATCGATCGCGGCGGTCAGGGCATCGGTGAATTCGGCGATGGCGTCCGGGTCATTGTGGGATTGCAGGATGATGGCGAAGCTGCTGCCCCAGATCCTGGACAGCGTATCCTCCGGCTTCAGCAGCCGCTGGATGCGGCGCGTCAGCGCGATCAGGATGTTGTCGCCGGCGGCAAAGCCCAGCGTCTCGTTGATCTCCTTGAACCGGTCGATATCCGCCACGATCAGCGTCGGGTGAAGATGCGGCGCCGTGCGCGACAATGCGATCAGCGATTGCAGCCGGTCGGCGAGGATGGTGTGGTTCGGCAGGCCGGTGAGATTGTCGATCACGGCGTCCTGCAGCAGGCGCTGGGTGGAGACCTTGTGGTCCGTCTGGTCGTTCAGCGTGCCGACACAGCGGATCACCTCGCCATCCGAACTCAGCACCGGCCGGGCGCGAATGGTCATGAAATGATAATGCCCGTCATTGGCGCGCACGCGGAATTCGAGCTTCAGCCGGCCGCGCCGCCATTCAAGGAACAGGTCGAGGGTGGAGCGGAACCGGTCGCGGTCGGCGGGGTGGAGATATTGCAGCCATGTCCGCGCCGGGCCGTTCAGCGCGCCGGGCGCAAGGCCAAGCTTGGGCGCGAAATCGGGCTCTGTGACGATCCGGTCGCGGCCGACATCCCAGTCCCATACAGTTGCGTCGGTGCCGAGGAAGGCCAGCGCCTGACGCTCCAGATCGGAAAACAGGCCCGGCTGGTAAACCCCGCCGGCAAAGGCGTGCTGGATCACGGTGAAGCCGAGCAGCAGCACGATCAGAACCATGCCGCCGTCAAGCGCCGGCTGAATGATGTCGTTGTCGATCCGGCCGGTCACAGCCATATAGCCGGCAAACAGCCAGGCGACGATCAGCGCCCAGGCTGGCATCAGCAGGATTGCGCGGTCATAGCGCCGGAAGCTCAGGTAGAACATCAGCACGATGCCGGCAAGCACGGTTGCGGCAAACGAGAGCCGCGCGATGCCGGCGGCCGCCGACGGGTCGAACAGCGCCACCCCGAACAGCGCCATCAACAGTACGCCCCAGGCGGCCGTGCCATAGCCGAGCTGGGCATGCCAGCGCGCCAGATTGAGATAGGTGAACAGGAACACCACCAGCGAAAACGCGATCGCGACATCGGCGCTTGCCCGCCATATGCGTTGATCAGACGCCGACAACGGTATGATCTGGTTCAGGAAATTGAAATCGATCGCGACATAGAGCAGCACCGACCATGCCAGCATCGCCGTTGCCGGCAACACCGACGTTCCCTTGACCACGAACAGGATGCTCAAAAACACCGCCAGCAGGCCCGCAATGCCGAGCACGATGCCGTGATAGAGCGTGAAGGCGTTTTCGGTGTCCTTGTAGGCCTCGGGCTCCCACATGTAGAGCTGCGGCAGTTCGGCGGTGTTGAGCTCCGCCACGAAGGTGATCACCGATCCCGGATTGAGCGTGATCGAAAACACGTCCGCATCGTCGCTGTTGACGCGGTTGAGCGCGAAGCCCTCGCTCGGCGTGATCGCCTCGATCCGCGACGAGCCGAGATCGGGCCAGAACAGGCCAGAGCCGACGAGACGGAAATGCGGCGCGACGATCAGCCGGTCGAGCTGCTCGTCGGAAATATTGGCAAGCGAAAACACCGCCCAGTCGCCGGAGTGGCTGTCGCCGGTGGAGCGGACCTCGATGCGACGTCTTATGCCGTTCGGGTCGGGCACCGTGGAAATCTGGAAGGTCTCGCCCTCATTGGGATAGAGCTCGACCTGCGAGGTCAGGTCGATGGCGACATCGCCGCGCGACACTTCCACCGGTTCGAGCGCCAGGGCCGGCGCGGCCACAGCGATCATCACGACGATCGCGCCAAACAGCGCCAGAAGGTTACGGCAGAGCCAGCCGGTGAGGGGGGACATTGGCATCAGCGGTCTTTAATTCCCTTTGCGGTCGTAGTCGTCTTTGAGCAGGGCAAAGAGAAGATGATCCTGCCATTCGCCGTTGATGCGCAGATATTTTTGCAAGTACCCCTCCTTGGTGAAGCCGGCTTTTTGCAACAGCGACGCGCTGCGCATATTGGTGGGGATACAGGCCGCCTCAATCCGGTGCAACCTCAACTCCTCGAAGATATAGCGAATTACGAGTTGAAGTGCGGCGAACATATGACCCTTGCCGGCATATTCCTCGCCCATCCAGTATCCAAGCATGCACATCTGCGCCACGCCGCGCCGGATCAGCCCGATCGTGATGCCGCCGACCAGCCTGTCGGGGTTTCTGGCAAAGATGAAAAGCTGGATGCCCGAGCCCGACTCGAATTCGAGATTGACGCGGGCGATGCGCTTGCGAAATCCGCGCCGGGTCATGTCGGCGGCGCTCCAGACCGGCTCCCACGGCTGCAGAAAGGCGCGGCTGCGGGTTCTAAGCGCTTTCCACTCCTCGAAATCGGCCATCCGCGGCAGCCGCAGCAGATGGTCGGCGGATTGTATGGCGAACCGATGGCGCCGTCGCGCGCGGGACGAAATCAGCAACGCAGCCACGCCCGCTACTCCGCCAACCGGCTGCCGGAGCCGCCGGACTCGCGCGCGGGACGGCCCCGTGGCGCAGCCGAAGGCGGGGCGGTTTTAACGGCGCGACGGGCAGCGTGCCCGTCTGGTCTACCCGGCAGCATTCACCGCCTGCTTGTGGTTGAAGCTGAGGCTGCCGGCGATGTCCTCGATCCCGCCAAGCTGGTCCAGCGGCCCGATTGCCGACAACGTCGGCGGCGCGTCGTAGAAGGAGCGGCCGGCGAGGTCGGTCAGACGGCGCGGCGTGATGTTTTCGATGCGCAGCATCATTTCCTCGTTGGGGATCGGCCTGCCCCACAGCATCACCTGGCGGGCGATCTGTCCGGCGCGGGCGGCTGCGCTCTCCTGACCCATCAGCAGCTGGGCGCGGATCTGCTGGCGTGCGCGCTCGATCTCGCTTTCGTCGAAATGATCGGCCGCGCGCTGCAGTTCGTTCACGATCACGGGCATGAGTTCGGGCAACTGCTCGCCGCCGGTTGCCGCGTGGACGGCGAACACGCCGGAATCCGAGAAGCCCCAGTGGAACGCATAGACCGAGTAGCACAGGCCCCGGATCTCGCGCACTTCCTGAAACAGGCGCGACGACATGCCGCCGCCGAGAATATTGGCGAGGATCTGCGAGCAGTAGAAATCCTGCGCGTGATAGGCCGGGCCCTCGAAGCCGAGAATGATCTGCGCATCGGACAGCGTGCGGCTCTCGCGCACCTCGCCGCCGGTGTAGATCGCGGCCTCCATCTGCGGCGGCGTTTCCGGTTTTCGCGGAAGGGACGCAAAGCGCTCCTCCACCATGCGGGCGAAGGCCTGGTGGTCGACCGCGCCGGTGGCGACGATGAAAATCCGGTCGGTCGTATAGTTGCGGGCGAGATAGCGGCGGATATCGTCCGGCGTGAACGCCATCACGGTCTCCGGCGTGCCGAGGATCGGACGGCCGATGGTCTGGTCGCGAAAGGCCGCGCCGGCGAAATTGTCGAACACCACGTCATCGGGAATGTCGTTGGCGGCGCCGATCTCCTGCATGATCACGTTCTTCTCGCGCGCCAGCTCTTCCTCGTCGAAGGCGGAACCGGTGAGGATATCGGCCAGGATATCGACGGCCAGCGGAACGTGATCTTTCAGCACGCGCGCATAATAGGAGGTCGTTTCGGTGGAAGTCGCGGCATTGACCTCGCCGCCGACATTTTCGATCTCCTCCGCGATCTGGCGGGCGGTGCGGCGCTTGGTGCCCTTGAAGGCCATGTGTTCCAGAAGGTGGGCGATGCCATGCTCGTTTATGAGTTCATTGCGAGAACCAGACTTGATCCAGGTTCCGATCGCAACGCTTTCGATATGCGGCATGTTCTGGGTAACGACGGTCAACCCGGAGGAAAGCCGGGTGTACTCTACGGTCATGCGGTCCTGCTTTCGTTTTGGTCAGTGCTCAACCTTTTTGGATGCCTGAACGAATATAGGCCTCGAGGGCATCCAGGTCGGGAGAGAGGACACTGAAACGCTCCTCCTTATCCATCAGACCAGCAAGCCATGCGGGAAGCGCCGGGTCAATACCGCTTGCCGATTTTACTGCGTCCGGGAATTTGGCGGGGTGGGCGGTCGACAGCACCACCATCGGGTTTTCCCTGCGCTCGTGCTTTCTTGCGACGGCGACGGCGACGGCGGTGTGGGGGTCGATCAGAACGCCGGTGTCCTTGAGCGAGCGCGCGATCTCGGCGGCAGCGCCCGCCTGATCGGTTCTGCCGGCGGCAAACAGGGCGCGGATTTCGGCGAGTGTCTTCTCCTCGATATCGAACGCGCCGGATTGCTTGAGCCCGGCCATGGCGCGGCGCACATAGGCGCTGTCGCGGCCGCTTGCCTCGAACAGAAGACGCTCGAAATTGGAGGATATCTGGATATCCATCGACGGCGAGGTGGTGGCCTCGACGCCGCGCATCTCATAGCGGCCGGTCTCCAGCGCGCGGGCGAGGATGTCGTTTTCATTGGTGGCGATCACCAGCCGGCCGACGGGAAGTCCCATCTTCATCGCGACGTAGCCGGCGAAGATGTCGCCGAAATTGCCGGTCGGCACTGTGAAGTCGATTTCGCGATCGGGCGCGCCGAGCGCGATGCCGGCGGTGAAATAATAGACCACCTGCGCCATGATCCGCGCCCAGTTGATCGAGTTGACCCCGGAAAGCTTCACCTCGTCGCGGAAACCGCCATCGGCGAACATCGCCTTGACGAGGTTCTGGCAGTCGTCGAAATGTCCTTCTACGGCGATGGCGTGGACATTGTCGGCGCCGAGCGTGGTCATCTGCCGCTGCTGAACCGGCGACACCTTGCCGTGCGGGAACAGAATGAAGATGTCGGTGCGGGTGCTTGCCGAAAACGCATCAATCGCAGCGCCGCCGGTATCGCCCGAGGTCGCGCCGACGATCGTGGCGCGCTGGCCGCGTTTTGCCAGCACGTGATCCATCAGCCGGGCCAGCAACTGCATGGCAACGTCCTTGAAGGCGAGGGTAGAGCCGTGGAACAGCTCCAGCGTGAACCTGTTCGCGCCGCTCTGAACCACCGGCACGACCGCCTCGTGGCGGAAGGTGGCGTAGGCGTCGTCGATCATCGCCTTCAACTCGTCATCGGCGATCTCGCCATCGATGAACGGCTTGATGATCGCAAAGGCGATTTCCTGATAGGTCTTGCCGCGCAGCGCGCGGATACTGTCGGTCGGCAGGAACGGCCATTCGCGCGGCAGATAGAGCCCGCCATCCTTCGCGAGGCCGGCCAGAACCGCATCTGAAAAACCGAGGACGGGCGCCTCGCCACGGGTAGAAATATAGTCCACGCAAAGCCCCTTTGTGCTTGCCAGAATATGGAAATTGTCTAGCTTGTGGCAGGCTTTACCTGTTAAGACCGTTCTAATGGAGACGAGGGGGCGGTCGACCAGACAATCTGTGTTGGCGCTGATATAAAGCAAAGCCCGAGTGCTTGAAAAGCCCTTGAGAGAGGAAAGGAAGTTTCGCCGTGTCATTTCGCACTACCCGCCGCGTGGCAGCTGTTCTTGCAATTTCGGGACTGGCGGCCTGCTCGACGGCCCAGCCCGAGCCGGAGCCCGCGCCCGCCCGCCCGGTTACCCCCGGCATCAACCTGACCGCCTTGACGAAGCTCTGCCCGAAGGTGATGCTCGATGACGAGGTTGCTTTCAAACGCGTCTACTCGCCGGCCAATTCCGAGGCGCCGGAAAATCTTGCCTACCAGGTCTCGCTCGGCGAGTTCAGCCGCACCTGCGCGGCCGCGCCCGGCGGCAACCAACTGCTTGAGACGATCTCGATCGCCGGCCGCCTCGTCGGCGGCCCGAAGGCAAGATCGGGCACCTATCAGGTCCCGGTCCGCGTCGAGGTGGTCGATGGCGATGTCGCGCTTTACGATCAGGTGATCCAGCAGGAAGTCACGCTGCCCGCGGAAGGCATGTCGACCCAGTTCCTGTTCCGCGCCGACAACCTGCCGGTGCCCGCCACGGCCGGCCCGAACACCGCCGTCAGGGTCGGCATCGCCCGCTGAACGGTCTGCATCCTTCTTCAGGAGTGCAATATGAAAGGCGGCTCTCGGGGCCGCCTTCAGCTTTTTTTGATAAATCCGCTTACCTATCCTGTGTCATCCTCGGGCTTGATGTACGGCCTTGATACATACCTGACAGATGTTCGGAGACATGCCTGACACTTCTCGGATTGCAATCTGGGAGGTTGGGATGGGGTGGGAGACGAAGT